>NZ_JBVKBW010000007.1:371692-520281 GCF_055635295.1 Streptomyces sp. NPDC111520 | reverse complement strand
GGCGAGATGTCCGGCGGCCAGCAGCAACGCGTCGCCATCGCCCGCGCCCTGGCCAACCGCCCCGCCCTGATCATCGCCGACGAACCCACCGGCCAGCTCGACGCCGACACCGGCCGCGCCGTCATGGAACTCCTGCGCGCCGTCGTCCACAGCGAAGGCGTCACCGCCCTCGTCGCCACCCACGACCCCCAGCTCCTCGCCCTCGCCGACCGCGTCCTCGAACTCCGCGACGGCCACATCCTCACCACCGACTGACCCCCGGGCGGCGAGGACGTCACGCCGCCGGGGTCGGGCCCGGGACGCCGCGCGCCCGCCGCCCCGCGGCCCGGTGCAGCGCCATGCCGGACCAGCCGACCAGGACGACTCCCACCGCGCTGAACGCGGACCAGAACAGCAGCGGCCCGTGCCCGACGTCACGCCGCGCCACGACCCGCTCGGGACGGTCGGCCCGGTAGACGATGGGCAGCCGGTCCCCGTGGTTGACCTGACGGCGGTTGGTGCCCCGTGGCAGCGGATGGGTCACCTCGGCGCCCGCCACGGTGAACGTCACCCACAGCCGCCCGTCGCCCGGGCCGCCGTGCGCCTCGCGGACGGTGCCCACCGTGTGCACGCCGTAGCGCACCGACAGGGTGTCCCGGGCGGCCGAGGTCAGGAGCCAGACACCCGCGGCGAGGAACAGCACACCGGCCACCAGCAGCACCAGAGGGTGGGCGGTGCCCCCGCGGGCGTCCGCGGCCGAGCCCTGACGGGTGCCCTCGCCCGAGCCGTACCGGCTGCCCGCACCGGAACGCCCGCCGGAACGCCCGCCGGAGCCGCGCGCTTTCGCCCGCCGGCCGCCCCGCACCGGTCCGTCCCCTGCGCCCGCTGCCCCCATGACAGCAATTTACGGGAACCACGAGGCCCTACGGGAGAGGGAGTTCGGGACTCGTGGCGCGGACGGCGACCCGCCTGGCACCATGGCTGCCCATGACCTCCGGGCCCGCCTTCCGCCTCGCACGCGCCGCGGTGTTCGCGGCCGTGTGCGTGACGGTGACCGGGCTCGGCCACGCCCTGATGTCTCGGGCGGTGCCGGGCTGGGCGGTCGGGTACGCGTTCGCCGCCACGACCGCCGGGGCTTGGTGGCTCGCCGGACGCCGGGAGCGCGGCGCCCTGACGGTCACGGGAGCCACGGTGGGGGCGCAGTTCGCGCTGCACGCCTGGTTCGGCCTCGCCCAGGCCTTCGCCGCCGCCCCCGCCGACGCGGGCCCGGCGTACCGTCACACGGCCGCGGCGATGGGCGCGATGCCCATGTCCGCCTCCCCGGCCGGCGGCTGGACCACGGGCATGGCCGCGGCCCACGCGCTCGCCGCCGCGCTGTGCGGGCTGTGGCTGTGGCGGGGCGAGGCCGCGGTCTTCCGGGCCGGCCGCGCCCTGGGCGCGGTCCTGCTCGCCCCGTTGCGCCGGGCGGTACGCACCGTCGTCGCCCACGACCACGCCGCCCCGGCCCGCCCCGTGGCCTCCCCCCGTCCGGCGCGCCCACCGCGCCGGACACCCCTGCGGCACACGGTGGCACGCAGGGGCCCACCGAAGCCGGCGATCAGCTGCTGACCGTCCGTCCCGCCCACCTGCGGTGACGGGCGCAGTCCGGCCTGCCCGCGCACGGCCCCGTCCGCCGCGCGGCCACGCCGTCCCGCCGTCACGGCGGACCGACCTGCCGACTTCACCCGCGCCCGCGCCGTACGCGCCGGGCGCCGATCGGGGATGCACCCATGTCTTCCACACAGGAACAGACACCGACCGACGGACACGGCGGGGACGCCGCGGCCCCTGCCGGGGAAGGCGCCGCGCCGGCCGCGGACCTGTCCGGCACCACCGCGCAACAGCGGCGCTCCTGGCGCGAGGCACGCGCACTGCTCGTCCGACTGCACTTCTACGCCGGGGTGTTCGTCGCCCCCTTCCTCCTCGTCGCCGCCCTCACGGGCCTCGCCTACACCTTCACCCCGCAGTTCGACCGGCTCGCCTACGGCGACCTGCTGTACACCGAGCGGCCCGACGGCCCACCGCGTCCGCTGGCCGAACAGATCACGGCCGCCAGGGCCGCCCACCCGGAGGGGACGCTCGCCTCGGTGATCACCCCGTCCGGCCCCGAGGACACCACGCGCGTCGTGCTCTCCGTCCCCGAACTGGGCGACAAACAGCGCACGGTGTTCGTCGACCCCTCCACGGCCGAGGTGCGCGGGGAGCTGACCACGTGGTTCGGCTCGACGCCGCTGTCGACCTGGCTGGACGACCTGCACCGCAACCTCCACCTCGGGGAGACCGGCCGGCTCTACTCCGAGGTCGCCGCCAGTTGGCTGTGGGTGATCGTCGCGGGCGGGCTCGTGCTGTGGCTCGGACGCGCCCGAGGCCTGCGCGCCCCCACGGCCCGCGGTGTGCTCCTGCCCGACAGGTCCGCCCGGGGAGTGCGCCGCACCCGTACCCGGCACGCCGCCACCGGCGTGTGGCTGGCCCTCGGCCTGCTCTTCCTCAGCGCCACCGGTCTGACCTGGTCCCACTACGCCGGTGAGCGCTTCGGACGGTTCCTGGACGCGGTCAAGGGGCACGCGCCCGCGCTCGACACCTCCCTGCCCGGCGTGGGAACCGGCTCCGGCCCGGCGCAGGAGGGACACGCCGGGCACGGCGGCGGCCGCTCCACGGCGGCCGCCGACCCGGCCGCCTTCGACACGGTCCTGGCCGTGGCCCGGGACGCGGGCCTGGGCGGCAGGGTCGAACTGACCCCGCCCGCCGACGCGTCGACCGCCTGGACCGTCGCCCAGGACGACGACCGGTGGCCGGTGCACTACGACCGGGTCGCCGTCGACGCCGCCCGGGGCGAGGTCACCTCCGAGAGCCGCTGGGCCGACCACCCCACCCCGGCCAAGCTCAGCAAGCTCGGCGTCCAGGGCCACATGGGCCTGCTCTTCGGCCTGGTCAACCAGATCGTGCTGGCGGTGGTGGCGCTCGGCCTGGTCCTCGTCATCTGCTGGGGCTACCGCATGTGGTGGCAACGCCGGCCCGTCCGTGCCGACCGCGCCGCCCCATTCGGCCGGGCCCCCGCACGCGGCACCTGGCGCCGCCTGCCCGTGCCCGCGCTGGTCCTCGGCGTCCCCGCCGTCGCCGCCCTCGGCTGGGCACTGCCCGTCCTCGGCGTGACGCTGCTCGGGTTCCTCGTCCTCGACGCCGCCGTGGGCCTCCTGCGCCGGCCGCGCACCGACTGACCCCCGCGACCCCGACCCCCGGCCCGGGAGACCCCTCCCGGGCCGGGCCGCGTGTACCCGCCTGCCGCCCGGCCTCCGAGGTCGCCACGCCCGGGCGCTGCGGCGCCGCGCCCTGCGCGCCTGGCCGGCCCGCCCCCCGCGGGCGGCTCCGTGCCGCCCGCAGGGGCGCCTTGCCCGGGCCGTGGTGTTACGTATAACGTTCGCGCATGTCCCGTATCGCCCTGGTCACCCTCGTCGTCCGCGACTACGACGAGGCCATCGCCTTCTACACCGGCGCCCTCGGATTCGAGCTCGTCGAGGACGAGCCGCGCCCCGGCGGTAGCCGGTGGGTCGTCGTGCGCCCGCCCGGCGGCGCCTCCGGCAGTGGGCTGCTGCTCGCCCGCGCCAAGAACGACGCGGAGCTCTCGCGGGTCGGCGACCAGACCGGCGGACGGGTCGGCTTCTTCCTGCACACCGAGGACTTCGCGGGCGACCACGCGCGGATGCTCGCCGCGGGCGTGACCTTCCTGGAGGAGCCCCGCCACGAGGCGTACGGCTCGGTCGCCGTCTTCCAGGACCCGTACGGGAACCGCTGGGACCTCCTCCAGCCCGCCGCCACCGCCCCCACCGACCAGGAGCACACCGCGTGACCGCCCTCGACACCGACCTGATACGCCGGCTTCCCAAGGCCGTCCTCCACGACCACCTGGACGGCGGCCTGCGGCCGGCCACCCTGGTCGAACTGGCCGCGGAGACCGGCCACGCGCTGCCCGCCACCGACCCCGGCGAGCTGGCCGCCTGGTACTACGACGCGGCGAACTCCGGCGACCTCGTCCGCTACATCGCCACCTTCGAGCACACCATCGCCGTGATGGGCACCCGCGAGGGCCTGCTGCGCGTCGCCGAGGAGTACGTGCTCGACCTCGCCGCCGACGGCGTCGTCTACGGCGAGGTGCGCTACGCCCCCGAGCTGCTGGTGCACCGCGGCCTCACCCTCGCCGAGGTCGTCGAGACCGTCCAGGAGGGTCTGGCCGCCGGCATGGCGAAGGCCGCCGCCGCGGGCACGCCGGTCCGCGTGGGGACCCTGCTGTGCGCGATGCGTATGACCGACCGCAGCCGCGAGGTGGCCGGCCTCGCCGTGGCCTACCGCGACGCCGGTGTCGTCGGCTTCGACATCGCCGGGGCCGAGGACGGGTTCCCGCCCGCCGACCACCTCGCCGCCTTCGAGTACCTGCGCCGCGAGAACGTGCCCTTCACCATCCACGCGGGCGAGGCCCACGGCCTGCCCAGCATCCACCAGGCCGTGCAGGTCTGCGGCGCGCTGCGGATCGGCCACGGCGTCCGCCTCGCCGAGGACATCGTGGACGGCAAGCTCGGCCGCCTCGCGGGCTGGATACGCGACCGCCGCATCGCGCTGGAGGTCTGCCCGACCTCCAACCTCCAGACCGGCGCCGCCACCTCCATCGCCGGGCACCCCATCACCCTGCTGCGCGACCTCGGCTTCCGCGTCACCGTCAACACCGACAACCGCCTGGTCTCGGCGACCACCATGACCCGAGAGATGGAACTGCTGGTCAGCGAGGCGGGCTGGACGGCGGAGGACCTGCGCGAGGTCACCGTCAACGCGCTCAAGAGCGCGTTCCTCCCCTTCGACGAGCGGAACGCGATCATCCGCGACGTCGTCCTCCCGGGCTACGACACCGTGCTGACCGCCGGCCGCTGACCCATGATGGGGGTACCGGGCCGGCTCGGCTCCCGGCCCGGTACCCACGTCCGCCGAACGCGCCGGAAATCGGGGAGTCACCCGCAGACGCCGGTTACGGCGGGCGCGCCACCCACGGACGGTGGGCGTGGTCACCGGCCGTCTGCACCCGCGGACGGCAACGAGACCCGAGCCGGACGAACAACCGGCCCCGCTCCGGCGCCTGAACCCCCCGACGCCCACCGGGCCGCAATCTGCCGACAAGCCCCGACCGCCCACCCTCCTCTCCGCAGCCCGCATCTTCGCGCCCGAAGGGCGCGAGACGGTGCGACAGCCGAGCAACCGGCGCGGCACCCACCGGCCCGACGCCACGGGGAGGCCGCTCCGCGGCCGGTGCAGGCTCCGGGGCGGTCGGCGGACGCGTCGCGGGAACGCTCCGCCCTTGACGGCGCACCGTCCTGTGCGAAGGATGGCGCCCACCGATCCACCCGTCCGGCCGCAGGTCCCCAGCGGGAGCCGCCACGTGACCCCTGAGCACCACCGTCCCCGTACCGTCCTGGCCATGCGGGCCGCCACACGTGAGGCCGTCCTCACCGACGTGGCGCTCGGGCGGCTCTCCCGCGTCGCCCGCCTGGACCCCACCGTGCTCGTCGAGGACTTCGCCGACCCCGCCGTGGCGGAGGCGCTCGCCGGCGCCGAGGTGCTGCTGACGGGGTGGGGCTGCCCGGCGCTGGACGAGGCGGCGTTGGAGCGGATGCCGGCGCTGCGCGCGGTCGTCCACGCCGCGGGGTCGGTCAAGCAGCACGTCACCGACGCCGTGTGGCAGCGCGGCGTGCAGGTCTCCAGCGCGGCCGCCGCCAACGCCCTGCCGGTGGCCGAGTACACCGTCGCCGCTGTGCTGTTCTCCGGCAAGCGCGTGCTGGAGTCCGCGCGGGCCTACCGGGAGGCCCGCCGGAAACCGGCGCTCTCCGAGACGCCCGGCGGCATCGGGAACTATCGCCGCACCGTGGGGGTCGTCGGCGCCTCCCGCATCGGACGGCGGGTCGTCGAGCTGCTGCGCCCCTTCGACCTGCGCCTGCTCCTCCACGACCCCCACCTCGCTCCCGCCGAGGCGGTGGCGCTCGGCGCGGAACCGGTGGAGCTCGACCACCTGTGCCGGAGCAGCGACGTGGTCACCGTCCACGCCCCCGAACTGCCCGAGACCCGGCACCTCTTCGACGCCGCACGCCTGGCGCTGCTGCGGGACGGGGCGACGCTGGTCAACACCGCGCGCGGCTCGCTGGTCGACACCGCCGCGCTCACCGCGGAGCTGGTCTCCGGCCGGCTGCACGCCGTCCTCGACGTCACCGACCCCGAGCCGCTGCCCGCCGGCTCGCCGCTCTACGACCTGCCGAACGTCCTGCTCACCCCGCACGTCGCCGGATCCCTGGGCAACGAGCTGGCCCGGCTCGCCGACGCCGCGATCGAGGAGATCGAACGCCTCGCCCGCGGCGAGCCGCTCGCCCACGCCGTCCACCCCGACGAACTCGCACACTCGGCCTGAAGAGGACCGCACGGCCGTCCCCGTCCGGGCCCCGGGCCGGCTCGCCGGGCAGGAAGCGGGGTTCGGCCCCACAGGGCACACGACGCCGCCGGAACTGCCCTGGCCACCGCGACGGGGACGCCCCCCGTCACCGAAGGCGCAGGAAGTGCCGCACGTCGCCGTAACCGTCCACCGCCCGGCCGTCCACGTCCGACGGATCCGCCTCGGCACGTGCCGCCAGTGACGCCGCCAGCGCGACGGCCTCGTTGGCGAGGCGCCCGAACCGCCGAGCGGTGTGTCCCAGGCACAGCCCGGCCACCACCTCGTGGGGCCGCGCGGGCGGGTTGTGGAAGACGGGACGGGCGGGCACCCCGCGAGGGTACGGCAGCGTCACGGCAGGGGCTACGCGCGGCCCGTGCCTCGGTAGAGGTCGAGTTCGCCGTCGAGTTCGAGGGCGAGGACGGTGGCGTAGGGGTCCAGGGCGCCGGTGGAGGGGGCGTCGATCCAGGTCACTCCGGGGACCTCGTGGAGCCCGCCGGTCACGTGGTGGCCGAGGGCGGCGCCGCTGCCGACGACGGAGACGCGGCGCACGCGGTTGCGCAGGCCGCGTACCGCGATGGTCTCGCGGGGGGCGTCGAAGCAGACCAGGTACAGGGTGCGGCGGTCGGCGGACAGGGTGCTGGGGCCGTAGTGGTGCCCGGCCGGCAGGCCGGCGCGGGTGCCGTACACGGCGTCGGCATGGGCGCGGATCCAGTCGCCGAGCCCTTCCAGGCGCTCGGTCTGCTCCGGGGTGATGGTGCCGTCCTCGCGGGGCCCGACGTCCAGCAGCAGGTTGCCGCCGGCGCCGATCGTCTCGGTGAAGTAGCGGACCAACTGGCCCACCGACTTGTGGCGGTGGTCGCCGTGCTGGAAGCCCCACGAGTCGTTGACGGTCAGGCACAGCTCCCACGGCCCGGGCGGCGGTTCGACGGGGATGCCCTGCTCGGGCGTGGCGTAGTCGCCGTGGCTGAGCATGCGCGCGTTGAGGACCGTCTGCGGGTTCCCGGCGAGGATCCGCGCGGCCAGGGCGTCCAGGCCCCACTGGTCCTCGCTGCGCTCCCACTCGCCGTCGAACCACAGCAGGTCGGGGCGGAAGCGGTCGACCAGCTCGCCGACCTGGGCGTCGCGGTAGGCCAGGTAGCGCCGCCAGGCCGCCGGGTCCTCCGTGCCGTCCGCGGGGGCGACGAACCGGCTGGTCACCACGTCCGGGGTGGGCGGGTCGGGGTGGACGACGCTGGGGTAGTCCGGGTGGTTCCAGTCCGAATGGGAGTAGTAGAGACCGACCTTGAGGCCCTGCTCGCGCAGCGCCCGCGCGTACGGGTCGATCAGGTCGCGCCCGGCGGGGGTGCGCCGGACGACCGACAGGTCGCCCTGCGCGGTGTCCCACAGGGCGACGCCGTCGTGGTGCCGGGCGGTCAGCACCGCGTAACGGGCGCCCGCGCGGGCGAAGAGCCGGGCCCAGGCGTCCGGGTCGTAGTGCGCGGCGGTGAAGCCGTCGAGCTGGCGCATGTACCGCTCGTGGGGGACGTCGCCGTTGTAGAAGGCCCAGGACTCGGGCACGCCGTCGACCGCGTAGATCCCGTAGTGGACGAAGATGCCGAGCTTGGCGTCGGCGAACCACGGCTGCAGGGGCATGGCTGACGGTTCCTCGGGGATCGGGGGAGGACGGCCGGGGGTGCGGGTGCGGTGATACGTCGGAGGAGTCCTGTCCTCCGCCCCGACCCTAAGGGGGATCGGGCCGACTGACAAGAAAGACATCCGATGTATCACCGCACCCGCCGGTGAGACGCGGCGCGCTACTTCACCGACCCCGCTACTTCACCGACCCCGCCATGACCCCCTCCGCGAAGTGCCGCTGGAAGGCGAAGAAGACCACCAGCGGCACGATCAGCGACAGGAAGGCGCCGGGCGCCAGTACGTCGATGTTGGCGCCGAACTGCCGCATCTGGGACTGCAGGGCGACCGTGAGCGGCTGCGATCCGGCGTCGGCGAAGATCAGCGCGACCAGCATGTCGTTCCAGACCCACAGGAACTGGAAGATGGCCAGGCTCGCGATCGCCGGACGGCCCACCGGCAGCACCAGCTTCCGGAAGATCGTCCACTCCGACCCGCCGTCCATGCGGGCGGCCTCCAGCATCTCCCGCGGGATCTCGGCGAAGTAGTTGCGCAGCAGGAAGATCGCGAACGGCAGCCCGTACGCCACGTGGAAGAGGACCACGCCCGCCGTCGTGCCGAACAGCCCGACCTCCCGGAACAGCCTGGCCACCGGCAGCAGCCCGATCTGCACCGGCACCACGAGCATGCCGACGACCACCAGGAAGACCCAGTCGCGCCCCGGGAACTCCAGCCAGGCGAAGGCGTACCCGGCCAGCGCGGCGAGGACGACGACGGCGGCCGTGGCGGGCACCGCGATCAGCACGGTGTTCCAGAACGCCTGGGTGATCCCGCTGTCCCCGAGGATCGCGGAGTAGTTGTCGAAGCCCAGCGACCCGGGGTGGAGCAGAGCGCTCCACCAGCCCGAGCCGGCGTTCTCGTCGGAGCTGCGCAGCGAGGAGACGAACAGCCCCACCGTCGGGGTGAGCCAGACCAGCGCGACGACCGTCAGCAGCACTTGGACGAGCCCGCCGCGCAGCACCGAACCCAGCCGGGCCGCCACGGAGGGACGCCCGGGTGCCCGGCCGGACGGCCCGCCGGGCGGGGTCGGCGGAGCGGGGCGCGGAGCGGCGGTCTGCACGGTCATCGGTTGCTCCTGCGGAAGCGTCGGATGTTGAGGGCCATCGCGGGCAGCACGAGCAGCAGCAGGACGACGCCGATCGCGCTGCCCAGGCCCTGGTTGTTGCCGCCGCCGAAGGAGACCAGCCACATCTGCAGCGCCAGGACGTTGGCGTCCTCCAGCACCGGGCCCGGCGCGATGATGTAGACGAGGTCGAAGACCTTCATCACGTTGATCACCAGCGTCACGAAGACCACGCCCAGCACCGGCGCCAGCAGCGGCACGGTGATCCTGCGGAAGATCTGCCACTCGCTCGCGCCGTCCATCCGGGCGGCCTCCAGCGTCTCGCGCGGCAGGGAGGCGAGCCCCGCGCCGATCAGCACCATGGAGAAGCCGGTCCAGATCCACAGGTAGGCGCCGATGATGGCCGGCGTGACCAGCGTCGGCCCGAGCCAGTCGATGCCCGCGTACGGCTCCGCGAAGTTCTTCCCGGGCAGCCGGACGCCGTAGGGGCCGTCCTTCGCGTCCGGGAAGCGGAAGGAACCGTCGTCCCCGGTGGTGGCGGTGGCGACCACCGCGCCGTTCCTGGTGAGCTCGACGGCCATGTGCGGCAGACCGCGCTCCTGCGGGTCCACGGCGCCGGGCGTGCCCCCGCCGCCCGGCACGAAGTCCAGGTAGACCACGCCGGTGACGGCGTCGTCCGAGGCCTCCGCGGGCGCCGCCGGCCGGGCCTGCGCCGGGAGCGACGCGGGCGGCAGGCCGACCAGGCCCAGGGTGACGTCCCTGCCCGGCTCCACCCGCGCGACCGCCTGGTAGCCGCCGTCACCGGACTCCTCGAGCACCTCCGTACCGCGGGGGCGGGCGCCGGGGTAGGCCGAGGAGTCGTTGAAGGTGTCGTGGACGGCGACGGCGACCGCGTTCATCACGCCGCGCTGCGGGTCCTGGTCGTACACCAGGCGGAAGGTGATGCCCGCGGCGAGGAAGGAGACCGCCATCGGCATGAAGATCAGCAGCTTGAAGGCGGTGGCCCAGCGGATCTTCTCGGTGAGCACGGCCAGCACCAGGCCGACGCCGGTGAGCAGCCCCGGCGCCGCCACGACCCAGATCGCGGTGTTGCGGACGGCCTTGAGGCTCGCCGGGTCGCTGAACATCTCCTGGTAGTTGGCCAGCCCCACGAAGCGGTCGCCGCTCGCGTCGAACAGGCTGCGGCCGACCGAGAAGAGGATGGGGTAGCCGACGAGGGCGCCGAGCAGGGCGAGCGCCGGCAGCGCGAAGACGATCGCCGTGAGCCGGGCCCGGCGCGAACGCCGCCGGACGGCGGCCGGGGCGGTGCCGCCCGCCGGAGCGGACGGCACCTTGCGGGTGGAGGCGGACATGACCCGGCCTCAGCCCTTGTAGGCCTTGGCGGCCGCGGCCTCGAGCGCCGCCGCGGTGGCCTTCGGGTCCGACGGGTCGCGCAGGAAGTCCTGGAGGATCTTCCACTCGCCCTTGCCGGGCGTGCCGCCGAAGGCGGGCGGGGTCTGGTCCGACATGTCGAAGCGCACCGTGTCACCGGCGTCGACCAGCGACTTGGCGGCCGTGCGCAGGGTGTCGTCCGCGTAGGAGGCCGGGTCCAGTTCGGTGTTGGGGGAGAGGAAGCCGCCCGCCTTCGCCCAGATCCCCGCCGCCTCGGGGGTGGCCAGGTAGGAGATCAGCTCCATGCCGGCCTCGGCGTTCTTGCCCGACTTCAGCGCCACGGCGGCCTCGCCGCCGCCGACCACCGGGGCCGGGCCGCCGTCGACCGAGGGGAAGGGGAAGAACTTGGCGTCCTCGCCGACCTTGCCGCCCAGGTCGCCGGAGATGACACCGCCGACGAAGTCGCCCTCGTAGACCAGGCCGGCCTTGGGGCTCTTGCCGAAGACGTGCGCGACGGAGTCGGGGAAGCTGGTGGCCAGGGCGCCCTTGCGGCCGCCGGCGAGCAGGTCGTCCTCGCCGAACAACTGGCCCAGGGTGGTGAGCGCCTTGACGACCGTGGGGTCGCTCCACGGGATCTCGTGCCGGGTCAGCTTGTCGTAGTTCTCCGGGCCCGCCTGGGAGAGGTAGACGTTCTCGAACCAGTCGGTGAGCGTCCAGCCGTCGGAGCCGCCGACGGCGAAGGCGGGCAGGCCCGAGTCGGAGACCGCGCGGGCGGCGTCCAGCATCTCCGCGAAGGTCTTCGGCGGCTGCACGCCGGCCGTCTCCAGCGCGGCCGGGCTGTACCAGACCGTCGACTTGTCGGACGTCTTGAAGTACAGGCCGTAGTAGGTGCCGTCGACCGTGCCGAAGGTCTGCCAGATCTTGGCGTAGTTCTTCTCCGCGGCGCCCTTCACCTCCGGCGACAGCGGCTGGAGCCAGCCCTTGCCCGCGAACTCCTTGAGGACGCCGGGCTGCGGCACCATCGCCACGTCCGGGGAGTCACCGCCCTCGATCTTGCTGCCCAGGACGGTCGCGAAGTTGTCGCCGGTGGAGACGTACGCCACCTTCGCCCCGGTCTTCGCGGTGAAGCCGTCCAGGACCTTCTGGAAGTTCTGCTGCTCGACGCCGGTCCAGACGGCCGCGACGGTCACCGTCTGGCCCTTGAGCTTCTGGCTGCCGGCCGCCGGCCCGGAGTCGGAGGCGGACTTGGTCTCACCGCCGCAGGCGGTGGTCGCGAGGGCCAGACCGCATATGGCGGTGGCCGCGACGAGGGTGCGCTTCATCGAGTGGTGTCCCTTCTTCGGTGGGGTGCGTTGGTGTGGTGCCGTGGTGCCGTGGTGCTGTAGGAGGTGCGGAACGGTCAGCTGTGCGCCGGGTCGTGGACCCACCAGGCGGCGGCGTTGCCCGGCAGGACCCCGGCCGGGCAGGGGGTGCTGGACAGCAGCGGCTGCCCGGGCACCGGGGCCGGGACCGGCTCGTCGCCGAAGTTGACGGCGCAGACCAGGCCCTCGCCGCGGACGAAGGCGAGCACCCCGGGCGGCGTCTCCAGCCAGCGCAGCGTCCCCTCGCCGAGCTGGGGCAGCCGGGCCCGCAGGCCCAGGGCCTCCCGGTACAGGTGCCAGAAGGAACCGGTGTCCAGCAGCGCGCGGTCGGCGCTGTGCTCGGCGAACCAGTCGGGCTGCGGCAGCCACGGCCGGGCCGTACTGCCCTCGGCGGTGAAGCCGAACGGCGAGACGTGCCCCGACCAGGGCAGCGGCACCCGGCAGCCGTCGCGGACGAAGCGCCTGCTGCCGGTACGGCGGAAGATCGGGTCGGTCAGCACCTCGTCCGGCAGGTCGACGACCTCGGGCAGCCCCAGTTCCTCGCCCTGGTAGACGTACGCGGCCCCGGGCAGCGCCAGCATCAGCAGTGCGGCGGCACGCGCCCTGGCGGCACCGAAGTGCCCGGAGGGGCCGCCCGCGTAGCGCGTGACGGTCCTGACCTGGTCGTGGTTGTTGAGCACCCAGGTGACGGTGGACCCGGTGCCGGCGATGTCGCGCAGCGCCTCGGCGACGGCCGTCCGGAACGCCCCCGCGTTCCAGGGCGCGCTCAGCAGGTGGAAGAAGAAGGCCTGGTGGAGCTCGTCGGGCCGGACGTAGCGGGCCTGTTCGGCCGGGGTGGGCACGGAGACCTCGCCGACCAGCAGGCGCTCGCGTCCGTCGCGGGCGGTGTACTCCTCGCAGATCGCGCGCCACCGCCGCCACACCCCGTGCACCTCGGGACGGTTCCAGGCCAGCGGGTTGACGGAGTCGCGGGTCCGCTCGTCCGCCCCGGGGTCCGGGGAGTCGGGGAGGGCCGGGTGCTTGAACAGGCCGGCCGCGACGTCGATGCGGAAGCCGTCCACGCCCCGGTCCAGCCAGAAGCGCAGCACGTGCTCGAAGTGCTCGCCCACCCGTGGGTCGCGCCAGTTGAGGTCGGGCTGCTCCGGGGTGAACAGGTGCAGGTACCACTGGCCGGGGCTGCCGTCCGGTTCGGTCACCCGGGACCAGGCGGGGCCGCCGAACATCGCCCGCCAGTTGTTGGGCGGCAGTTCGCCGTGCTCGCCGCGTCCCTCGGCGAAGTGGAACAGCGACCGGGCGGGGCCGCCGGGGCCCTCCGCCAGCGCCTCGCGGAACCACGGGTGGGCGGTGGAGCAGTGGTTGGGGACGACGTCGACGACGGTGCGCAGGCCCAGCCGGTGGGCGTCGGCGACGAGGTGGTCGAACTCGGCGAGGTCGCCGTAGAGCGGGTCGACGGCCGTGTAGTCGGAGACGTCGTAGCCGTGGTCGTGCTGCGGCGAGGGGTAGAAGGGGCTCAGCCAGATCCCGTCGACGCCCAGCCTGCGCAGGTAGGGCAGCCCTGCCCGGACGCCGGCCAGGTCGCCGACGCCGTCGCCGGTGCTGTCCAGGAAGCTGCGCACGTACACCTGGTAGACCACCGCGTCGCGCCACCAGGGGCGTACGGCGGTGAGTGCGGGGGAGGGGGCGGCGGCGGTGGAGGAACCGTCCTCCAGAGGGGCTGTGAACACCCGTCACCAATCCTGACTGCGGGCGCGCGGACGGACACGACACTGCACGCCGCGCGGGGTGGCTCGTTATGCATGCATGTTAAGTAATGGCGTCAGGAAGATGTCAACGGAGCTGCCGACAGTCGGCGCTTACTGGGGTGGTTTGTGGGGCTATCGGGCAGCGAAAGTGGGCATGTGAGAGCGTCAGCGTTACTTAACATGTATGTACGGGGGAGGGTGGGTGCGACACCCGCGGGGGGAAGAACCGCGGGATCAGCGGTCCCGCACGATCTCCCGCAGCTCGCGGTCCAGGCGCGCGACGGCCTGCTCCGGCGTGGTGTGCAGCGCCAGCGCGTCCCGGCTCACCGCCGCCACCGCCAGGCTCACCTGCTCGTAACGGGCGCTCTTGGGACGCGGCTTGGCCGCCCGCAGGCTCTGCTCCAGCACCGGCAGGTACGGGTAGCGGCGCACCAGCCCCGGGTCCCGGTACAGGTCGGCCCACACCGGCGGCAGCGAGCCCTCCGTGAGCACCTGCCGCTGCACGGACTCACCCGTCATGTAGGCCATGAGGTCGGCGGCCGTCCCGGGATGCCGCGAGTGGGCGTTGACCGCGAGGTTGGACCCGCCGAGCACGCCCGTGCCCGGCCCGTCGGGGCCGGGCAGCGGCACGGCGCCGAAGCGGCCCGCGATCCGCGAGCCCGGCGCCGAGGCGAGGTCGTACACGTACGGCCAGTTGCGCAGGAAGAGCAGCCGGCCGTCCTGGAACGCCCGACGGGACTCCTCCTCCTTGAAGTGCAGCGCCTCACGCGGGATCCAGCCCTCGCGCACACCGCGCACCAGGAAGCCCAGTCCCTCGCGCGCCGCGTCGGAGTCCACGGTGACCCGGCTGCCCTCCCCGCCGAGGATCCCGCCCCCCGCCGACTGCACGGCCTCGGTGACGTTGACCGTCAGCCCCTCGTACGGCAGCAACTGCCCCGCGTAGCCGCCGATCCGGTACTTCGGGGCGAGCGTCCGCGCCTGCCGCTCCAGCTCCGCCCAGGTGCGCGGCGGCCGCAGGTGCTCCCGGTCGAGGATGTCCTTGCGGTAGTAGAGCAGCCCGGCGTTGGTGACGTACGGGACGGCGTACAGCCGCCCGCGGAACGTGGCGGTCTCCTTCACCGAGTCCAGCAGCCGCTCCATCGGCAGTCCGCGCGGGTCGACCGGCGCGATCCAGCCCGCGCCGGCGAACTCGGAGGTCCAGGCCACGTCGATGTTGAGCACGTCGAAGCGGTCGCTGCCCGAGCGCAGGCTGTCGGCCATCTGCGCGCGCACCTCGTCCGCCGCCTCGGGCAGTTCGACGAGCGTCGCCCTCTCCAGGGGGTGGGCACGGTTCCAGCCGTCCAGCACGTGCTGGAGGTAGCCGGTCAGGTCGCGACCGGTGGCGAGGGTCACCGGGCCCCGGCCGGTCGTGCCGGGCGGGCCGTCCGCGGCGCGGGCGCCCTCCGAGGCGTAACCGGTCAGCAGCAGGGCAGCGGCGAGCAGGGTCCGGCCCGCGGCCCGCGCCCAGCGCATACGCTCCTCCAGGGTCCCGCTTCCGGCGACGGCGTCGTCGTCCGAAGGGACATGTATACCTGTTGGACATGCGCGATACTAGCCATTGCGGCAAGACGGCCTGCTCACCGATGATCGCGCTGGTGAGCGGCCCCTAACAGGCAGGTAGTCGGGGAGGAGACGGGACGAGCGTGCGCCTTCCTCTCATGGCACTCCTCGCCAAGGGGCCCGCCCACGGTTACGAACTCAAGACGGCACTTGAGAAGCTCTTCGGTGCTGCCTATCCTCAGCCGAACATCGGCCAGATCTACGTGACGCTGGCGCGCCTGGAGAAGTCGGGGCTGATCCGGGGCGAGGACGTCACCCAGTCCGGCCGGCCCAACAAGAGGGTCTACGAACTCACCGACGCCGGGCGGGAGGCGATCGCCGCCTGGTTCGAGGAGCCGTCCAGCGAGCCGCGGGTGCGCGACGAGTTCTTCATGAAGCTCGCCCTCGCCCCGGCCACCGGCATGGCCGACCAGGTCTCCCTGATCAACAAGCAGCGCCGCCACTACCTCAACCTCATGCGCGCCATGTCCCGGCTCGCCGCGGGGGAGGACCGGGACGACACCATCGCGCAGCTGCTGATCGAGGGCGCGACGCTGCACCTGCAGGCGGACCTCGACTGGCTGGAGCGCTGCCAGGAGGAGCTGGAATGAGAAGGGCCGAGCCGCCCCCCGCGGCGCCGCACATGCTCCGGGTCGAGGGCCTGGTCAAGACGCACCGCGTGGACGGCGGCGAGGTCCGGGCCGTGCGCGGGGTCGACCTGGAGGTGCGGCCGGGCGAGTTCGTCGCCGTCACCGGCCCCTCCGGCGCCGGCAAGTCCACCCTGCTGCACCTGCTCGGCGGCCTCGAACGCCCCGACCAGGGGCGGATATGGCTGGACGGGCAGCGCGTCGACCAGCTCAGCGAGGCGCGCTGGGCGGTGCTGCGGCGGCGCGGCGTCGGCATCGTCTTCCAGTTCTTCAACCTCGTCTCCACCCTCACCGTCGCGGACAACATCGAACTGCCCGCCCTGCTCGCCGGCCGCTCCCCCCGGCAGGTGCGCGCCGCACGCCAGGAGCTGCTGGCCGAACTCGGCCTGACGGGCAAGGAGGACAGCACCCCCGCCGACCTGTCCGGCGGTGAGCAGCAGCGGGTCGCCCTCGCCCGGGCCCTGGTCAACCGCCCGGCCCTGCTGCTGGCCGACGAGCCCACCGGCAGTCTCGACAGCAAGGGCACCCGGGAGGTGCTGCGGCTGCTGACCCGCTGCCACGAACGCGGCCAGACCATCCTGCTCGTCACGCACGACGCGAAGGTGGCCAGCGCCGCGGACCGGGTGATCAGCCTCTTCGACGGCGAGGTCGTGGACGACATCACCCTCGACGCCTCGCCGTACGCCTCGCGTCCCTCCCGCGCCGCCGCCGACGTCGTGAAGCTGCAGGGCTGACCGCCGTGCGCGCCACCGTCCGCTGGGCCCTCGCCGACCTGCGCACGCACCGCGGCCAGGCCCTGTCCATCGTCCTGGCCACCGCGGGCATCACCGCGGCGCTGCTGCTCTCCGTCGCCCTGCTGGTGTACGCGGCCAATCCCTGGCAGCGGATGTTCACCGCCACGGAGGGCGCCCACGTGTGGCTGCGCACGGACGGCGGCGCCGACACCCGGGCGCTGTCCCGGATCGACGGGGTCACCGCGGTTTCCGGTCCCTTCCGCACCCTGACCGTCACCGCGCAGCACGGCCGCGAGAAGGCCGCCCTCGACCTGCGGGCCGCAGGCACGAACCCGCCGTCGGTGGGGCGGCCCCTGATGGACCGCGGCAACTGGCTGGGCGGCGGTGCGAACGACGGCATCGTGCTGGAGCGGTCGGTGGCGTCCGCGCTGTGGGCCGAGCCGGGGGACGAGATCAGCGTCACCCGCGACGGACGGCGCAGCACCGTCCGCGTGGTCGGCGTCGCCGGGACGGCGGAACCCCTCTACTCCCCGGGGGACAACCCCGGTGTCGCCTGGGCGTCCCCCACGCTGGTGAACGGCCTCGCCACCGGCCCGGCCCGGCCGGGGCAGACCGTGGGGCTGCGGCTGAGGGACCCGGCGGACACCGCCTTCGTCGTCGCGCGCGCCGTCACCGCCGTCGGCTCGGACCGGGTCACCAGCGTCGCCACCTGGCGGGAGGCCCGTGCCGACGCCGAGGGCGACAACCACCTCCTCGGGCTGTTGCTCGGCCTGTTCGGGCTGGCCGCGCTGCTGGCCGCCGCGATCGCGGTGACCGGGGGCATCGCCACCCGCGTCCTGGCGTACGTCCGGGACATCTCCGTCCTCAAGGCGGTCGGCTTCACCCCGGCCCAGGTGGTCCGGATGTTCCTCGTGCAGCACGCGGTGCTGGCCACCGCGGGCGTGTTGCTCGGCGCGGTCGCCGCGGAGACGCTCGCACCGGGCATCCCCGGGCCCATGGGGGACGCCATGGGGCTGTGGCAGGGACTGCCGCAGCACACCTGGGCCCTCCCCGGCACGGCCGCGGCGACCGTGCTGGTCATCGCCCTCGCCACGGTGCTCGCCGCCTGGCGGGCCGGCCGCGTGCCGCCGATCCCCGCCGCGCGGGGGGCCGTTCCGGGACGCCGCAGGATGTCCGGCGCCGCCCGGGCGGCACTGCGCCTGGGGGCCCCGCCCGCCCTGGTCCTCGGCTGCCGCGGGGTGCTGCACCGGCCCGCGCGCTCCGCGGCGGCCGTGGCCCGGCTCGCCCTGCCGATCCTGATGATCACCGTGGCGCTGGGCACCTGGGCCACCCTCGACCGCTTCGAGCACCACCCGGAACAACTCGGCCAGGCCGGCGCGCTCACCGCCCGCCCCAACGGCCTCACCGACGAAGCGGTCCGGCGGCTGCTCGCGGGACGGCCGGAGATCACCGCGGTCCACCCTGGCGTCGAACTCCCCGCGCTCGCCCCCGGGCAGTCGCAGTCCGTCACCCTGCGGGGGATCGGCACCACCGACGACCCCTACCCCTTCGCCGTCGCAGAGGGCCGGCGTCCCGCCGGACCCGACGAGGCGCTCGCCGGACAGGGCCTGATCGACGCGCTCCACATCGAGGTCGGCCAGTGGGTCCGGGTCACCGTCGGCGACACCCCCCACATCCTGCACATCGTCGGCCGCAGCATCGAGACCGGGCACGGCGGACGCGTCATCTCGGCCCCCCTCGACGTCCTGCAGGCCCAGGACGCCTCCGTCGGGCCCTCGTACTACAGCCTGGGCCTGCGTCCCGGCGCCGACCGGGGGGAGGTGCGCGGCGCCCTCACCGAGGCCTCGCACGGCGCCCTGGAGGTGCGCGAGGTCGCCGGCCCCGGCGCCGAACTCTCCCCCGTGCGCGGCGTGATCATCGGACTGGTCACCGTGCTCGCGCTGATCGCGCTGGCCGAACTGTCGACGGCGGTCGGCAGCGGCATCCGCGACCACGCCCGCGACATGCGCGCCTACCGCGCGGTGGGCCTGACGCCGCAGCAGAGCGTGGCGACCGTCGTCACCGGGGTCGGCCTGGTCGTGCTGGCCGCCTCGGTGGCCGGCGTCACCGCGGGGGTGTTCGCCTCCGACTGGCTGATCGACCTGCAGGGCGGCTCCAGCGGCGTCGGCGCGGGCATCGCCCAGGCCCCGCCCGCTGCCGCGCTCCTCCTGATCGGCGGCCTGTGCGTCGCCGCGGCGGTGGCCGTCTCCGTCCTGCCCGCGTCCCGCGCGGCGGGCGACCGCAACCCGCGGATGCTGCTCAACGCGCAGTGACGGGGCGTCCCGGGCGCGGCCACGGCCTCGCGTGCTGCGGGCCCGGTTGCCGCCTCGGGCGCCGGTCCCGGGCGGGCGCCGCGTCCGGTGCTGCGGGGGACCGTAATCCGCGGATGCTGCTCGACGCGCGGTGACGGGGTGCCCGGGGAGCGGCCGCGACCTTGCGCGCCTCCGGCCCGGCTGCCGCTTCGGACGCCGGTCCCGTGCAGGTGCCGTGGCCCGTGCGGCGATGTGCGTGCGGCCCCGACGGAGCCCCGGCCGGGCGTCCGCGGCGCCGCACCCTCGGTGGCGGGATCGTCGCTGTCCGCGCCTCGTGCGCGTTCCGCGCCCGGTGGGGGACGACACCGGACGCCGTACCCGGCGAACGGGGCCGCCGGGCATGATCCTTGGTAAGAATGGAGCGCACCGGCCGGCCCGGCTGCGCGGTCCTTGACCGCCCTGTCGGCCGTCGTCGATGCTTGCGTTGCGGCACGTGCGGAATGTGCCGTAATGGGAAACGCCCGCCTCAGGGATCCGTACCAGCCGAGGAGTACCCCATGGCCCACCAGGTCCGTGCCGTCGTCGCCCGGGAGAAGGGTTCCCCCGTCAGCCTGGAAACGATCGTCGTGCCCGACCCGGGACCGGGGGAGGCGCTGGTCCGGATCCAGGCCTGCGGGGTCTGCCACACCGACCTGCACTACCGCGAGGGCGGCATCAACGACGACTTCCCGTTCCTCCTCGGCCACGAGGCCGCCGGCATCGTGGAGTCGGTCGGCGAGGGCGTCACCGACGTCGCCCCCGGTGACTTCGTCGTCCTCAACTGGCGTGCCGTGTGCGGCCAGTGCCGTGCCTGTCTGCGCGGCCGCCCCTGGTACTGCTTCAACACCCACAATGCCAAGCAGAAGATGACGCTGCTCGACGGCACCGAGCTCTCCCCGGCCCTCGGCATCGGGGCCTTCGCCGAGAAGACCCTCGTACACGCCGGGCAGTGCACCAAGGTCGACCCGTCCGTCTCCCCGGCCGTCGCCGGACTGCTGGGCTGCGGCGTCATGGCGGGCATCGGCGCGGCCATCAACACGGGCAACGTCGGCCGCGGGGACTCCGTCGCCGTGATCGGCTGCGGCGGCGTCGGCGACGCGGCGATCGCGGGCGCCCGGCTGGCCGGCGCAGCGAAGATCATCGCGGTGGACATCGACGCGCGGAAGCTGGAGACGGCGAAGAAGCTGGGCGCCACGCACACCGTCAACTCCAAGGACACCGACCCCGTCGAGGCGGTCCGCGAGCTGACCGGCGGCTTCGGCGCCGACGTCGTCATCGAGGCGGTCGGCCGCCCCGAGACGTACAAGCAGGCCTTCTACGCCCGCGACCTGGCCGGCACCGTCGTCCTGGTCGGCGTGCCCACCCCCGAGATGAAGCTGGAACTCCCGCTCCTGGACGTCTTCGGCCGCGGCGGCGCCCTGAAGTCCTCCTGGTACGGCGACTGCCTGCCCTCACGTGACTTCCCCATGCTCATCGACCTCCACCTGCAGGGCCGGCTGGACCTGGACACCTTCGTCACCGAGACCATCGCCCTGGACGAGGTGGAGAAGGCCTTCGAGCGGATGCACCACGGCGACGTGCTGCGCTCGGTGGTGGTCCTCTGATGGCCGCCCGCATCGACCACCTCGTCACCTCGGGCACCTTCTCGCTGGACGGCGGCACCTGGGACGTCGACAACAACGTCTGGATCGTCGGCGACGACACCGAGGCGATCGTCGTCGACGCCGCCCACGACGCCGACGCCATCGCGGCGGCGCTCGGCGGCCGCCGCCTGGTCGCGATCGTCAGCACGCACGCCCACAACGACCACATCGACGCCGCGCCCGCGCTCGCGGCGCGCACCGGCGCGCCGATCCTGCTGCACGGCGACGACCTGCCGCTGTGGAAGCACACCCACCCCGACCGCTCCCCGGACGGCGAACTGACCGACGGTCAGGTCATCACGGTGGCGGGCACCGAGCTCACGGTGCTGCACACCCCCGGCCACGCGCCGGGCGCCGTCTGCCTGTACGCGCCTTCCCTCGGCACCGTCTTCACCGGCGACACCCTCTTCCAGGGCGGCCCGGGGGCCACGGGGCGGTCCTTCTCGGACTTCCCGACCATCGTCGACTCCATCCGCGAGCGGCTGCTGAGCCTCCCGCCTGACACGGTCGTCCGCACCGGCCACGGCGACAGCACCACCATCGGTGCCGAGGCACCGCACCTGGACGAGTGGATCGCCCGCGGGCACTGAGCCCGCGTGCCGCCGGACCCGCGGGGACCCGGGCCGTCCGGCCCGGGTCCCCGCGGGAGCCGGGACGTCGGCTCGGCCGGAGAGGTGCCTCCGCTCAGGCCGTGAGCACCCGCAGCGGCGCGCCGTCGCGGAAGGCCGCGACGTCCTCCACCGCCTGCCGGTAGAACACCTCGTACGTCGCCTCCGTGACGTAGCCCAGGTGCGGGGTGAGTAGCGTGCCGGGCAGGGTCCGCAGGACGTCCCCGGCGGGCAGCGGCTCGGTGTCGTACACGTCCAGCGCCGCACCGGCGATCCGCCCCTCGCGCAGTGCCGCGACGAGGGCCCCGGTGTCCACCAGCGGCCCGCGCGAGGTGTTGACCAGCAGCGCCGTGCGCTTCATCCAGCCGAGTTCCTCCGCGCCGACCAGACCCGTGCTGCGCGGGCCGAGCTTGTAGTGCACGGTGACGACGTCGGACCGTGAGAAGAGCTCCCGCTTGCCGACCGCCTGAGCGCCGCACGCGGCGGCGTGCTCCGGGTCGAGGTTGGTGCTCCAGGCCAGGACGCGCATCCCGAAGGCGGTGCCGATCGCGGCGACCCGCGCGCCCAGCCGGCCCAGGCCCACGACGCCGAGCGTCCGGCCGTGGAGGTCGCCGCCGATCGTGTGCTGCCACTCCCCGCGCCGCATCCCGGCCGCCTCCTCGGGGATGTGCCGGACCAGCGACAGGACGAGCCCCCAGGTCAGCTCGGCCGTGGCGTGCGGGATGCTCTCCGTGCCGCACACCGTCACACCGTGCCGGCGGGCCGCGTCCAGGTCGACGGACGCGTTCGCCATCCCCGTCGTCACCAGCAGCCGCAGCGCCGGCAGCGCCGCGAAGCGCTCCTCGGTGAACGGGGTGCGCTCACGCATGGCGACCACCACGTCGAAGCCCTCCAGCGCCTCGGCCAGCTCGGCCGTACCGGCGAGGTGGTCGTGGCGGAAGACCACCTCCGCGCCCAGCGCGTCCCAGTCGGCGAACCGGTGCGCCGCCTTCTGATAGTCGTCCAGGACGGCGATGCGCATGGTGCGGTCTCCTCGGCTCGATCGGGTCGAACGGACGTGCCCGGGGGCTGTCCTAGTATCGGCTCGGACGGCGGCCGGAACCGAATGAGGGGTGGGCACGTGGAGACACCCGGCAGACGGCGCCGGCTGCGCTGGTGGCCCCGCTCGCTGTACTGGCGCCTCGCGCTCGGCTTCCTCGCGATCACCACGATCGGTGTCGCGGCCGCGGACGCCTACGCCGCGCGTGCCCTCGCCGAGGGCCTGCGGAACCGGCTCGACCAGCAGCTCGCCTCCATACGCCAGGACCGCCTCGACGAGCTGGAGACCAGTTCGGACCTCAAGCCCGCCGGGGCGACCGCCGTGGTGCTGCTCACCGACGCCATCGGGAGGGTCGTGCAGCGCGAGTCCGGCGCGATGGTGGAACGGGCCGTGATCCGGCTCTCCAGCGCCGACCTGGAGCGCATGGCGACCGCCGGCCGGGCGGGCGCGGTCGGCCCGGCCCCGATGCGGGCGGTCGTGGAGAAGCTGCCCGACGGGGGCTACCTGGTGATCGCGGAGTCCACCGCGGACGACGCCGCCACCGTGCACAACCTCGTCGTCATCGAGGCGTTCTCCGGTGTGCCGCTGATCGCCGGCGTCGTGCTCGGCGCCCTCTACTTCAGCCGCCGCACCATCTCGCCGCTCAAGGAGATCACCGCCACCGCCCGCCGCTTCGCCGCCGAGGGCGCACCCTCGCAGCGGGTCTCCGCCCCGGTGTCGACCGCGGAGGTGGAGGCGCTGGCCGACGCCGTCAACGCGATGCTCGGACGCGTCGACGAGGAGTTCAACCGCCGCCGCAAGGCCGAGGAGCAGTTGCGCGACTTCGTCGGAGCCGCCAGCCACGAACTGCGCACCCCGCTCACCGCGATCGGCGGCTACGCGCAGCTGGTGCGCTTCGGCGCCCTCGACGACCCGGCCCGCCTCGACGACGCCATGCGCCGGGTGCAGAACGAGACCCGCAGGATGTCCGCCCTCGTGGACGAGCTGCTGCTGCTCGCCCGCCTCGACCAGGGCCGTCCGCTCGAATGCCGCCCCGTCGACCTGGCCGAACTCTGCGCCGACGCGGTGGCCGACGCCCGCGTCGTCGACCCCGCCCGCCCGGTGACCCTGGTCGTGGAACCCGGGTCCCACATGGTGACCGGCGACCCCGACCGGCTCCGCCAGGTCGTCACCAACCTGCTGGCCAACGTCGCCGCGCACACGGCGCACGACGTCCCCGCCGAGGTGCGGGTCGGCCGCGAGGGCGACGAGCAGATCGTCGACGTCGTCGACGGCGGTCCCGGGATACCCGAGGACCTTCGCGAGCGGGTCTTCGAGCGCTTCTTCCGCGCCGGGGGCGGCCCCGCCCGCCCCGCCCCCGCGGACGACCGCCCCGCCCCCGGCAGCGGCCTGGGCCTGAGCATCGTCGCCGCGATCGCCGCGGCGCACGCCGGGTCGGTACGCGTGGAGCCCTCGGAGTCCGGCGCGTGGTTCCGCGTACGCCTGCCGGCGCTCACGGGGGCATGAGGGCGGATCGCCGAGGCGGCGCGGGGTGCCGGGAGGGCCCCGGGCGGCGACCGCCACGGGGACACTCCCGCCCCGGGGAGGGTGCCGTCGCTCGTGGTCGCCGGGATCACGGCCGACGGGTACGGGTGCGGATCCCCGGCGCTCACGGCGCCCGGGCCGTGCCGGGTGGCTGCAGCGCGCTGAACCAGCGGCGGTGGTCGGCGGCCCGGGTGAAGGCGGTCGCTCCTGGCCGGTCGCTCGCCGGCGCGTGGTCGCGGAGGCAGTGACGCAGGGGAGGCCGTGACGCAGGGCGGGTCGGCGCCGCGGTCACGGAGTCGTCGGTCAGCGCGGTTGACGTGTGAGGCGAGTGTCGGGAGGGCCCCCGGCCTCCTACGGGGTGGCCGGCGGGGTCGGCCGCTCGCGGCGCGTGGTCGCGGAGGCCGTGACGCAGGACGGGTCGGTGCCGCGGTCACGGAGTCGTCGGTCAGCGCGGTTGACGTGTCGGGCGGGCGTCGCGAGGGCCCGCGCGCCCCTACAGGGTGGCCGGCGGGGCCGGCCGCGGCGCGGCGCTCATTGGCGCATGATCGCGGCGACGGCGACGGCCGTGCGGAGGACCTGCAGGTCGCGAGGGCCGTCGACGCGGCGGCCGGTCAGCTCCTCGACCCGGCGCAGGCGGCGGTCGAAGAACTTGCGGCGCAGCGTGAGCAGCTCGCAGGCCAGGTCGGGGTCGCCGTCGGCGGAGATCACCGCACGCAGCGTCTCCCGCAGCACACGGTCGTCCAGCACCGGCTGCACCATGCCGACCAGCCGTTGCGCGATGTCGGGCGTCTGCGCGGCCGCGTACTCGACCAGGACGTCGTCCAGCCGGTAGACGCCGGGCCCGAAGCCCAGCGCGTCCACCACCGCGCAGATGTCGTCCACCAGCAGCTGACCGGCCGTCACCTCGTTGTACGGCTTCCAGTCCACCGCGAGCAGGGCCGTCCCGCCGAGGTCCCGGTGGATGCGGGCCGCAAGGTCGAGGGACTCCTCGGGGCGCGGCGAGGGGGTGAGCACGTACGGCCCGCGCCCCGAGGGGAGCACGGCGGTCTCGGGGCCGCCGTGGCCGCGGGCCACCGTCTCGACGTCGGCGAGGGCGCGGCCGGGCGCGCGCAGCGCCATCACGGTGTAGGCGGGCGGGGCGTGGGAGGGGGCGGGGCCGGGGCGCGGTGCTTCCGGGGCCGAGGCGGGGGCCTCCCGTCCGGGCCGGGCGAAGAAGCCCCGGTCCAGCTCCCGGCTCACGCGGCGCCCGGCGTCCGAGAGGCGCCGCGCGAACTCGTCGCGGGAGCGGTCGCCGGCGCCGGCCGCCCCCTGCCCGCTGGAGACCAGGATGTACTCCGTCGTCTCCCGGACGGCGACCCGCAGCGCGCTGACCGGCCGGCCCCGCGCGGCCCAGGCGACCCCCTCGCCGCGGATCCGCGCGGCGGTCTGCTCGCTCCACTGCCCCGAGCCGGAGACGACTTCTATCAGGGCGGCGAACAGCTCCCGCCGCAGCGAGGGCTCGCCTCCGCCGGAGTCGGTGAATCCCAGGTCAAGACAGGAATCCAGGCCCGTGGACACCGGTGCGTGGGTGGTCATGCGCGCAAGCCAAGCACCGGAGTATCAGAGTCACATCAAAGCCCGATCAGAGTTGGCGCAGGGTATCGACGGACGTCACGGCTGGTCCGGGATCGCCTGCTCGGTCCAGATGCACTTGCCGCCCGGGACGTAGCGGGTGCCCCAGCGCTGGCACAGCGCGGCCACCAGCTGCAGTCCTCGGCCGCCCTCGTCGGTGTCGCCGGCGTGCCGGATCCGGGGGGTGCTCAGACTGCCGTCCGACACCTCGCAGACCAGGGTGCGGCTGCGGATCAGCCGCAGGCCGATGGGGCCCTTGGCATGCCGCACCACGTTGCCGACCAGCTCGCTGGCGATCAGCTCGGTCGTCGTGACCAGTTCGTCCAGGCCCCAGGCGTCCAGCCGGCGGCGGACGTGCTCGCGTGCCTCGCCCGCGGAGAGCGGGTCCTCGGGCAGGGACCAGGTGGCGACGTCGCCAGGCGCCAGGGCGTGCGTGCGGGCGATGAGCAGGGCCGCGTCGTCCCCGGCGTGCTGCTGGTGGGGGTCGAGGGCCGCGGCCACCTCGTCGCAGAGCCTCCCGAGCCGCTCCGCCTCGCCCCTGCGGCCCTCCGCCGGCCGCGTGTGCGCGGCGGCCTGCGCGCCGGTGAGGGCCTTCGCCAGCCCGGCCATGCCGGTGTCGATGTCCCGGCGGGAGGACTCGACCAGGCCGTCGGTGTAGAGCACCAGCAGACTGCCCTCGGGGATCTCCAGCTCCACCGTCGCGAACGGCGGCGTGGCCGCGCCCAGCGGGGCGTCCGGCGAGTGCCCGGCGAAGTGGACGGTGCCGTCGGGCAGCACCAGAGCGGGCGGTGGGTGCCCGGCCCGGGAGAAGGTGCAGGTGCGGTTGGCGGGGTCGTACACGGCGTACAGGCAGGTCGCGTAGAAGTCGTCCCCGAGGTCGCTGACCAGGTCGTTGAGGTGGGCGAGCAGTTCGTCGGGGGGCAGTTCGAGACCGGCGAGCGTGTGCACCGCGGTGCGCAGCCGCCCCATCGTCACGGCCTCGGAGATCCCGTGCCCCATCACGTCGCCGATGACCAGTGCGACCCGGTCCGCGGAGAGCGGGATGACGTCGTACCAGTCCCCGCCGACCGTCGTCCCCTCGACGGCGGGCAGGTAGCGCGCCGCCGCGCTGACCGCCGGCAGTTCCGGCAGGAGGCGCGGCAGCAGCCCGCGCTGCAGTTCCTGCGCCCGCCCGTGCTCGGCGTCGTAGAGCCGGGCCCGCTCCAGGGCCTGGGCGACCAGTCCGCTGAGCGCGGTCAGCAGGGTGCGCTCCTCCTCGCTGAACGGGCGCGGCTCGGAGAAGGAGACGACGCAGGAGCCGACCGCCTTCCCGGAGACGATCAGCGGGAGGAAGGCCCAGGCGTGCTTCTGGGACCACTCCTGGAAGGCGATCCGGTGCGGGTACGCCTCCCGGAACTCCTTCGCGGAGGTGATGTAGCGGGGCACGCGGTCACGGATGGCGTCGGTGCTGGGGCTGCCCTCGATGAGCCGGGTCCGGCTGAGGCGTTCCATCAGGCCCGGGGGGTACCCGACGAAGCCGACCACCCGCAGCAGGTCGCCCTCCAGCGTCTTGATGATCAGCCCGGTGCCGTCGAACAGCGGCAGCACGCGGTCGGCGACGGCGGCGACGACCTCCCTGACGGTGACGGCCTCGGCGAGCGCGGTGGTGAGCCGGCCGATGTGCGCGGCGCGGTCGGCGGCGGTGCGGGCGGCGTCGGCGCGGGCCTCCTCCGCGAGCCGGCGCTCGGTGACGTCGGTGAGGTAGAGGGTCAGGCCGTCGGGCACGGGCAGGACCCGCAGGTGGTAGCGGCGCCTGCCGCCGTCCCACGCGATGTCCGCGCTGACGGTGTCGCCCTCCGCGGCCCGGTGGCACTGGGCCTCGAGCTCGGAGTCGCGCACCCCGGGCAGGTCCCACAGCACCTCCCCGACCAGGGGCCGCCGGGCCCCGAGCAGGCGTTCGGCCTGTGGGTTGGCGAAGGCTATGCGGCCGTCGTCGTCGACCGCGAGGAAGCCGTCGCTCATGTGGCGCAGGGCCCGGCCGACGGCGTCCGTCGCGACCCGGGTCTCGGTACTGTCCCAGAGGACGCCGGCCAGCCGTACGGCCTTGCCGTCCTCACCGAGCACGCTGCGGCCGCGGGCCTGCACCCAGCGGAAGCTCCCGTCCGGCCGGCGGACCCGGTACTCCCAGGCGAACCCTCCGGCGGCCCGGGCCGCCTCCTCGGCGTCGGCGATCACCCAGGGCAGGTCCTCGGGGTGGACCAGCTCCACCCAGGTCTCCAGGCGCCCGTCGTACATCTGCGGGGACATCCCGAAGACGGAGCGGGCGGTCTCGTCGAGGTAGGCCTCTCCGGTGCGGACGTTCCACTCCCAGGTGCCGATGCCCACGTCGGAAGGGGTCTCCCTAGGCCCGGGCCCGGGCCCGCGCCCCGGGCCGCCCTCCGCCAGGCGCCAGCGTTCGCGCGACTCGACGGCCGCCGTCCGGCCCAGCCGCTCCGACACCCACGCGGCGATCGCCCGCAGCAGCTCCCACTCGCCGGGGGCGGGGGGCGCGGTGCCCACGGTCACCACGGAGAGCGCGCCGAGCGGGCCCTCCGGGCCGGGGAGGGGGACGGCGGCGAGCCCGGATCCGCCGGGCAGCGGGCCGGGGGTCGTCCCCGTGGTGGGCAGCCACACCGGTTCGCCGTCGTTGGTCGCACGGCCGGGCGCGGTGGCGTCCTGCGGGGGGAGGAAGAGCCAGCCCCGGGTGAGGTTCCGGGGCAGACCACTGCTGGCGGCCAGGCGGAGCGGCACTCCGCCCCGGGCCTCCTGCCCGCGTAGGTGGACCAGTCCGCCCAGGCCGTTCAGCGCCGCCACGGCCTGCTGCAGCCCCAGCCGCAGCGCCTCGCGCTCGCCCTGGTCGTCGCCGGAGGACCGCAGCAGCCCGAGTCGCTCCGCTCCCGGCTGCTCGAGCGGCGCTTCAGGCTCCTGGGCGGCGGCTTCGTTCGGGATCATGCCCTCTTCTCGTCGGCTCTTCCTCCGAAAGCCAACATAGCGCCGCGCGCGGGCACCGTCAGCGCGAAGCCGTATCGCCCGCCTGGGCGGCCCTCACCAGGTAGCCCGCCCCGCGCACGGTGCGGATCAGCGACTGGTCGGTGTCGCCGAGCTTGCGGCGGAGGTAGTAGATGTAGGTCTCCACGATCCCGGACTCGCCCTGGAAGCCGCAGCTCCACACGGCGTCGAGGATCTGTCCCTTGGAGACCACCCGGTCCGGGTTCTCCAGCAGGAAGCGGAGCAGTGCGAACTCGGTGGCCGAGACCTGGACCGGTCGGCCGTGCCGCCACACCTCGTGGGTGTCCACGTCGAGCTCGACCCAGCCCGCGCGCAGCCGGCGCCCGGCGGGCTCGGGGGCCCGGCCCCGGCGCAGCAGGGCGTTCACCCGGGCCGCGACCTCGTTGATGTCGAAGGGCTTGGTGACGTAGTCGTCGCCGCCCAGCGCCAGGCCCCTGATCTTGTCCTCGACCGCGTCCCGGGCCGTGAGGAAGAGGACGGGCGCGTCGACCCGGGCGGCGCGGAGCCTGCGGCACACCTCGAAGCCGTCGAGGTCGGGAAGCCCCACGTCGAGCAGGATCACGTCGGCCGCGCGTTCGGCGGCCGCGCTCACCGCCTCCTCGCCGGTGCCGGCCGTGACGACGTCGAAGCCCAGGAACTGCAGCGCCATCGCGAGCATCGAGGCGATGCTCGCCTCGTCCTCCACGACCAGCACACGGGGCGGCTGCTGGGCCGAAACGGTCACGTTCATGCCGTGGGTCACTTCCTCCGGGCCGGATTCCGGCCGTTGTCATGCAGAAGAGGAACGGATTATGTCATTCGGTGGAACCCGGACAACCCCTGTGACCGGATCGCGACGGTCCCGCCGCCGGCACACCGCGAGCGGCGGATGATCCCCCGTCAGGTGCGGCGTCCGGGTGTCCGGGCGATGCCTTGACAGGGGTGGGGGGCAGCTCCACACTGATGTTGCGTTAATCGCAATCCGTTCCGCCATACGCACCGAGGTGTCATGATGATTCCCGTGTGCCGGCTCGCGGACCTCCCGCGTGGCGAGGCCTTCCGGCTCGAAACCGACCCGCCCGTCGCGGTGTTCCACACCGAGGAGGGCGAGCTCTACGCCGTCGACGACACCTGCACCCACCAGGACGCGTCGCTCGCCGACGGCTGGCTGGAGGGCTGCGAGGTCGAATGCCCGCTGCACGCCTCGAAGTTCGACCTGCGGACCGGTGCGGTGGACGCGCCCCCGGCCCGGCGGCCCGTACGGACCCACGAGGTCGTGGTCGAGGACGGCACGATCCACGTACGGCTGTCGCCGGCCGTCCCGGGGCCGCCGTCGTGCGCGGCCGGCCGGCCCGCCGGGGGAGCCGGGTGAGGACAGTCCTCGTGGTCGGCGCCTCGCTGGCGGGGCTGTCGGCCGCGCGGGCGCTGCGTGCCCGGGGGTTCGACGGGCGGCTGGTGGTCGTGGGCGAGGAGCCGCACCGGCCGTACGACCGCCCGCCGCTGTCGAAGGAGTTCCTCGCGGGACGGGCCGAGGAGCCGGCGCTGGCGCTGGAGGCGGACGGGGAGGACCTGGGGGCCGAATGGCTGCTCGGCGCACGGGCCGTGGCGCTCGCCCCGAGCGCCCGCGGCGTCCGGCTCGCGGACGGCCGCTCCGTCACCGGGGACGGCGTCGTCATCGCCACCGGGGCGGCGGCCCGTACGCTGCCCGGCGCGGCGGCCGGATCCGGGGTGCACACGCTGCGCACCCTCGACGACGCCCGGGCGCTGCGGGCCGACCTGGCACGCGGCGGGCGGCTCGTCGTCATCGGCGGGGGCTTCATCGGGGCCGAGGTCGCCTCGACCGCTTACGCCCTCGGGCTCGACGTCACCGTCGTCGAGGCCGCTCCCACCCCGCTGTCGGGGCCGCTCGGCGAGACGATGGGCGGCGTCGTGTCCGGCCTCCACGCCGACCACGGCGTACGGCTGTTGTGCGGCACGGGGGTGCGCGGGACCGAGACGGACGGCGGGGGGCGGGTGGCGGCCGTCGTCCTGGCCGACGGCCGCAGGCTCCCCGCGGACACCGTGGTCGCCGGGATCGGGGCCCGCCCGTGCGTGGACTGGCTCGCCGGGTCCGGGATCCGGCTCGGCGACGGAGTCCTCTGCGGCGCGGACGGCCGGACGAGCCTGCCGGGCGTCGTCGCCGTCGGCGACTGCGCCGCCTGGTACGACCCGGCTGCCGGGGCGCACCACCGCGTGGAGCACTGGACGGCGGCGCTGGAGCGCCCGGCCACCGCCGTCGCCGCGCTGCTCCAGGGTGGCCCGGGCGGCGCGGGTGGCCCGGGCGGTCAACAAGCGCCCCGGGCGCCGTACTTCTGGTCCGACCAGTACGGCGTGCGCATCCAGTTCACGGGCCGCGCCGCGGGGGCCGACTCGGTGACGGTCGAGGAGGGCGCGCCCGAAGGGCGCGACGTGCTCGCCGTCTACCGCAGGGGCGGCGTGCCGGTGGCCGTGCTGGGGATGAACCGGCCCCGGTCGTTCACCCGTTGGCGCAAGCGGCTGGCCGCCCTCACGTCTTGACAGCGCCGGACCCGCGCCACATGCTGCAGTTGCGCAGTGCACACTCCGTTGCTCATTACACAACGTCCTGCAAGGAGTGCCCGTGACCCCCAACGGCCTGCCGGACAGCCTGATCGCCACCCTCCCCGGCTCCTACTACACGGACCCGGGGATCTTCGCCCAGGAGCAGGAGCGCATCTTCGAGGCGATGTGGTTCTGCGTGGCGCGCTCCTCCGAACTCGGTAGGCCGGGCGCCTTCAGGACGGTGGACGTCGGCCGCGAGAGCATCCTGGTCACCCGCTCCCGCGACCACGCGGTGCGGGCCTTCCACAATGTGTGCCGGCACCGCGGCGCCCGGCTGCTCACCGAGGAGGGCGGCGAGGTCAGACGGGCGTTCCAATGCCCGTACCACGCCTGGACGTACGACCTGGACGGCCGGCTCGTGGCGGCCCCCAACCTCACCAAGATGCCGGACGTGGGTCGCACCGAGTTCGGGCTCGTCCCCGTGCACGTCCGCGAATGGCTGGGCTACGTGTGGGTCTGCCTGGCCGAGGACCCGCCCTCCTTCGAGGAGCAGGTGGTCGCCGAGGTCGTGACCAGGCTCGGGGACGTGGCGTCCCTGGAGCGCTACGGCATCGAGGACCTGAGGGTCGGCCGGCGGATCGTCTACGACGTCCGGGCCAACTGGAAGCTCATCGTCGAGAACTTCATGGAGTGCTACCACTGCGCCACGATCCACCCCGAACTGACCGAGGTGCTGCCGGAGTTCGCCGACGGCTACGCCGCGCAGTACTACGTCGGCCACGGCGCCGAGTTCGGTGCGGACGTCCAGGGCTTCACGGTGGACGGCTCGCCCGGCCTGGCGCGCATACCCGGGGTCTCCGCGGACCAGGACCGCCGCTACTACGCGATCACCGTCAAGCCCCAGGTCTTCGTCAACCTGGTGCCGGACCACGTGATCCTGCACCGCATGTACCCGCTCGCGGTGGACCGCACCGTCGTCGAGTGCGACTGGCTCTACCTGGAGGAGGTCGTCGCCGAGGGCAGGGACCTCAGCCGCTCGGTCGAGCTCTTCGACCGGGTCAACCGCCAGGACTTCGAGGCCTGCGAGCGCTGCCAGCCCGCGATGTCCTCCCGGCTCTACGCCAAGGGCGGGGTCCTGGTCCCGAGCGAGCACCACATCGCCGGCTTCCACGACTGGGTGCACGAACGCCTCGGCACGGCTCAGCCCAGGTAGCCCATGCGGTGGCTGATCTCGGCCGCCCCGGCGACCAGCAGTGGCGCGAGTTCGCGCATGCGCTCCTGGGTGAATCGGTACGAGGGGCCGGAGGCGCTGACGGCGGCGATGACCTCGCCGTCGCGCGAGCGGACGGGGGCGGCCATCGCGTGCAGGCCGATCTCCAGTTCCTCCAGCGTGAAGGCGTACCCGCGCTCCCGGGCCCCGGCGAGGTCCTTCTCCAGCTTCGTCCGCGAGGTGAGGGTGTGCGGGGTCAGCTTCTCCAGGCCCGCGTCCGTGAGGAGTTCCGCGCGCCGCCCCGCCGGGAGGTGGGCGAGCAGGACCTTGCCGCTGGAGGTCGCGTGCAACGGGGTCAGCCGGCCGACCCAGTTGTGCGCGGTGACCGCCGCCGGTCCCCGCACCTGGTACAGGTTGATCGCGAAGTGCTTCTCCATCACGGCGATGTTGACGGTCTCGCCGATCTCCTCGGCGAGCCGCTCGCACACCGGCCGGCCCTGCTGCGTGATGTCGATGCGGCCGGTCACCGCGCCGGCCAGCCGTACGATGCCGAAGCCGAGCCGGTACTTGCCGCGTTCGCCCGCTTGCTCCACCAGGCCGCGTGCCTCCAGCGCGCCGAGCAGCCGGAACGCCGTCGACTTGTGGACCTCGATCTCGGCGGCGACCTCGCTCACGCCGGCCTCGCCGCGCCGCGCCAGGATCTCCAGCACGCTGATCGCCCGGTCGACGGACTGGACGCCGCCCGGCTGTGCACCGCTTGTTTCGGTATCTGCACTGAAGTTGCTCACAGCGAAACTATACGCGCGGTAAACAACGACGCGCCGATCCCCCGGACGGGGGCCGGGGGCGACCCCAATCCGCCATCGGGCGGGGCAAGTTGCGTCGTTCGCAACCTGGTGCGCATAGCGGCACCGTACTAGCATGCTGCGCCAGTCGACCTGTCGACCGCGCGACCGAGGCACGCCGGGCAGTCGGGACGAGTGAGACGAGTGAGACGAATGAGGCGAGGCTGACATGGCTCCCGATCAGTACGACTTCGTCATCGTCGGCGGGGGCTCCGCCGGCTGCGCCCTCGCGAACCGGCTCTCCGCCGACCCCGCCAACCGCGTGCTGGTCCTGGAGGCCGGCCGTCCGGACTACCCCTGGGACGTCTTCATCCACATGCCGGCCGCGCTCACCTTCCCCATCGGCAGCCGCTTCTACGACTGGGGCTACGAGTCGGAGCCCGAACCCCACATGGGCGGGCGGCGGATCTACCACGCCCGCGGCAAGGTCCTCGGCGGCTCCAGCAGCATCAACGGCATGATCTTCCAGCGCGGCAACCCCATGGACTACGAGCGCTGGGCGAAGGACCCCGGCATGGAGCACTGGGACCACGCCCACTGCCTGCCGTACTTCCGGCGCATGGAGAACTGCCTCGCCGCCGACGCCGACGACGCGTTCCGCGGCCACGACGGCCCGCTCGTCCTGGAGCGCGGGCCCGCCTCCAGCCCGCTCTTCCCCGCCTTCCTGGAGGCCGTCCAGCAGGCGGGCCACCGGCTCACCGACGACGTCAACGGCTACCGCCAGGAGGGCTTCGCGCCCTTCGACCGCAACGTCCACCGCGGCCGCCGGCTCTCGGCCGCCCGGGCCTACCTGGACCCGGTGCGCCGCCGCCCCAACCTGACGGTACGGACCCGGACCCTGGTCACCCGGGTCCTGTTCGAGGGCAAGCGCGCCGTCGGCGTGGAGTACGAGCGGCGCAGGGGCGTCCGCGAGCAGGTGCGCGCCCGCGAGGTCGTGCTGTGCGGCGGCGCGGTCAACTCGCCCCAGCTGCTGCAGCTTTCCGGGGTCGGCGACGCCGCGCGGCTGTCGGCGCTCGGCATCGACGTCGTCCACGACCTGCCCGGCGTCGGCGAGAACCTCCAGGACCACCTGGAGGTCTACGTCCAGTACGCCTGCACCCGGCCGGTCTCCATGCAGCCGTACCTGGCCAAGTGGCGGTACCCCTTCATCGGGCTGCAGTGGCTCTTCCGCAGGGGCCCCGCCGCCACCAACCACTTCGAGGCCGGGGGCTTCGCGCGCAGCAACGGGGACGTGGACTACCCCAACCTGATGTTCCACTTCCTGCCCATCGCCGTGCGCTACGACGGCTCCGCCCCGGCCGGCGGCCACGGCTACCAGGTGCACGTGGGGCCTATGTACTCCGACGCCCGCGGCTCGGTGCGGATCAGGAGCACGGACCCGCGCGAGAAGCCCGCGCTGCGCTTCAACTACCTCTCCACCGAGCAGGACCGCCGCGAGTGGGTGGAGGCGGTGCGCGTCGCCCGGGACATCCTCGGACAGCCCGCGCTCGCCCCCTTCAACGGCGGCGAGGTCTCGCCCGGTCCCGGCGTCGAGACCGACGAGGAGATCCTGGCCTGGGTCGCCAAGGAGGGCGAGACCGCCCTCCACCCGTCCTGCACCTGCCGGATGGGCACCGACGAGATGGCCGTGGTCGACCCGGCGAGCATGCGGGTGCACGGCACGGAGGGGCTCCGGGTGGTCGACGCGTCCGTGATGCCCTACGTGACCAACGGCAACATCTACGCGCCCGTGATGATGATCGCCGAGAAGGCGGCCGATCTGATACTCGGCCGTGAACCGCTGCCGCCCTCGAGGACGCGGTACTACCGGCACCGCGACGTGCCCGCCAACTGACCGCGCGGGCCGCCCCGTTCACGTGGTCAGGTTGTGCCGTACACGCCGTGAGACCCCTTGACGGCCGGTGGCCGGTCGGACAGGGTGTTCCACCACAAGCAATTCGATGCGCTATGTGCAACGAAGCGAGGACTCCGCGCGTGGCAGACCTGTACCTGGACGGAGAGTGGCGCGAAGCGGCGGCCGGAGGCCGCCGGGAGATCCGATGCCCCGCCGACGGAACCCTCGTCGCCACGGTCTCCGAGGCGACCAGCGCCGACGCGGACGCCGCGGTCGCCGCCGCCCGCGCCGCCTTCGACCACGGCCCCTGGCCGCGCACCCCGGAACGCGAGCGCGGCGCCCTCCTGCTGCGCACCGCGGACATCCTGGAACGGGACGCCAAGGACGTCGCCCGCGCCGAGTCCCTGGACACCGGCAAGCGGCTCGTGGAGAGCGAGTACGACGTCGCCGACGTCGTCGCCTGCCTGCGCCACTACGGCGGCATCGCGGGGACCTCCGCCGGACGGGTGGTGGACACCGGCCGCGACGACGCCGTCAGCCGCGTGGAGTACGAGCCGGTCGGCGTCTGCGCCCTGATCACCCCCTGGAACTACCCGCTGCTGCAGGCCTCCTGGAAGGTCGCGCCCGCCCTCGTCGCCGGCAACACCTTCGTCCTCAAGCCCAGCGAGCTGACCCCCTCCACCTCCGTGCTGCTGATGCGGGCCCTGGAGGAGGCCGGACTCCCGGCGGGCGCCGGCAACCTGGTCCTCGGCGCGGGGCCCGGGGCCGGCGCCCCGCTCGCCGAACACCCCGGCGTCGACATGGTCTCCTTCACCGGCGGCCTGGCCACCGGCAGACGCGTGATGGCCGCGGCCGCCGCCACGGTCAAGAGGGTCGCCCTGGAACTCGGCGGCAAGAACCCCAACGTGGTCTTCGCCGACGCCGACTTCGAGACGGCCGTGGACTTCGCGCTCACGGCCGTCTTCCTGCACTCCGGCCAGGTCTGCTCCGCCGGGGCCCGGCTGATCGTGCAGGACACCCTGCACGACGCCTTCGTCGACGAGCTCGTACGGCGCGCCTCGGCCATCCGCCTGGGCGGCCCCTTCGACCCCGCGGCCGAGACCGGCCCGCTGATCTCCGCCGCGCACCGGGACAAGGTCGAGGCGTACGTCGCCGCCGGGATAGCCGAGGGCGCCGTGCTGCGCTGCGGCGGCACCCGACCGGCGGACCCGGCGCTCCGGGACGGCTTCTACTACCCGCCGACCGTGCTCGACGACTGCGACCAGGGCATGCGCGTCGTCCACGAGGAGTCCTTCGGGCCCGTGCTGACCGTCGAACGCTTCACGGACGAGGACGACGCCGTACGCATCGCCAACGACACCGAGTACGGCCTCGCCGGCGCGGTCTGGACGCAGGACGCCGGCCGCGCGCAGCGGGTCGCCCGCCGGCTGCGCCACGGCACCGTGTGGATCAACGACTACCACCCCTACGTGCCCCAGGCGGAATGGGGTGGCTTCGGGCACTCGGGCGTGGGCAGGGAACTGGGACCGACCGGCCTGGACGAGTACCGCGAGCCCAAGCACATCTGGCAGAACATCCGACCCAGGCCGCAGCACTGGTTCCGCGGCTGACCGCCGAAGAGAGGCCCACCGTGACCCCAGCACCGACCGACGTGCCGCAGCGGCGCGGCCCGTCCCACGACGAGGACCAGGGCCGGGACCGGGACGCGGTCATCTCCGTGCGCGGGCTGTGGAAGGTGTTCGGGCCGAAGGCCGACAGGGTCCCGGGGTCGCCGGAGCTGTGCGGGCTCGGCCGCCGCGAACTGATGGAACGCACCGGCTGCACCGCGGCCGTGCGCGAGGTCGGCTTCGACGTCGCGCCCGGCGAGGTCTTCGTCGTGATGGGCCTGTCCGGCTCCGGCAAGTCGACGCTGGTGCGCTGCCTGACCCGGCTCGTCGAACCCACCGCGGGCGACATCGTGCTGGAAGGCGAGGACATCCGCGCCGCCGACGCCGGACGGCTGCGCGAACTGCGGCGCAACCGGTTCTCCATGGTCTTCCAGCACTTCGGCCTGCTGCCGCACCGCCGGGTCGTCGACAACGTCGCGTACGGACTGGAGATCCGCGGCATGGGCCGGGCCGAGCGCACGAAGCGGGCCCTGGAGGTCGTCGAACTGGTGGGCCTGGCGGGCTACGAGGACTCCTACCCCGACCAGCTCTCCGGCGGCATGCAGCAGCGCGTCGGCCTGGCCCGGGCACTGGCCGGGGACCCCGGCATCCTCTTCTTCGACGAGCCGTTCTCCGCACTCGACCCGCTGATCCGCCGCGACATGCAGAACGAGGTCATCCGGCTGCACCGCGAGGTCGGCAAGACGATGGTCTTCATCACCCACGACCTGTCCGAGGCCCTCAAGCTCGGCGACCGCATCCTCATCATGCGCGACGGCCGGACGGTGCAGTGCGGCACGGGCGACGAACTGGTCGGCGCCCCCGCCGACGACTACGTGCGCGAGTTCGTCAAGGACGTGCCGCGGGCCGACGTCCTGACGCTCCGCTGGATCATGCGCGACCCCCGGCCCGACGACGCGCTCGACGGACCCGAGTTCGGCCCCGGCGTCGTCGTGCGCGAGGCGACACGGGCCGTGCTCGCCGCCGAGAAACCGGTCAGGGTGGTCGAGGACGGACGGCTGCTGGGCGTCGTCGGCGACGAGGAGATCCTCGCCGTCGTCGCGGGCGCGGAAGGCGGCGCGTGATGGCCGTCGTCGCCTCCGGGACGCGGGAGCGGCCCGCACCCGTGCGGCTGCGCCGGCCGGCCGTGGTGGCGGGCATCGTCGTGCTGTGGCTGGTGCTCTTCGCGCTGCTGCGCGGCCGGCACACGCTGGCCCTCGCGGCCGCCGACCTGACCTCGCTGCACCGCTGGTTCAACGACGTCAACGACACCATCGGCGCGGACCGCAACAGCAACCCGCTGTTCCTCTACTTCTTCAACGAGATCCGGCTGGTCATCGACACCCTGGTGACCTTCGTGCAGACCCTGGTCTCACAGCCGCCCGACGGCCGTCCGGTGCCGCAGATCGGCTGGCTCGGCGTCGTCGCGATCGCCGGCTACGTCTCCTGGGCGCTGGGCAACTGGCGGGTGGCGCTGCTTGCCGTGGCGGGCTTCACCTTCCTCGGGCTGCAGGGCCTGTGGCAGGAGAGCATGGACACCCTGGCGCTCACGCTGTCGGCGGTGCTGGTGGCGCTGCTGTTCGGCATCCCGCTGGGGGTGTGGGCCGGGCTGTCGTCGCGGGCCGCCCGGGTCGTGACACCGGTGCTCGACTTCATGCAGACCATGCCGACCTTCGTCTACCTGGCCCCGCTCACCCTCTTCTTCCTCATCGGGCCCGCCTCCGCCACCATCGCCACGCTGATCTACGCGGCGCCGCCCGCCGTCCGCATCACCGCGCACGCGATCCGCTCGGTCCCGGCGACCACCGTGGAGGCGGCCCAGTCGCTGGGGTCCACCGGGGCGCAGACGCTCACCAAGGTGCTGCTGCCGATGTCCCGGCGCACGGTGGTGATGGGCGTCAACCAGACCATCATGGCCGCCCTGTCCATGGTGACCATCGCGGCCCTCATCGACGCGCCCGGGCTCGGCAAGACCGTCGTCCAGGCCCTGCAGTCGCTCGACGTCGGCACCGCCTTCAACGCCGGGCTCGCCATCGTCGTCATGGCCATCGTCCTGGACCGGGTCACCACCGCGGCCGCCGCCGGGACGGAACGGGCCCAGCGCTCCGGCGGGACGCCGCGCCGGTGGCGGGGGCCGCTGCTCGGCGCGGGCGCGGTCGCCGCGGCCGTCGCGGCCTGGCTGTCCCACACCTACGTCTGGGCCGCGGAGTTCCCCGGCGAGGGCGGGACGGGCCGCGCCCTGGCGAGCGCCGCCGACACCGTGACCACCTGGGCGCAGGACCATCTGTCCGGGATCACGGGCGGCATCCGCGACGTGCTCACCACGGCCCTGCTCAACCCCTTCCAGACCCTGCTCACCGACTCGCCCTGGTGGCTCACCGGCCTGGTGCTGGTGGCGCTGGGCACCGTACTCGGCGGCTTCGGCGCCGGCGCCACCGCCGCGGTGTGCGTGGGGCTGCTGGTGGGCACCGGACTGTGGCAGGACGCGATGACCACGCTGGCCTCGACCGTCGTGGCGACGTTGCTGGTGATGCTGCTCGGCGTCACGGTGGGCGTGTGGATGGGCCGCAGCGCGCTCGCCGACCGGATCGTCCGGCCCGGCCTGGACGCGGCACAGGTCATGCCGCCCTTCGTCTACCTCGTGCCCTTCCTCGCGCTGTTCGGCGCGAGCCGCTTCACCGCGATCGTCGCGGCCGTCGTCTACGCCGCGCCCGTGACGATGAAGATCGTCGCCGACGGCGTGCGCGGCGTGCCGGAGACGACGGTGGAGGCGGCGACGGCCGCCGGGTCCGGCACCTGGCAGCTCGTCACCAAGGTCCAGCTGCCGATGTCGCGCGCCGCCCTGGTGCTCGCGACCAACCAGGGCCTGATCTACGTCCTGTCGATGGTCGTGGTGGGCGGCCTGGTCGGCGCGGGCGCCCTCGGCTACGACGTGGTGGCCGGCTTCTCGCAGGGCGAGCTCTACGGCAAGGGGCTGGCGGCGGGTCTCGCCATCGTCTTGCTCGGCGTGATGTTCGACCGGATCACCCAGGCCGCGGCCGGGCGCACCAGCAGGGTGCCCGGCGGGCGCTAGGCAGGAGGCGGAAGACACATGACAACACACCTGACGGTGGCCGGCCGGTCCACGCGCGGGCGGGCCGGGGCGGCGACGGCCACGGCCCTGGCGCTCGGCCTCGTCCTGGCCGGCTGCGGCGGAGCCAAGGTCGGCGAGTCGGAGGCCGGTTCCGGCGGCTCCTCCGGCGCGTGCGGCACCTTCAACCTGGCGGTCAACCCGTGGGTCGGCTACGAGGCGGACGCGGCCGTCGTGGCGTACGTCGCCGAGGAGGAGCTGGGCTGCACGGTCAAGAAGAAGGACCTCAAGGAGGAGATCGCCTGGCAGGGCTTCGGCACCGGCGAGGTCGACGCGATCCTGGAGAACTGGGGCCACGACGACCTGAAGAAGAAGTACGTCGAGCAGCAGAAGACCGCCGTCGAGGCCGGCCCGACCGGCAACAAGGGCGTGATCGGCTGGTACGTGCCGCCGTGGCTGGCGAAGGAGCACCCGGACATCACCAACTGGGAGAACCTCGACAAGTACGCCGACAAGTTCCGCACCTCGGAGTCCGGCGGCAAGGGCCAGCTCCTGGACGGCGACCCGTCGTACGTCACCAATGACGCGGCCCTGGTGAAGAACCTCAAGCTGGACTTCAAGGTCGTCTACGCGGGCAGCGAGACCGCGCTGATCCAGGCCTTCCGGCAGGCCGAGGCCAAGAAGCAGTGGCTGCTCGGCTACTTCTACGAGCCGCAGTGGTTCCTGTCGGAGGTCCCGCTCGCCAAGGTCGAGCTGCCGCCGTACGAGGCCGGCTGCGACGCCGACGCGGAGAAGGTGGCCTGCGACTACCCGGTCTACGACCTGGACAAGATCGTCAGCAAGAAGTTCGCGGCCTCCGGCAGTCCGGCCTACGACCTGGTGAAGAACTTCAACTGGACCAACGAGGACCAGAACCTCGTGGCCAAGTACATCGCCGTGGACAAGATGACGCCCGAGGCCGCCGCCGAGAAGTGGGTGAAGGCGAACCCCGGCAAGGTCGACGCCTGGATCAAGTAGCGCCGCGTCCCACCCCCTCGTCGTGCACCGACCCCGTGCCCGGCGGGCTGCTCCGACAGCCCGCCGGGCACCGTCGTTCCCCGGTCCCCGCCCTGCCCTCCGGGGGCCTGCGCGACGGCCTCCGTGCGGCCTTCTCCCGCCCCTGGCGGGCCTCTTGACACCCTCTCCGGCGCCCGGCACATTGAGTTGCGCAACCTGAATCATGTTGCGCTGACAGCAACTGGGAGGTGTGGCGATGACGGGACCCCGCGTGGTCATCATCGGAGCGGGCGTCGTGGGGGCGGCGCTGGCCGACGAACTGTCCTCGGCCGGCTGGACCGACGTCACGGTCGTCGACCAGGGACCGCTCCCCGCCACCGGCGGCTCCTCGTCCCACGCGCCGGGTCTGGTCTTCCAGGCCAACCCCTCCAAGACGATGACCGAACTCGCCCGGTACACCGTCGAGAAGCTGCGTTCCCTCGACGTCGACGGACGGCCCTGCTTCCTCCAGGTTGGCGGCGTGGAGGTGGCCACCACCCCCGAGCGCCTCGCCGAACTGCACCGCAGGCACGGCTGGCTGACGTCGTGGGGCGTCGAGGGCCGGGTCGTCGGACCCGAGGAGTGCGTCGCGCTCCACCCCCTGCTGGACCGCCGGCGCGTCCTCGGCGGGCTGTTCGTCCCCACCGACGGCCTGGCCAAGGCGGTCCTCGCCGTCGAGGCGCAGACCCGGCGCGCCGCCGCCCGCGGCGTCCGCTTCCTGGAACGCCACGAAGTCCTCGCCGTCACGCAGGACGAGGGCCGCGTCACCGGGGTCGTCACCGACCGCGGCGGCGAACTCGCGGCCGAGGTCGTCGTCTGCTGCGCCGGCATCTGGGGCCCCCGGATCGCCCGGATGGCGGGCATGGAGCTGCCGCTCACCCCGCTCGCCCACCAGTTCGCCTGGACCGGCCCCGTGCCCGCGCTGGCCGGCCAGGGCGCCGAGGCCGTCCGCCCGATCCTGCGCCACCAGGACGCCGACCTCTACTACCGCGACCGCCACGACCGGATCGGCATCGGCTCCTACGGCCACCGCCCCATGCCGGTCGCCGCCGACGAGATCGCCGCGTACGGCGAAACGGACGGGATGCCGTCCGTCCTGGCCTTCACCGAGGACGACTTCGCCGACGCCTGGACCGAGACCCGGTCCCTGCTCCCCGCCACCCGCGAGGCCAAGGTCGAGGAGGGCATCAACGGCCTGTTCTCCTTCACCACCGACGGCATGCCGCTGCTCGGCGAGTCACCGGGGGTGAAGGGGTTCTGGGTCGCCGAGGCCGTCTGGGTCACCCACTCGGCCGGCGTCGGCCGGGCGATGGCCGAATGGCTGGTGGACGGCCACTGCTCGTCCTTCGACCTCCACGAATGCGACGTCAACCGCTTCGAGCCGCACCAGCTCGCCCCGGAGTACGTGCTCGCCCGCGGCTGCCGTAACTTCGCCGAGGTCTACGACATCGTCCACCCGCTGCAGCCCACCGGCGCCCCCCGCCCGATCCGCACCAGCCCCTTCCACCCCCGCCAGCGGGAACTGGGGGCGTTCTTCCTGGAGGCGAACGGCTGGGAGCGTCCGCAGTGGTACGAGGCCAACGCCGCGCTTGTGGAGGGCCGTTCCCTCCCCACCCCGGACGACTGGGCGGCCCGCCACTGGTCGCCGGTCGTGGGCGCGGAGGCCCAGGCCACCCGGGAGGCCGTCGCCCTGTACGACATGACGGCGCTCAAGCGCCTGGAGGTCACCGGGCGCGGCGCCGCCGCCTTCCTGCAGCGTCTCACCACCGGCAATGTCGACAAGTCGGTGGGGTCGGTGACGTACACCCTGCTGCTGGACCACGACGGCGGCATCCGCAGCGACATCACGGTGGCCCGCCTCGGCCCCGACCTCTTCCAGGTCGGCGTCAACGGCGGCCTCGACCTGGACTGGTTCACCCGGCGGCTGCCCGGCGACGGCACCGCCGCGGTCCGCGACGTCACCGCGGGCACCTGCTGCATCGGCCTGTGGGGACCGCTCGCCCGCGAGGTCCTGCAGCCGCTCGCCGACGCCGACTTCTCCAACGAGGGACTGAAGTACTTCCGCGCCAAGCGGGCGCACGTCGGATCCGTGCCCGTCACGGCGATGCGGCTGTCCTACGTCGGCGAACTCGGCTGGGAGCTGTACACCACGGCGGACCTGGGCCTGAAGCTCTGGGACACCCTGCTGTCCGCGGCCCGGCCGCTGGGCGGCATCCCCGCCGGGCGCGGGGCCTTCAACAGCCTGCGCCTGGAGAAGGGCTACCGCTCCTTCGGCACCGACATGACCTTCGAGCACGACCCGTACGAGGCCGGCCTCGCCTTCGCCGTCAAGGAGGACAAGGACGACTTCACCGGCAAGGCCGCGCTCGCCCGGCGCCGGGAGCAGGTGCGGCGCAAGCTCACCTGCCTGACCGTCGACGACCCGCACGCGACGGTGATGGGCAAGGAACCGGTGTACGACGGCGACCGGCCCGTCGGCTACGTCACCAGCGCCGCCTACGGCTACACCATCGGCAAGGGCATCGCCTACGCGTGGCTGCCGGCGGAGCTCTCCGTGCCCGGGCGCGCCCTCGACATCGCGTACTTCGACCGGCGCGTGGCGGCGCGGGTCGCTGCGGAGCCGCTGTTCGACCCCGCCATGACCCGCCTCCGCGGCTGACGCCCCGCGGACGGCACCACGCGAGACCTCCGACGCCGCCGCTGAGAGGAAGCCCCGCGCATGAACCCGCTCACCGCCCGCCTGTCCGAGCTCGACCCCGAGGTGCACGCGGCGCTCCGCGCCGAGCTGGGCCGCCAGCGCTCCACCCTGGAGATGATCGCCTCGGAGAACTTCGCGCCCGCCGCCGTCATGGAGGCCCAGGGCTCCGTCCTCACCAACAAGTACGCCGAGGGCTACCCCGGCCGCCGCTACTACGGCGGCTGCGAGCACGTCGACGTCACCGAGCGGCTCGCCGTCGACCGCGTCAAGGCCCTCTTCGGCGCCGCGTACGCCAACGTCCAGCCGCACTCCGGCGCGCAGGCCAACACCGCGGTGCTCTTCGCCCTGCTGCGGCCCGGCGACACCGTGCTCGGGCTCGACCTCGCGCACGGCGGCCACCTCACCCACGGGATGCGGCTCAACTACTCCGGGAAGATGCTCGACGTCGTCCCGTACCACGTCTCGGCGACGGACCACCGGGTCGACATGGACGAGGTCGAGCGGCTCGCCAAGGAGCACCGACCGAAGATGATCATCGCGGGCTGGTCGGCGTACCCCCGGCAGCTGGACTTCGCGGCCTTCCGCCGCATCGCCGACGAGGTCGGGGCGCTGCTCCTGGTCGACATGGCGCACTTCGCGGGCCTGGTCGCCGCCGGGCTGCACCCGAACCCCGTCCCGTACGCCCACGTCACCACCACGACCACCCACAAGACGCTCGGCGGCCCGCGCGGGGGAGTGATCCTCACCGATGACGCGGACCTCGCCAGGAAGCTGAACTCGGCGGTCTTCCCCGGCATGCAGGGTGGTCCGCTGGAGCACGTGATCGCCGCCAAGGCGGTCTCCTTCAAGGTCGCCGCGGGGGAGGAGTTCAGGGAACGCCAGGCCCGCACCCTGGCCGGTGCCCGCATCCTCGCCGAGCGCCTGACGCGGGAGGACGCCGCCCGGGCGGGCGTCTCCTTGCTCACCGGGGGCACCGACGTGCACCTCGTCCTCGTCGACCTGCGGGCGTCCGCGCTCGACGGCCGGCAGGCCGAGGACCTGCTGCACTCCGTGGGCATCACCGTCAACCGCAACGCGGTCCCCTTCGACCCCCGCCCGCCCATGGTCACCTCGGGGCTGCGGATCGGCACGCCCGCGCTGGCCACCCGCGGCTTCACCGAGGACGACTTCGCCGAGGTCGCCGACGTCGTGGCGCTCGCCCTGCGCCCGGGGCCCGACCTGTCCGCGCTGCGTGCCCGTACCGAGGCCCTGGCCGCCGCGCACCCGCTCTACCCGCACCTGCCGCAGGACGGAGACGACGCCCGATGACCCCCCGCACCCCGGGTGCCGCGCTTCCCGAGCACCCGGACTTCCTCTGGCGCACGCCCGAACCCAGACGCGGCTACGAGGTGGTCGTCGTCGGGGCGGGCGGCCACGGCCTGGCCACCGCGCACTACCTGGCGCGCGAGCACGGCATCACCGATGTCGCCGTGCTGGAGAAGGGCTGGCTCGCGGGCGGCAACATGGCCCGCAACACCACGATCATCCGCTCCAACTACCTCTGGGACGAGAGCGCCGGCATCTACGAGCACGCCCTGAAGCTGTGGGAGGGCCTGGAGGAGGAACTGGACTACCCGATCCTCTTCTCCCAGCGCGGGGTCCTCAACCTCGCCCACAGCCTCCAGGACGTGCGTGAGGGCGTCCGCCGGGTCGAGGCCAACCTGCTGTGCGGCGTCGACGCGCAGTGGCTGGACCCCGGTCAGGTGACCGAGGTCTGCCCGATCGTCAACACCTCCCCGGACGTCCGCTACCCGGTGCTGGGCGCGACCTACCAGCCGCGGGCGGGCATCGCCAAGCACGACCACGTCGCCTGGGGCCTGGCCCGCTCGGCCGACGCGGCCGGCATCGACCTCGTCCAGAACTGCGAGGTGACCGGCATCGACGTCCATGACGGCCGGGTCACCGGCGTACGGACGAACCTCGGGCCCATCGCCGCAGGCAAGGTGGCGCTCTGCGCGGCAGGACACTCCTCGGTGCTCGCGCGGATGGCCGGATTCGACCTCCCCCTGCAGAGCCACCCGCTGCAGGCGCTGGTGAGCGAACTGCTGGAACCCGTGCACCCCACGGTCGTCATGTCCAACGCGGTGCACGTGTACGTGAGCCAGGCCCACAAGGGCGAACTCGTCATGGGCGCGGGCATCGACGCCTACAACTCCTACACCCAGCGGGGCGCGTTCCACGTCGTGGAGCGGCAGATGGCCGCCGCGCTGGAACTCTTCCCGGTCTTCGCCCGCGCCCACCTGCTGCGCACCTGGGGCGGCATCGTCGACGTCAGCCCGGACGCGTCGCCGATCGTCGGACTCACCCCGGTGCGCGGCCTCTACCTCAACTGCGGCTGGGGGACCGGGGGGTTCAAGGCCACACCGGGCGTGGGACAGGTCTACGCGCACACCATCGCCCACGACGCCCCGCACGCCCTGGCCGAGCCCTTCTCGCTCGAACGATTCACCACCGGCGCGCTCGTCGACGAGCACGGCGCGGCCGCGGTCGCCCACTGAGGAGCCCGATCGATGCTGCTCATCCCCTGCCCCTGGTGCGGTCCCCGCGACGAGGCCGAGTTCCACTACGGCGGTCAGGCGCACCTGGCCTACCCGCCGGACCCGGCGGCCCTGACGGACGAGGAGTGGGCCCGCCACCTCTTCTTCCGCGACAACCCCAAGGGCCCCTTCGCCGAGCGCTGGATGCACGCCGCGGGCTGCCGCCGCTGGTTCGACGCGGTGCGCGACACGGCGACCAACCGCTTCGTCACCGACGCGCCCGCCCCTTCCCCCTCCCGGTCCCGGCCGTCGCCGGCCGTGTCCCACGCGCGGACCGCCCCGGCCCCCGCCCTGCGGCCCGCGCGCGACCCCGGCCAGCCCTTCCGGCTCGCCGAGGGCGGGCGTGTCGACCGCGCCGCGCCCCTGACGTTCACCTTCGACGGCGTCACGTACACCGGCTACCGCGGGGACACCCTCGCGTCCGCGCTGCTCGCCAACGGGGTCATCGCCACCGGCACGGGCATCAGGCTGGGGCGTCCGCGCGGCATCTTCTCCGCCGGGGTGGAGGAGCCCAACGCCGTGGTGCAGATCGAGGAGCCCTTCCCCGAACCGATGCTGCCCGCGACGACCGTCGAGCTCCACGACGGGCTCGTCGCAAGAGGCCTGCCCGGTCAGGGCAGGCTCGCCCACGGTCCCGACCCGGCCCGCTACGACGCCGTCCACCACCACTGCGACCTGCTCGTCGTCGGCGCCGGCCCCACCGGGCTCGCCGCCGCCGCGACGGCGGCCGGCAGCGGGGCCCGGGTGATCGTCGTGGACGACCAGCCCGAAGCGGGCGGCAGCCTCCTCGGCAGCGGACACCACCTGGACTGGGTCGCCGGGGCCGAGGCGCTCCTCGCCGCGGAACCAGGGGTCCGCGTCCTGCGCCGTACGACGGTTTTCGGCCACTACGACGACAACCAGGTGCTCGCCCTGGAGCGCCGCACCCACCACCTCGGCGCCGCCGCCCCCGCGCACGTCGCCCGCGAACGCGTGCACCGCGTCCGCGCCCGACGGGTCGTCCTCGCCACCGGCGCGCACGAGCGTTCCCTGGCCTTCCCCGACAACGACCGCCCGGGCGTCATGCTGGCCGGCGCCGCCCGCGCCTACGTCCGCCGGTACGGCGTCGTCCCCGGCCGCAGGGCCGTGGTGTTCACGACCAACGACGGCACCGGGGCCGTCGTCCGCGACCTGGCCGCCGCGGGCGTGGAGATCGCGGCGGTCGCCGACGCGCGCGACGGCGCGTACGTCACGGGCACCGAGGGCACGGACCGCCTGTCGGCCGTGCTGCTCGGCGACCGCCGGATCGAGGCCGACCTGCTGCTGGTCTCCGGTGGCTGGAACCCCGTCGGCCACCTCTTCGGCCAGGCGGGCGGCGCCGTGCGCTACGACGAGGCCCGCGGCACCTTCGTCCCGGTGCCCGGATCGACCCACCAGGCCGTGGAGTTCGCCGCCACACCCTCCGAGGGGGTCGCGGCCGCCGGCCGGGCGCTCGCGGCCGAGGGCTTCGCACCGGGCCGGGTCGTCCTCCCGCCGCCGGACCGGGCCCCCGGGCGCGCGCCGCTCACGCTCTTCGACGTCCCCGTGACGGCCCCCGGCCCGCGCTTCGTCGACCTGCAGCGCGACGTCACCGTGGCCGACCTGCGGCGGGCCACCGAGGCCGGGATGCGCTCGGTGGAGCACACCAAGCGGTACACCACCGCGGGCACCGCGAACGACCAGGGGAAGACCTCCGGCGTCCTGGCCTCGGGCGTCGTCGCGGGACTGCTCGGCGTGGAGGTGTCCGCGCTCGGCACGACGACGTACCGCCCCCCGTACGCGCCGGTGTCCTTCGCCGCGCTCGCGGGCCGCGACCGCGGCGCGCTCCACGACCCGGTCCGGGTGACGGCGCTGCACGGCCTCCACGTCGCCGCCGGCGCCGTCTTCGAGGACGTCGGCCAGTGGAAGCGCCCGCGCTACTACCCGCTACCCGGCGAGGACATGACGGCCGCTGTGCTGCGCGAGTGCCGGGCCGCCCGCGAGGACGTGGCCGTCATGGACGCCTCGACCCTCGGCAAGATCGACCTGCAGGGCCCGGACGCCGCGGAGTTCCTGGACCGGCTCTACACCAACCTGATGTCGACCCTGCGCCCGGGCATGATCCGCTACGGCGTCATGTGCCGACAGGACGGCATGGTCTTCGACGACGGCACCGTCATCCGGCTCGCCGAGGACCGTTTCCTCGTCACGACGACCACGGGCAACGCCGCGGCGGTCCTGGACTGGATGGAGGAGTGGCTGCAGACCGAGTGGCCGGAACTGCGCGTCCACTGCACCTCGGTGACCGAGCAGTGGGTCACGGTCGCCCTCGTGGGCCCGCGCTCCCGCGCGGTGCTGGGGGCGCTCGCCCCCGGACTGGCCGTGGGCCGGGCCGAGTTCCCCTTCATGGCCTGGCGGGACGCCACGGTGGCGGGCCTGCCGGCCCGGGTGTGCCGGATCAGCTTCTCCGGGGAGCTCGCGTACGAGATCAACGTCCTGCCCTGGCGGGCGGCGGCCCTCTGGGAGGCGGTGCGGGCCGCCGGCGCCACCCCGTACGGCACCGAGACCATGCACGTGCTGCGTGCCGAGAAGGGCTACCCGATCGTCGGCCAGGACACCGACGGCACGGTCACCCCGCAGGACCTCGGCATGGGCTGGGTCGTGTCCAAGAAGAAGCGCGACTTCATCGGCAAGCGGTCGCACACCCGCGCCGACACCGCACGCCCCGACCGCAAGCACCTCGTCGGCCTGCTGCCCGAGGACCCGGGTCTGCTGCTCCCCGAGGGCACCCACCTGGTCGCCGGACCCACGCCGCCCGCGCCTCCCGTCAGGGCGCTGGGCCACGTCAGCTCCAGTTACCGCAGTGCCGCCCTCGGCCGTACCTTCGCGCTCGCCCTGGTCAAGGGCGGCCGGGAACGGGTGGGGCAGCGGCTGTACGCGCCCGTCGGCGGCCGTCTGGTGCCCGTGACCGTCGCCTCCCCCGTCCTCTACGACCCCGAGGGGGCCCGCCGCGATGGCTGACACCGTCACCCGCCTCAGTCCGCTGTCGGCCGCGGCCGGCCGTCTCGCCGCCGCGACCCGCGGCTCCGGCGGGGCACTGCGCCTGGCCGAACTGCCCTTCCTCGCCCAGGTCGACCTGCGCCTGGACCCCCGGGGCCCGGCCGCCGAGGCCGCCGGGACCGCTCTCGGCGCGCCGTTGCCCCTGGAGCCCTGCACGTCCGTCCGCGCCGGGGACCTGGCGGTGCTGTGGCTCGGTCCCGGCCAGTGGCTGGTGGTGGGGCCGCCCGGCGCCCAGGAGGAGCTGGAGGCCCGGCTGCGCAAGGCCGCGGGCGAGGCGCACGTCTCCGTCACCGACGTCTCCGCCCAGCGCACGACCCTGCTGGTCTCCGGCCCCCGCGCCCGCGACCTGCTGGCGCACGGCTGCTCGCTCGACCTGCACCCAGGGGTGTTCACCCCCGGCGGTTGCGCGCAGACCACGCTGGCCCGCACCCAGGTGGTGCTGGTGGCCAGGGCGGAGGCGCGGGCGGGCTTCTGGGTGCTGGTCCGCTCCTCCTTCGCCGGCTACCTCGCCGACTGGCTGCTGGACGCCGCCACGGAGTACGTGTGACGTGTACGTGTGACGTGGACCGCAGGACCCCGTCTTAACTTGAATCCTTGATTCGTATTATCTAGCCTCGAAGCATGCGCCTGACGAAGTCCACCGACCTCGCGCTCCGCGCGGTGATGGCCCTCGCCGTCAAGGACGAGCCGTCCACCGCCCGGGACGTGGCCGAGGCGATGCGGGTCCCGTACTCGCACCTCGCCAAGGTCGTCGCCCGGCTGCAGCACCTGGGGGTCGTCGAGACCCGCCGCGGGCGCGGCGGTGGCCTGGAGCTCACCGCCGCGGGGCGGACGGCCTCGGTCGGCCGGCTGGTGCGGGAGCTGGAAGGGGTCGGCGACGTCGTGGACTGCGAGGGCGAGACGCCCTGTCCGCTCGCCGGCGCCTGCCGCCTCCGCGGCGCGCTGCGCCGGGCGCAGGAGGCCTTCTACGCCTCCCTGGACCCGCTGACCGTCGCCGACCTGACCGCCGCGCCCACCGGACCCGTCCTGGTGGGGCTGGTCGGCTCCGGCCCGCCCCGTCCGCGCGGCTGATCCGGCCTTCGGGAACCACCGCCCGCCGGGGTGGGCGTCCGCACGTCCTTTAATACGAATTTCAGATACCAATTAGGGAGCCGTCCATGCTCAGCGAGAAGTCCGCAGCGACCGTCCGCGCCACCCTGCCCGCCGTCGGCGGCGCGATCTCCGAGATCAGCGGGCTCTTCTACGACCGGCTCTTCGCCGCCCACCCCGAGCTGCTGAGGGACCTGTTCAACCGCGGCAACCAGGCGGCCGGCACCCAGCGCGAGGCCCTCGCCGGAGCCATCGCCCACTTCGCCACCGTCCTGGTCGAGCAGCCCGGGCAGCGCCCCGACGCGATGCTCGCCCGGATCGCCAACAAGCACGCGTCGCTCGGCATCAGCCCCGGTCAGTACCACGTCGTCCAGAAGCACCTCTTCGCCGCCATCGCCGAAGTGCTGGGCGACGCCGTCACCGAGGAGGTCGCCGCCGCCTGGGACGAGGTCTACTGGCTGATGGCCAACGCCCTCATCGCCATCGAGCAGCGGCTGTACGCCGAGCGCGACGTCCTGACCGGCGACATCTGGCGCCCCTGGGAGGTCGCCGAGAAGGTGCGGGAGACCGAGGACGTCGCCTCCTTCCGGCTCCGCCCCGCGGACGGCCTGCCGCTGCCCGACTTCGGCCCCGGCCAGTACGTCTCGGTGCGCGTCGAACTCCCCGACGGCGCCCGGCAGATCCGCCAGTACAGCCTTTCCGGCGCACCCGGCGACACCACCCGCCAGATCAGCGTCAAGCGCGAGCGCGGTCTCGCCGGGAGCCCGGACGGAGAGGTCTCGGCCCACCTCCACGACCACGTGGGCGAGGGCGCCCGCGTCGAACTCTCCGCCCCCTACGGCGACATCGTCCTCGCCGACGACGGCGGACCCCTGCTGCTCGCCTCGGCCGGCATCGGCTGCACCCCGATGCTCGCGATGCTGCACCGGCTCGCCGGCGACGGCTACGCGGCGCCCGTGACCGTCGTCCACGGCGACCGCTCGCCGGGGCACCACGCCCACTCCGCCGACCACCGCGCCCTGGCCGAGAAGCTCCCCGCGGGCAGCGCCCACTTCTGGTACGAGGACCCGGGCACCGGCGCCGGCCCCGGCGACCGTGCCGGCCGGGTCGACCTGTCCGGCGTCGAACTGCCCGAGGGCCTGCGGGCCTACCTGTGCGGCCCGCTGCCCTTCATGCGCGCCGTGCGCGCCCAGCTCATCGAGCGCGGTGTGCCCGCCTCGGCCGTGCACTACGAGGTCTTCGGCCCCGACCTGTGGCTGGCCCGCGACTAACCGGCCACACTGGTCGGATGGCGGACAAGGCGGTCAAGCGCAGCGCGGGGATCCTGCTCTTCCGCGGCACGCCGGGCGGTGCGCCCGAGGTGCTGCTGGCCCACATGGGCGGCCCGTTCTGGTCGTCCAAGGACGACGGGGCGTGGACGATCCCCAAGGGCGAGTACGAGCCCGGCGAGACCGCAGAGGCGGCCGCCCGGCGCGAGTTCCTGGAGGAACTGGGCCTGCCGGTGCCCGCGGGCGAGCTGCTGCCGCTCGGCGAGAACCGGCAGCCCAACGGGAAGGTCGTGACCGTCTGGGCGCTGGAGGGCGACCTCGACACCGGCCTCGTGGTGCCCGGGACCTTCTCCATGGAGTGGCCCCGGGGCTCCGGCCGGGTCAGGGAGTTCCCCGAGGTGGACCGGGCCGCGTGGTTCCCGCTCGGCCCGGCCGCCCACGAGAAGATCCTCTCGGCCCAGCGGACCTTCCTGGACCGCCTGCGCGGGCTGCTCGACGGCAATGGCGGTGGCGGCGACGGCGGCGACGGCGGCGACGGGCGGAGCGGAGCGGGTCAGGAGGCCGGGGAGGCGTAGATCGACTCGATCTGCTCCGCGTACGCGCTGACGATCGCGTTCCTGCGGAGCTTCAGGGAGGGCGTCAGCATCCCGTTCTCCACCGAGAACTCGTGCGGCAGGATGCGGAAGGCCCGGATCGACTCGGCGCGGGAGACCGCCGAGTTGGCCATCGACACCGCGCGCCGGACCTCGGCGTCCACGTCCCGCCCGGTCATGGCGGTCCGCAGCTGGACCGCTTCCCGGTCCAGGGTGATCAGCGCCGCGACGAAGGGCCTGTTGTCGCCGATCACGATGCACTGCGAGACCAGCGGATGCCACCGCAGCCGCTCCTCCAGCACCAGGGGCGCCACGCTCTTGCCGCCGCTGGTGATGATGATGTCCTTCTTCCGGCCGGTGATCGTCAGGTACCCGTCAGGGTCGAGCGAGCCCGTGTCGCCGGTCGCCATCCAGCCGCCGCGGCGCCACACCTCGCGGTTCGCGACCGGATCGGCGTGGTAGCCGGCGAACACCGTCGTCCCCCGGACCAGTACCTCGCCGTCCGGCGCGATCCGCACCGCGCTGCCCGGCAGCGGCCGGCCCACTGTGCCGAAGCGCACCTTCCCCAGCGGCTGCGCGGTCACCGCTGCCGTCGTCTCGGTGAGCCCGTAGCCGTCGTAGATGGTGAGCCCGGCACCCGCGAACAGCAGCGCCAGCTCCCTGCTGAGCGGCGACCCGCCCGAGACCGTGTAGTTCACCCGCCCGCCCAGGACCTCCCGGATCCGCGCGTAGACCATCCGCTCGAAGGCCGAGTGCGCCGCCCGCAACAACGGCCCCGGTCCAGGCCCCGAGCCCAGGGCTTGCCGCTCCACGGCCTCCGCCCAGCGCACCGCCACGCCGGCGGCCCGGTCGAAGACATGGCCCTTGCCGCCCCGGGCGGCGGCGTTCCGGGCGCCCTGGATGATCTTCTCGTACACGTACGGGACGGCGAGCAGGATCGTCGGCCGGAAGGAACGGAAGGCCGGGAGGAGTTCCCCCGGCGCGAGGTCGGGCTGGTGGCCGAGCAGCACGCCCCCGCGCACCGCGCAGGTGGTCACCATCAGTCCGTAGATGTGCGACATGGGAAGGAACGCCAGCACCGACGGCCGCACCCCCGGCGGGGCGAAGATCGAGCCGTACCCGGCCAGCAGCGTGTCGCACTCGGCGGCGAGGTTGGCGTGGGTGATCAGACAGCCCCTGGGCGGTCCCGTGGTGCCCGAGGTGTAGGCGATCACCGCCACCGACTGCGGCTCGACCGCCCAGCGCAACTGCTCCACCACCACCGGGTGCACCTGCCGGCCGAGCGCCGCCAGCCACGGGACGCACCCCGCGTCGAGCTGCCAGATCCGGCGCAGCGCGGGCAGGGTGTCGCACACGGCGCCCACCGTCATGGCGTGGTCCTCGTGCTCGACGACGATCGCCACCGCCCCCGAGTCGGCGAGGATCCACCGCACCTGCTCGGCCGAGGAGGTCGGGTACACCGGGACGATCCGGGCGCCCACCGACCACAGCGCGTAGGAGAACAACGTCCACTCGTACCGGGTGCGGGCCATCACGGCCACCGGCTCGCCGAAGCGGATCCCCTCCGCCACCAGGCCGCGGGCCAGTTCGGCCACCTCGTCCCGGAAGGCCGCGGCGCCGACCTCCTGCCAGCGGTCGTCGCCCCCGTGCCCGTCCCGCCGGGCGAGTACGGCCGTGTCCGGGCGCTTGTCGGCCGTCTCGTACACCGAGTCGGCGAGTCCGCCCGACCGCAACTGCTCCGCCCGGGGCGGAAGGCTGAACTCGCGCACGGTGCCCCCTTCCCCGAGCCGGTGCCCGCCGCACCGTGACGGCAGGCAGGGAAGATATCCGGCTATTGAGCCACTTGCCTAGAGGTGGTGCGGAAACGGCAGAGGCTGACGCGAACGGGTGCCTCCGGGCCGTCGACCGGCGCCGACTACGATGGCCGTAACAGGCGCGTACCCCGACCGGGACGCGACCCTTCGCATCGGGAGTGTGAGCCGTGCTGCGCACCATGTTCAAGTCCAAGATCCACCGTGCCACCGTGACCGAGGCCGACCTCCACTACGTCGGGTCCGTCACCGTGGACGCCGACCTGATGGACGCCGCCGACCTGCTGCCCGGCGAACTGGTCCACATCGTCGACATCACCAACGGCGCCCGGCTGGAGACCTACGTCATCGAGGGCCGCCGCGGCTCCGGGGTGATCGGCATCAACGGCGCCGCCGCCCACCTGGTGCACCCCGGCGACCTCGTGATCCTGATCAGCTACGCGCAGTTCGAGGACGCGCAGGCCCGTGAGCTGCGCCCGCGCGTGGTGCACGTGGACGCGGACAACCGGATCGTCGCGCTGGGCGACGACGCCTCCGAGCCGGTCCCCGGAAGCGGCACCCAGGCGAGCCCCAACGCGGTGCCGGTCGGCTGAACGTCCGTACGATCGGCTGTGCTATTGTCCGGATCCATTCGAGGTATCCGTCCAGGTGGGGTTCGGTGATCACGGACCCCGTCGGGACCGGGAGCGCGGCGTGCTGCCGTCGGCCTCCCACAGCACTCCTCGGGCCTGACGCATCAGCAGTTCACCGGGCTCCGGCGGATCGCTGGGCTGCCACGGACTTCCGTGACGGGCCCGGACACTGTCGCTCTCGGGGGTGGGCGATGAGAGCACACCTTTGTTCGGCCCGAAAGGAACTGAGTCCCATGCACGCTGGCGGCGCTGCCAGACTGCGCACCGTGACCCTGGCGGTCCTCACGCTCTCCCTGACTGCCGCGGTCACCGGCTGCGGCAACGATTCGGGCGGCCAGGGCGGCGAGGTCACCGTGGGCATCGCCCTCCCCACCACGAAGCAGACGCGGTGGATCAACGACGGCGACAACATGGAAAAGCTGTTCAAGGAGCAGGGGTACAAGACAGACAAGCAGTACGCCGAGGACAGCGTCGACAAGCAGGTCGAGCAGGTCGAGGACATGATCGACCGGGGTGACAAGCTCCTGATCATCGGCGCCGTCGACGGTTTCGAGCTGGGTGACGCGCTCCAGAAGGCGGCCCGTGCCGGTGTCAAGGTCATCGCCTACGACCGCCTGCTGCTGGGCTCCAGCAACGTGGACTACTACGCGAGCTTCGACAACTACAAGGTCGGGAAGCTCCAGGCCGACTACATCGTCCAGAAGCTCGGGCTGAAGAAGGGCGGCAACGCCGGCCCGTACAACCTCGAGGTCTTCGCCGGCGACGCCAACGACAACAACGTCCAGGGCTTCTTCAACGGCGCGATGGACACGCTGGACGAGTTCATCAAGGACGGTCAGCTGGTCGTCAAGAGCGACCAGACCCGCCTGAGCCAGGTCACCATCTTCAAGTGGGAGGCGGACATCGCCACCGAGACGATGACGACCCGCCTCCGGGACCACTACAAGGGCGGTTCCACCGTCGACGCCGTCCTGGCCCCCAACGACGGCATCGCGCGCGGTGTCATCAAGTCCCTGAAGGCGGACGGCTACGGCAGCACCGCCAAGCCGATGCCGGTGATCACGGGGCAGGACGCCGAGGTCGACTCGGTCAAGGAGATCATCGCCGGCGAGCAGTCGATGACGGTCTACAAGGACACCCGCAAGCTCGCCGCCGTCGCGGTCAAGATGGCGCAGGACATCCTCAGCGGCAAGAAGCCCGAGGTGAACAACAACAAGGACAACGACAACGGCAACAAGGTCGTGCCGGCGTACCTCCTGCCCCCGGTGGGTGTCGACAAGTCCAACTACAAGAAGCTGCTCGTCGACAGCGGTTACATCAAGGCCTCCGACCTCGACTGAGGCCGGGGTCCGCACGTACGCGGGGCCGGGAGGAACACACCGTTCCTCCCGGCCCTCGTCGTACCCGGCGGCAGCCCCGCGTCAGATGAGCACGTTCATCAGACCGTTGTCGTACAGACCTCCGTATCCGCGGCCGGCCTTGTCGCCGAACCCGTAGCCGAAGTCGGCGTGGACGAAGCCCGCGCCCTTCCCGTTGCCCTTGCCGAGACCGAGGGCGTGGACACCGCTGCCGTACCCCATGCCATAGCCGTAGCTCACGCTGTACTTGTAGCTGAAGTTGAACCGGTAGCCGTGCTTGTTGCACTGCTTCTTGTGGTGCTTGCCGTGCTTCTTGCCGTGTCCCTTGTCGTGGCCCTTGCCGCCCTTGTTGCTCTTGCCCTTGCTGCCCTTGCCCCCCTTGTTGTTGCCCTTGTTGTTGCCCTTCCCGTTGCTGCTGCCCTTCCCGTTGTTGTCGTCCTTGTCCTTGTAGGTCGCGTTGTCGCCGTTGTCGTCGTTGTTGTTGTTCCCCTTGCCGCCGTTGCCGTTGTTGCCGTTGTTGCCGCCGCCGCCCTTCGAGCCCTTGCCGCCGTTGTCGTTGCCGTTGTCGCGGCCGCCGCCCCGGCCGTTGTCGTCGTCATCGCCGTTGTCGTTGCCGCCGCCGCGGCCGTTGTCGCGGGAGCTGCCGTTGTCGTTCCAGTCACTGCGGCCGCCGCCGCCACCGCCTCCGCCGCGGCCGTTGTCGCCGCCCCCGCCCCCGCCCCCGCCCCCGCCGCGGCCGTTGTCGCCGCCGTTGCCGTTCCCGCCGCCGCCGTTGCCGCGGCCGTTGTCGCTGCCGTCGTCGTTCCAGTCGCTGCGGCCGCCGCCCCCGCCACCGCCGCCGTTGCCTCCGCCCCCGCCACCATTGCCCCCGCCGCCTCCGCCGCCGCCCCCGCCGCCTCCGCGGCCGTTGTCGCCGTAGCCGTTGTCCCCGTTGCCCCCGCCGTAGCCGTTGTCGTCCCCGCCGTCGTCGCCGTATCCGTTGTCGTCGTCGCCGTAGTCGTCGCTGCCCTTGCTCTGGGAGCCGTTCCTGCCGTCGTCGCTGCCCGCCGTGGCGACGGCGCTGCCGGTCGAGGCGGCCAGGAGGCCGGTCGCAAGGAGTCCGGTCGCGACGCCGAGAGCGGTGCGGCGCATCAGACTGGTTCGCATGAGTGTCCTTCCTTCGGACGCGTGGCGGGCGGCGATCGCCGCCGCCCCTGCGATCCAGTCGTACGTCGCGCGGTAAACGGCCGCCCGTCGAGCGGAGCGTCCGGGCGACAGCGTGGCCAAGGAAGTGACGCAGTGCCACGAGGTACGGAACGTCAGTCCCCGCCCAGCAACAAGGTGTCGAGACCGCGCACCAGACCGGGGCGTGCCGCGGCCGCGCGAGCCGCGAGCAGGGTCCCCGCGACGTACGGGGCGGGGGAGTTGCCGGCCTCGTGCCGGATCACCAGACGCTCGTCCGGCAGCCCGAACTGCGCCTCCACGGCGAGGGTGTAGCCCGGCAGCCGCAGCGAGTGGACCTGCGTGCCCGCGATCGACGCGCCGCGGGCCTCCGGGTGCCCGGCCGTGTGTTCCGGGTCCACGGCGTACTCGGGGCGCCGTACGGCGGCCAGTTGTTCGGCGAGTTCACGTGCGGTGCCGCTGGGGGCGTCGGGCTTGGTCGCGGAGGCGTAGTCGACGATCTCCCAGTGCGGCAGGTGACGGGCCGCCAGCCTGGCGGCCGCCTGCGCCAGCGCCGCGGTCAGCGAGAAGTTCCCCGAGGCCACCACCCCGACCCCGTGCTCCTCGGCCAGCGCGGCGATCTCCTCGTAGTCGGCGCCGGACAGGCCCGACGATCCGACCACCACGTCGACCCCCCGGACCACGGCGGTGCGTACATGGCGCCCGACCGCGGTGTGCGAGGTGTAGTCGATCAGCACGTCCACGCCGTCCAGCGCGTCGTCGACCGTGCTGAAGACCGGGACCCCGAGCTCGGGGCCGCCCCACACCGCCCCGAGGTCCGCGCCGGCCGCGGACCGGGCCACCGCCGTCCGCAGCCGCAGGTCCGCGGAGTCCAGGACGGCGCGGGCGACCGCCTCCCCGGTCCAGCCGGTCGCCCCGGCGACACACACGTTCAGCAGGTCCATCCCACCAGCATGAGGCATGATCACCGACCGTCCCGTCCGGAAGCGGTCCCCCTGGGGGACCTCAGGCGCAGCCGGGCGGCGGCGGAGCGGGCCTGACGGCGCATCCGGCAGGTCAGCGTCGGCGGCCGCGGCGCGGCGGCGACCAGCTGCTCGGACAGCCACAGCGAGCGCTTCTCGAGGTCCAGCTCGTCCAGCAGCCGGTCGACGTTGGCCAGCAGCGCCCCGTACAGGTCCCAGCTCTCCCAGCGCCGTTCCGTCTCCGCCCGCAGCAGCACCGCGATCCGGTCCCGTTCCTCCCGGCCGCGCCGCAGGGCGTCCGCCAGCCGGGCCTCCGCATGGTCGGCGCCCTCCGTGACCTGGGCCGCGATCAGCCGGCCGAAACTGTCGGCGGCGTCGGCCATGTCGGCGAACAACTCGTCGATGCCGGCGGCGAGCTCGCCGGTGAACAGCGGCTCCCTCCCGCCGCGCTCGCGGTCCAGCTCCGTCAGCGAGCGGCACAGCGTCCGCAGCAGGACGGTCGACACCTCCAGGGTGTCCAGCCCGCTGCGCAGCAGCAGCCGGGTCATCGCGCCCTCCGCCGGCTTCACCCGCGGGTTGAGCCGGGTCCCCTCCTCCGCCCTGCGCAGCGAGGCGTCGAACCGCGCGATCTCGTTGTCCAGCCGGCGTGCGTCCATCAGCCAGGAGACGGCCTGTCCGGCCGTGGCGCCGGCGCGTACCTCCCGGCCCATCCGGAGCATCAGCGCCCGCATGTGCTCGGCGAGCTCGCGCACCGCGTCGCCGGCCGGCTCCACGAAGGCGGGGGGCGGCACCACGACGTTGAGCAGCACCCCGACGCCGGCCCCGACCAGGGTCTCCAGCACCCGGTCCAGCGCCTCGCCCGAGGGGGCGGGGACGGCCAGGATGAGCATCGCGCTGATCGCCACCTCGGCCACGAACTCGTCCACCCGGATGAAGTGACCGGTCACCAGCGACGCCAGGATGATCAGCCCGAGGCTCCACACCGTCAGCCCGATCAGCTCCGCGAAACCCACCGCGATGAGGACGCCCGCCACCACGCTGACCACCCGTCGGACGCCTGTGGTCACCGTCGTGTAGAGCGTCACCTGCACCACGAGCAGGGCCGTCAGCGGGGCCGTCAGCGGTGCCGGGTTGGGCAGCAGCCAGACCGCCACGGCGTACGACAGCACCGCGGCCACGGTGGAGCGCACCGTCTGCACGACGATCGGGTCGTTGTTGCGCCGCAGGAGGTCGGCGAGCGGGGCGGGAAGGACGCCGGGCACCCAGCCAGTCTCCCCGGACGCGGGACTCCCGCACCGGTCAGCGGGGACGGGTTGCGCCGACCGCGTGAATACCCGGCCCCGACACGCCCCTGAGGCACCGTCGGGGGCCGGCGCGGGGGCTTCATGGTCCGGGGCCGGAGTGTGTCCGAGCAGGGGAGCGAGGTGCCTATGGCGTGCGCGGTGCGGCGCTCCCGGGCCCTTGTCGCGGTGCTGGTCCTCGCGGCCGCCGCGGTCGCGTGCGGCGGCGCGTCGTCGCCGGCCCCCGGGCGGGCGACGCTCGACTGGTACAACTTCCCCGACGACTCCGGGGCGCTGCAGGAGGCCGCCGACCGGTGCGGCCGTGCCTCCGGCGGACGCTACGTCATCCGCTACAACAAACTCCCCCGGACGGCCGACGGCCAGCGGCAGCAGCTCGTACGCCGGCTGGCCGCACACGACCCCGCGCTCGACATCCTCGGCCTGGACGTCACCTGGGCCCCGGAATTCGCCGAGGCCGGCTGGATCCGCCCGTGGACGGGCACCCGGCGCGCCGAGGCCGTCCGGGACACCCTCGACGCCCCGCTGCGCACGGCCACGTGGAAGGACCGCCTCTACGCCGTCCCGTACAACACCAACGTCCAGCTGCTCTGGTACCGCGCGGACCTCGTGCCGGAGCCGCCCACGACGTGGGCCGCGATGCTCGACACGGCCCGTGACCTGGCGAAGGCCGGGAAACCGCACCGGATCGAGGTCCAGGGCGCCCAGTACGAGGGGCTCACGGTCTGGTTCAACACGCTCGTCTCCAGCGCCGGCGGCTCGATCCTCGACGCGGACGCGAGCGCCCCCTCGCTCGGGCCGCCCGCCGTACGGGCCGCGGGCATCATGCGCGACCTCGCGGTCTCGCCCGCCGCCGACCCCTCGCTGCCCAACCAGATGGAGGACCAGAACCGGCTGGCCATGGAGGCGGGAACCGCCGCCTTCGAGCTGAACTACCCCTTCGTGTATCCCGCGATGAAGGCCGACAACCCGCAGCTGTTCCGGCACTTCCGGTGGGCCCGCTACCCGCGGGTCGACGCCGGCCGTCCCGCCCGGGTCACCATCGGCGGCATCGACCTCGCCGTCGGCGCCCACAGCCGCCGGCCCGAGCTCGCCTTCGAGGCGGCGCTGTGCCTGCGCGACCGGGACAACCAGCGGAACGCCGCGCTGCGCGGCGGCCTGCCGCCGACCCTGCGCTCCCTCTACGACGATCCCCAGGTCCGGCGGAGCTACCCCTTCGCCCAGGACATCCTCGCCGAGCTGGAGAACGCCGCCCTGCGCCCGCAGACCCCCGCCTACCAGAACGTGTCCATCGCGGTGTCCCACACCCTGTCACCGCCCGCCGCGATCCGGCCGGCCGAGTCCGTCCGGGACCTGCAGGGGCAGATCGAGGACGCCCTGCAGTCCAAGGGGCTGGTCCCGTGACGCGCCTCTCGGAGGGCGCCCGGCAGGAGCGGCGGCTGGGCCTGCTGCTCTGCGCCCCCGCCGTGCTCGTCATGCTCGTCGTGACCGCCTACCCCGTGCTCTACGCCGTCTACCTCTCCCTGCACCGCTACGACCTGCGCTTCCCCCAGCTGGCCCGCTTCGTCGGCCTGGACAACTACGCCGCCGTCCTGAGCTCCGGGTTCTGGTGGCAGGCGTTCTGGGTGACCTGCCTGATCACCGCGGTCTCCGTCACGGTGGAACTGGCCCTCGGCATGGGGCTGGCCGTCGTCATGCACCGGGCGGTGATCGGCCGTTCGGGGGTGCGTACCGCGGTCCTGCTGCCGTACGGCATCGTGACCGTCGTCGCCGCCTTCTCCTGGCAGTACGCCTGGACCCCCGGCATCGGCTACCTCGTCGACGCTTCGGGCGCGGCCCCGCTGACCGACCAGTGGAAGGCCATCGGCCTCATCGTCCTGGCCGAGGTCTGGAAGACCACCCCCTTCATGGCGCTGCTGCTGCTCGCCGGACTGGCCCTGGTGCCGGAGGAGACGTTGCGCGCCGCCATGGTCGACGGCGCCACCCGGTGGCAGCGCTTCCGGCTCGTCACGCTGCCGCTGATGAAACCCGCCATCCTGGTGGCGCTGCTGTTCCGCACCCTGGACGCGTTCCGGATCTTCGACAACATCTACGTGCTCACCCAGGGCTCCAACGGCACCGGCTCCGTGTCGATCCTCGGCTACGACAACCTCTTCACCGCGCTGAACCTCGGCATCGGCTCGGCCATCTCGGTGCTGATCTTCCTGTGCGTCGCGGTCATCGCCTTCGCCTTCATCAGGCTGTTCGGCACGGCCGCCCCCGGATCGGAGGACACCGGACGATGAGCACGAGCCCGGCGCAGCGGCGGCGGATCGCCCGCTGGAGCGTCGTCAACACCGTCGTGGTGCTCTACGCGCTCTTCCCGGTGTGGTGGATCGTCGCCCTGTCCTTCAAGGACCCCGCCACGCTCTCCGACGGCAGCTTCGTCCCGCGCACCTGGACGCTGGAGAACTACCGCGGCATCTTCGCGACCTCCGAGTTCACCCGCGCCCTGGTCAACTCCATCGGGATCGCGCTGATCTCCACCGTCGTCGCCGTCACGCTGGGCACGATGGCCGCCTACGCGGTGGCCCGGCTGCGCTTCCCCGGCAAGGGACTGCTCATCGGCACCTCGCTGCTGATCGCGATGTTCCCGCCGATCTCCCTGGTGTCGCCGCTGTTCAACATCGAGCGCTTCCTCGGGCTGTTCGACACCTGGGCCGGGCTGATCATCCCGTACATGACCTTCTCGCTGCCGCTGGCGATCTACACGCTGTCGGCGTTCTTCCGTGAGATCCCCTGGGACCTGGAGAAGGCGGCCAAGGTCGACGGGGCGACCCCCGCCCAGGCGTTCCGGCTGGTCATCGCACCGCTCGCGGCGCCCGGGGTGTTCACCACGGCGATCCTGGTCTTCATCTTCTGCTGGAACGACTTCCTCTTCGCGATCTCGCTGACCTCCACCACCGCCGCGCGCACCGTCCCGGCGGCGATCGCCTTCTTCACCGGCAGCTCGCAGTTCCAGCAGCCCACCGGCTCGATCGCCGCGGCCGCCGTGGTGATCACCGTCCCGATCGTCGTCTTCGTGCTGCTGTTCCAGCGGCGCATCGTGGCCGGACTGACCTCCGGCGCAGTGAAGGGCTGAGGGACCGCACATGGCCGAGATCACCCTCGAAGGCGTCACCAAGCGCTACCCCGACGGCGCCGTCGCCGTCCGCGACGTCAGCCTCGCCATCGCGGACGGCGAGTTCGTGATCCTCGTGGGGCCGTCCGGCTGCGGGAAGTCCACCACCCTCAACATGATCGCCGGGCTGGAGGACATCACCGAGGGCACCCTCCGCATCGGCGGCCGGGTCGTCAACGACAAGGCCCCCAAGGACCGCGACATCGCCATGGTCTTCCAGAGCTACGCCCTCTACCCCCACATGACCGTCCGCCAGAACATGGGCTTCGCCCTGCGGCTGGCCGGCGTGGACAAGGCCGTCATCAGCGAGAAGGTCGAGGAGGCGGCCCGTGTCCTTGACCTCACCGGCCACCTCGACCGCAAGCCGGCCAACCTCTCCGGCGGGCAGCGCCAGCGCGTCGCGATGGGCCGCGCGATCGTCCGCGAACCCAAGGCCTTCCTGATGGACGAGCCGCTGTCCAACCTCGACGCCAAGCTGCGGGTCCAGATGCGCACCCAGATCGCCCGGCTGCAGCGGCGCCTCGGCACCACCACGGTGTACGTCACGCACGACCAGACCGAGGCCATGACCCTCGGCGACCGCGTGGTCGTGATGCGCGGCGGCGTCGTCCAGCAGACCGGTTCGCCGCAGGAGCTGTACGACCGGCCGCGCAACCTCTTCGTCGCGGGGTTCATCGGCTCGCCCGCGATGAACTTCCTGCCCGCCGCGGTGGAGGAGGACCGGCTGCGCACCCCGCTCGGCGACCTGCCGCTCGACGACCGCCTGCGCGCCGCCCTGGCACGCCGTGACGCACCGCGCGAGGTCGTCGCGGGCTTCCGGCCCGAGCACTTCGAGGACGCCGCGCTCGTCGGCCCGGACCGCGGCGGCGCCGTCCTCACCGTCACCGTCGACGTCCGGGAGTCCCTCGGCTCCGACGTCTACGTCCACCTCGCCCAGGAGGGCGGCGCGGCGGCCGCCGGGCAACTGGCCGAACTCGCCGCCGACTCCGGCCTCGCGGACACCGGAGCCGGCGGCCCCGAGATCGTCGCCCGGGTGTCCCCCAGGACCCGGGCCCGCGAGGGCGAGCGGCTGTCACTGTGGCTGGACACCGCTCAGGCCCAGCTCTTCGACCCGGTCACCGGAGACAACCTCACGCTCGCCGGCGGCCCGCGTGACCCGGCCGCGGGCTGAGCCCGTGGCCCCGGCCGACGTCCCGCCGCCCCTCCCCGGACCCCTCGCGCACCTGGCCCCCCTCCTCGACGACTGGGGCTACCTGGCGGTCGGCGTCCTCGTGCTCCTCGACAACGGCGGCATCCCCGTGCCCGGCCAGACCGTCCTGGTCGTCGCGGCCGCCTACGCGGGCACCGGGCGCATGGACATCGCCGGCGTCGTCGCGGTCGCCGTCGCCGCGGCCGTCGCGGGCGACTGCCTGGGCTACCTCATCGGCCGCAGCGGCGGTCGCGCCTTCGTCCACCGCTGGGGCCGCTACGTCCTGCTCACCCCCGAACGCTTCCTGCGCGGCGAGGAGTTCTTCGCCCGCCGCGGCGACCTCGTCGTCCTGCTCGCCCGCTTCGTCGACGTCCTGCGCCAGACCAACGGCATCATCGCCGGCACCGCGGGCATGCCCTGGTGGCGCTTCCTGCTCTGCAACACCCTCGGGGCGGTGCTCTGGGTCGGCGCATGGTCGGCCCTCGCCTACGCCGCCGGCACCCGCCTCGGCTCCCTCTACGCCTGGTTCACCCGCTTCCAGCTCTACGCCCTGATCGCCGCGGCCCTCCTCGCCGCCGCCCTGACCGCCCGCCACCTCCACCGCCGCCGTCTCCGCCGCCGCGCTCCGGGCCCCTGAGACGGCCCCGAGGGGGCGGTGCCTAGAGCAGGTCCTCGATGGTGATCGGCATCTTGCGGACGCGGCGGCCCATGGCGTGGTGGACGGCGTTGGCGATGGCGGCGCCGGCGCCGACCTGGCCGATCTCGCCGACGCCCTTGACGCCGAGGGGGTTGACGACGGTGTCCTCGACCTCGACGAGTTCGACGTCGACGTCCGGTACGTCCGCGTTGACGGCCACCAGGTAGTCGCCGAGGCTGGAGGCCGCCCAGCGGCCGGTGCGGGGCTCCATGTGGTTGGCCTCGAGGAGGGCCTGGCCCAGGCCCCAGATCATGCCGCCCATCAGCTGGCTGCGGGCGGTCTTGGGGTTGAGGACCCGCCCGGGCGCGAAGGCGCCGACCATGCGGCGGACCCGGACGAGGCCGAGGTCGGCGTCGACGGCGACCTCGGCGAACTGGGCGCCGAAGGTCATCAGGGCGTGGCCGTTCGCGCCGGCGTCGGGGGTCCAGGAGCCCAGTGCCTCGATGTCGGGCAGGAACTGACGGTGCATCATCTCGACGTAGGTCTCGCCGGTGTCCGGGTCGTCCCGGAGGACCATGCGCCCGTCCCGGAGTTCCACGGCCCCGGGGGCCGCCCCGCGCAGCGGCGACTCGGCGTCGGCGACCGCCCGGGCCACGAGCGCGTCGCGCAGGGCCGTGGCCGCCGTGTGGACGGCCGCGCTGATCATGCCGGCGCCGGAAGAGCCGACGGCGGCGGCGATCTGCGGGAAGGCCGTGTCACCGTTCTCGAAGCGGCACCGCTCGGCAGGCAGGCCGAGGGCGTCGGCGGCGACCTGCGTCATGGCCGTGGCCACGCCGGTTCCGAAGTCGGGGGTGGCCGCCTGCACCAGCGCCGTGCCGTCGGCGTACAGGCGGGCGCGGGCCCGCTGCGGCGTGACGGGCTGGGCGACGGGGTAGCCGGCGCTGGCCATGCCCGTACCGATCAGCCAGTGCCCCTCGCGACGGGAGCGCGGCCGCGGGTCACGGCCGGCCCAGCCGAAGCGCTCCGCGCCGCGGCGGTAGCACTCCTCCAGCCCCCAGCTCGACCACGGGTCACCCGTCGAGGGGTCGGTCGGCGTGATGTTGCGCAGCCGCAGTTCCAGCGGGTCGATCCCGAGGCGCTCGGCCAGCTCGTCCATCGCGCACTCCATGGCGAACATGCCCGAGGCCTCGCCGGGGGCGCGCATGAAGGTCGGCGTCATGGTGTTCGCGGGGAACACCCGGTACTCGCCCTCGTAGTGGGGGCATCCGTAGATCTGCGAGGCGACGCCGAGGGAGGGTTCGGCCCACTCGTCGAAGTGCGAGGTGGGGGAGAGCTTTTGGTGGCGCAGCGCGGTGAGCCGCCCGTCCCCGGTCGCGCCGAGCGTGATCGTCTGCTCCTGCTCCTCGCGGTGCCCCATCGAGGTGAACATCTGCTCGCGGGTCAGCGCCAGCTTCACCGGGCGGCCCACCAGCCGGGCCGCGATCGCGGCGAGCGCCGGATGGTGCCAGATCATCGCCTTGCCGCCGAAACTGCCGCCCGTGTAGTGCCCGATGACGCGCACACGGGAGACCGGCAGGCCGAGCAGCGCGGCGACCGTCTGCTGGGTGGAGGTGATGCCCTGCGTGGCGTCCCAGAGGGTGAGCCGGTCGCCCTCCCAGGAGGCGGTGGTCGCCGGCGGCTCGATGGGGTTGTGGTTGTTCGCGGCGTACGTGAAGGTGAGGTCCAGCCGTACGTCGGCCTCGTCGAGCCCCTGCCGCAGGTCGCCCCGGGCCATGCGCCCCGGCATGAAGCCGCCGAAGATCGTCTCGGGGACGTGGGCCAGGTCGCGGCCCTGGTCGAGGGTGGTGACCGGGGGCTCCTCCGCGTACCGCACGTGCAGCAGGCTCGCCGCGTGCTGGGCCCGCTCGTGGGTGTCGGCGACGACGACGGCGATGTGCTGGCCCGCGTAGTGGACGACGTCGTCCTGCAGCGGGAAGAAGGTCTGGCCGGGGGCCGCCGTCCCCGCCAGGGAGGGGATCAGCGGCGGCTGCGCCGCGATGGGCGGGGTGTTCTCGTGGGTGAGGACCGCGAGGACCCCCTCGGCGGCCTCGGCCTCGCCGGTGTCGATCGAGGTGATCCGCCCGCCGGCGATGTGGGCCCCTACGAGCGCGGCGTACGCCATGCCGGGCAGCGGGATCTCCGCCGAGTACCGGGCCGAGCCGGTGACCTTGGGGCGTCCGTCCACCCGGTCCATGGGCTGTCCGACGGCCGGGGTCACGACGGGCTCCCGGTGAGGGTCTCGAGCGCGCGGACCACGGTCCGGCAGGCGAGTTCGACCTTGAAGGCGTTCATCTGCGTGGGGCGTGCCGCCGCCATCTCGACCCGGGCCGCCTCGCGGAAGTTCTGCGGGATCGCCGGCGCCCCGAGCAGGAACTCCTCGGCGCGCTCCGCCCGCCAGGGCCGGGTGCCCACCCCGCCGAGCGCGAGGCGGACGTCCAGCACCAGCCCGTCCGCCAGCGCCAGCGCGGCCGCCACCGAGACCAGCGCGAACTCGTACGACTCGCGGTCGCGGACCTTCAGGTAGGTGGAGTGGCGGGCGATCGGCACCGAGGGCACCTCGATCACGGTGATCAGCTCGCCGTGCTCCAGCGGGTGCTCCCGGTCCGGGGCGTCACCGGGCAGCAGGAAGAACTCGTCGAAGGAGTAGGAGCGTTCACCGCCCGGCCCCTGGGTCCTGATCCGCGCGTCCAGCGCCGCGAGCGCCACGGCGACGTCCGAGGGGTGGGTGGCGATGCAGTGCGCGCTCGTGCCGAGGACGGCGTGCCCGCGGCTCGTCCCCTCGATCGCCGAGCAACCGCTGCCCGGCACGCGCTTGTTGCAGGGCGACGAGGCGTCGCGGAAGTAGCCGCACCGCACCCGCTGCATCATGTTGCCGCCCATGGAGGCCATGTTGCGCAGCTGGGCCGAGGCCCCGAGTTCCAGGGCCTGCGCGACGAGCGGGAAGCGCTCCCGTACGACGGCCGCTTCGGCGACCTGGCTCATCCGGGCCAGCGCGCCGATCCGCAGCGAGCCGTCGGGCATGCCCTCCACTCCGGTCAGGGGGAGGTCGTTGATGTCGACGAGCCGGCGCGGCGCGAGCACGTTCTGCCGCAGCAGGTCGACCTCCGTGGTGCCGCCGGCCAGGAAGTGGCTCTGCGGGTCCGCGGTGACGGCGGCGATCGCGTCCGCCGTGCCCGTGGCGCGGGTGTAGGTGATGGGCCGCACGATCTCACGCTCCGCTGCCGGTTCCGGGGGCGGCACCGGGGTCCGCGTCGCGGACCGCGCGGATCGCCGCACGGATGTTGGGGTACGCGGCACAGCGGCAGATGTTGCCGCTCATCCACTCCTTGATCTCCGCGTCGTCCGCGGCGTGCCCCTCCCGCAGCAGGGCCACCGCCGACATGATCTGGCCCGGGGTGCAGTAGCCGCACTGGAAGGCGTCGTGCGCGATGAACGCCTCCTGCATCGGGTCGAGCCGGCCCTCCCGGGCCAGGCCCTCGACGGTGGTGACCTCGTGGCCCTCGCACGTGACGGCGAGCGTCAGGCAGCCCAGCACGCGGCGCCCGTCCACCAGCACCGTGCAGGCCCCGCAGGTGCCCTGGTCGCAGCCCTTCTTGGCGCCGGTCAGACGGAGGTGCTCACGGAGCGCGTCGAGCAGGCTCACCCGGGGCTCGATGTCCACCGCCCGTCGCTCCCCGTTGACGTGCAGGGTGACCGGGCCGGGGCCGGGGCCGCGCTCCGGCAGCACGCCGGACTCGGCCGCGGTGTTCGCCGAAACATGTGAGGACACCGGTCCACCTCCAGATCGGTCTCCCTTTCATGCTGTTTCGCCCGTCAACGACCCGCAACCGGGATCATGCCGCGGCGGGCGCGGCTACCGCTGCCGTGCGGCGTACGCCCGTGCCCTGTTGCGGTTGCCGCACACGCGCATCGAGCACCAGCGCCGGCTGCGGTTCTTGGAGACGTCCCAGAAGACCCAGCCGCAGCTGTGCCCGGCGCAGCGCTTGAGGCGCGCGGCGTCGCCGGTGGTCACCAGCGCGCTCCGGGCCGGCGCCCCGGCCCGGGGGACAGGACGGGACCGTCCCCGCCGACCGAGACGAGCACGGGCAGCCCCCGCAGCACCTCGTCCGCGACCGCCCCGGGGCCGGGGATGTCGCCGCCGACGGGAGGAACGCCGGCGGCTGCGCCGGACGCACCCGGGGCGGCGCACGACCCTCATCGCGGCTGCGCCCCCACGCGCGGCCTCCCGCCGAGTGGCCGCGGGAGCAACGCAGCGGGTCGGGAACCCGGGCCGCGTTCCACGTCCCTCCCCGACCGCCGACCGGAGGTGCCCCCGAGGACGACTTCCCGCCCTGCGACACACCGCACTTGGCGTCGCCCGGGGGAACCGCTGTGACGAACAGCGGCCCGGGTCGACGACGCTAGGCGTTCGCCAGTTGCCGGACGACCGCCTCCGCCACCGCGCGGGCGCTGCCCGGGTTCTGGCCGGTGATCAGCCGGCCGTCCTCGACGACGTAGGTGTCGAACGGCCGCCTGGCCGTGGAGTAGTCGGCGCCGCGCTTGCGCAACTCGTCCTGGAGGCTGTACGGCACCGCCCCGGCCCGGTGCGCGAGTTCCTCCTCGGGCCAGGAGAAACCGGTCACCCGCCTGCCGCGGACCAGCGGTTCACCGCCGCTCAGCGTCACGTTGAGCAGCCCCGTCGCGCCGTGGCAGACCGAGGAGACGATCCGGCCCGACTCGTAGAACCGGGCCGTCAGCTCCTCCAGTTCCCGGCTCTGCGGGAAGTCGAACATCACGCCGTGGCCGCCGGTGAGGTAGATCGCGTCGTAGTCCTCGAGGTCCACCCGCGCGATCGGCAACGTGTCCTCGAGGAGGTCCATGTACGCGCGGTCGGCGTAGTGCCCGCCGGTGCCGAGCTCCTCCAGCACCTCGTGGGAGAGGCTCTCCGGGTCGAGGGGGACCTTGCCGCCGGCCGGGCTGGCGATGTCCATGGTGTAGCCGTCCTGCTCCACCACGTCCCAGAAGTGCGTGAGTTCCCCGAGCCACAACCCGGTCCGCATGCCGACCTTCTCGTACTCGTCGACGTTCGTCACGATGACCAGGATCTTCTTGGTCGCAGGCATGCCACTGCCCCTCTTCCCGGCGGGATCCGGTGCTGGTCGCGGCGGTCGGCGCCACGGTGCCACCCCGTCATTCCGAGCGTAAGTGGGCCATTTGGGGCAGGCAAGGCGATGTGCGGCGGACCGCGGACCGGCCGCTACGCCACGCAGAACTCGTTGCCCTCCGGGTCGCGCATCACCACGCCGTAGTGGTCCACGCCCGGTTGGGCGAGCACGCGCAGCCGTTCGGCGCCCGCCGCGACCAGCCGGCCGACCTCGGCCTCGACCCGTTCCCTGCGGGTCTCCAGGGGCACCTCGGCCCGCTCGCCGCCCACCTTGACGTCGAGGTGGAGCCGGTTCTTGACCACCTTGCCCTCGGGCACGTGCTGGAACCAGATCCGGGGGCCGCCGCCCTCCGGGTCCACGATGGAGTCGCAGCAGTCGCCCTCGCCGAGCTCCTCCTCGGGCACACCGACGGAGAGCCAGTACGCACGCCAGGTGGCGAAGCCGCCCGGCGCGTCCTCGAGGCGGTAGCGCAACGCGCCCGCCCAGAAGCGCGCCTGCGCCTCCGGATCCGCGCAGTCGATCGTGAGCTGGAACGCGACCATGTGTGCCTCCGTCGAAGTGGCCCGCCCGGTGCCCGCACCGGTGGGGCCCATGCTGCCCGACGGGTACGACAGTCGCTCAGCCGTTCTCCTCGATCCTGAAACCGACCTTCAGCCCGACCTGGTAGTGCCCGACCTGTCCGTCCTCCAGGTGGCCGCGGATCTGCGTCACCTCGAACCAGTCGAGGTTGCGCAGGGTCTCCGAGGCGCGGCTGAGCCCGTTGCGGATGGCGGCGTCCAGGCTCTCGCCGGACGAGCCGACGATCTCGGTCACCCGGTACGTGTGGTCGGTCATGGGGCCTCCCTGATCGGTGGGACCGGCGGTTCCGCCGCCCCTCCACGGTGCCCCATCGCCCGTCGGGCCGCGAGGGGAAGCACGGCCGGGGGCGTTAGGCCGCGGCGCGCCCCGGGAAGGGGCCGTACATGGCCAGGGCCAACGACGAGGTCGAAGCCCTGCTCCGCGAGTACGCCGACCTCATCCAGATCACCGGCGGCGACGCTTTCAAGGCGCGCGCCTACGAGAAGGCCGCCCGCGCCATCGGCGGCCACCACGAGGACGTCGCCCGGCTCGGCGACAAGGAGCTGCGGAAGATCCCCAACGTGGGGAAGTCCGTCGCCCAGAAGGTCACCGAGTACCTGCGCACCGGCACCGTCCCCGCCGTAGAGGAATTGCGCGCCCGCATCCCCGCGGGCGTGCGGGAGATGACCGCGATCCCGACCCTCGGCCCCAAGCGGGCCATGATGCTCTACGAGGAGCTGCACATCGCCTCGGTGCAGGAACTCGCCGATGCCATCCACGCCGAACGCCTGCGCGACCTGCCCGGATTCGGCGCCCGCACCGAGGAGAACATCCTGCACGGCATCGCCCTGCTGCAGTCCTCGGGCGGCCGGGTCCCGCTGGACGTCGCCACGCAGGTCGCAGAGGAGGTCGTCGCCGAGCTCGCCGCGCTCCCCGGCTGCGAGCGCTGCACGTACGCCGGCTCGCTGCGCCGCATGCGGGAGACGGTCGGGGACGTCGACGTCCTCCTCTCCGCCGAGCGCTCCGCGCGGTTCATGGACGCGTTCACCCGGATGCCCGCCACCGCCGAGGTCGTCGTGCGCGGCGCGAAGAAGACCTCGATCCGCACCACCAAGGGCCTCCAGGTCGACCTGCGTGTGGTGCCGCCCGACGCCTGGGGCGCGGCGCTGCAGTACTTCACCGGCTCCAAGGCCCACAACATCCGCACCCGTGAGATGGCCGTCCACCACGGCCTCAAGCTCTCCGAGTACGGGCTCTTCGACGCCGCGACCGGCGAGCTGGTCGTCTCCCGGACCGAGGAGGAGGTCTACGCCCGGCTCGGACTGCCCTGGATACCGCCCACCCTCCGCGAGGACCGGGGCGAGATCCAGGCCGGCCTCGCGGGGGAGCTCCCCGAGCCGCTGGCCCCCGGCGACGTCCGCGGCGACCTGCACACCCACACCGACCTCACGGACGGCCTCGCCGGCCTGGAGGAGATGGTGGCCGCGGCGGCCGCCCGCGGCTACGCCTACTACGCGGTCACCGACCACGCGCCCGACCTGTACATGCAGCGCATGACCGAGGCGAAGGTCCTCGCCCAGCGGGAGCAGGTCCGCCGCCTGGACCGCGCGCACCGGGGCATGCGCGTCCTGCACGGCACCGAACTCAACATCGGGCCCGACGGGGGTCTGGACTGGCCGGACGGGTTCCTGGCCGGGTTCGACCTGTGCGTCGCCTCGATCCACTCCCACTTCAACCAGGACCGCGACACCCTCACCCGGCGCCTGGTGCGCGCCGCGGAGAACCCGTACGTCAACATCATCGGCCACCCCACCACCCGGCTGCTCGGCAGGCGCCCGGGCGTCGACGCCGACCTCGACGAGGTCTTCGCCGCCTGCGCCCGCACCGGCACCGCGCTCGAGGTCAACGCCCAGCCCGACCGGCTCGACCTCGGCGACGAGCTGATCCTGCGGGCCCGCCGGCACGGCGTCCGGTTCGCCGTCGACAGCGACGCACACTCCACCGTCCACCTGGACTTCATGCGCTACGGCGTCGGCACCGCCCAGCGGGGCTGGCTCACCGCGGACGACGTCGTCAACGCCTGGCCGCTCACCCGGCTGCGGCGCTTCCTGCACAAGCGCGGCCGTACGCATCCGTGACCGTACCCGGGGTAGGCGCGGGACGAGGGCCCGTACCACGCCCGACATCGAGGAGGACACGATGCTGCTGCTGGGATTCGTGCTCATGGGCGCGACCGCCGCCTTCACCGGACTGCTGATCGCGGAGAACCTCGGGGGAGGCCCCGAGTACACCGTGACGCTGTTCGGCTCCGACATCGCCACCGTCAACACCCTCGGCGCGTTCCTCGCCGGTCTCGCGCTCGCCCTGGTCTTCTGCCTGGCCTCGGTCGTCGCCCTGGCCGGCGCCGGACGCGAACGCAGCCGCCGCGCGGAGCTGCGCCGGCTGCGCCGCCGGGCCCGCGCGGCCGAGAAGGCGCCCGACACCACCACCGCCGGCACCGCGGCCCCCGCCGCCGGCACCGCCAGGACCGACGACGAGACGGCGGCCGCCCAGACCCCCACCCCCTCCGCCCGCCGCCGGGGCATGCACCTGTTCGGTCACTGACCCACCGGGCCGCAGCACGTGGCGCCCGCCCACCGGTACGTACGACGGACCGCCGAAGATGCCTCCAGGACCCGCTGCCGCCATTCTGGGAACGGGGCAGGACAAGGAGGCCGGTACGTGTCCACCGCGAAGATCTGCTGTGTGGCGGGCGCCCCGTGCTGGGTCAGCCTGATGGCACGCGACCTGGACGTGGCGAAGGCGTTCTACGGACCACTGCTCGGCTGGGAGTTCGAACCCGGGCCCTCACGCTGGGGCCCGTACGAACGCGCGCTGGTGAACGGCACGGAGGTCGCCGGCATCGGGGCCATCGCCCGGGACTGGGAGACCTCGGTGTCCTGGACCACGTACTTCGGGGTGGAGAGCGCCGACGCCACGGCCTCCGACATCCGCGACCGCGGCGGCACGGTGGCCGTCGGCCCGCTCGACTTCGACGCGGGGCGGCTGGCCCTGGTCGCCGACTCCATGGGCGCCTCCTTCGGCATCTGGGAGGGCGAGCACGGCCCCGCCCGCAAGCTGCGGATGCACGGCGCCCCCTCGTGGATCGAGCTGCGCACCCGGGACGCCTTCGCCGCGGCCCTGTTCTACGGCGAGGTCTTCCACTGGGACCGGCGCGGCCCCCGCTACGTCGTGGAGTGGGAGAACGACCGCGTCGTGCTGTACGTCGACGGGCACAGCGTCGCGGGCATCCGCGGCGGGGGCGTCGAGGCCGCGGCCGACCCGAAGGTCCGGCCGCGGTGGCACGTCTTCTTCACCGTCGCCGACGTCGACGAGGCCGTCCGGCGCGCCAAGGACCTGGGCGGCGAGGTCACCGGCGAACCCCTGGACAGCGCTTACGGCAGGGTCGCGGGCATCCGCGACCCGGAGGGCGGGCTGCTCTCCCTCGTCGCCGACCACGAGTAGCGCACCACGAGCAGCGCACCACGAGCAGCGCACCACGCGTCGCGTGGCGCACGCGTGGCGCGTGCCCGCCGCGTCCCATCGGATGAACCTCGCCCCGCCATCGTCCCGCCGGGTCGCGGACACCCCGGCGGGGCACTAGAGAAGCGGCCATGGAGTGGTTCACGGCACCCGACTACTGGCTGAGCCGCGTCGTCGTCCAGCGCGGGCTGGGCGTGCTCTACTTGGTCGGCTTCCTCGCCGCCGCCAACCAGTTCCGCGCCCTTATGGGCGCGCACGGGCTGCTGCCCGTCCCGGACTTCCTGCGGCGCGTGCCGTTCCGCCACGCGCCCAGCCTGTTCCACCTGCGCTACTCCGACCGCCTCTTCGCCGCCGTCGCCTGGGGCGGCGTCGCGCTGTCCGCCGCCGTCGTGGCGGGCGTCACCGACCTCGTGCCGCTGTGGGCCGCCATGCTGGTCTGGGCGGCGCTGTGGCTGCTCTACCTGTCGATCGTCAACGTCGGCCAGACCTGGTACGCCTTCGGCTGGGAGTCCCTGCTGCTGGAGGCGGGCTTCCTGGCGGTGTTCCTCGGCAACGACGACACCGGGCCGCCCGTGCTGATCCTGTGGCTGATGCGCTGGCTGCTCTTCCGCGTCGAGTTCGGCGCCGGGCTGATCAAGATGCGCGGCGACGCCTGCTGGCGCGACCTGACCTGCCTGTACTACCACCACGAGACGCAACCCATGCCCGGCCCCCTCAGCTGGTACTTCCACCACCTGCCACGCGGGGCGCACCGGGCCGAGACCGCCGCCAACCACTTCGCCCAGCTGGTGGTCCCCGTCGCCCTGTTCACCCCGCAGCCGGTGGCGAGCGTCGCCGCCTGCGTCGTCATCGTCACCCAGCTGTGGCTGGTGCTCTCCGGCAACTTCGCCTGGCTGAACTGGCTGACGATCGTCCTCGCGGTCGCCGCCCTCGACGGCTCCCTGGTCGTCGCGCCACCGCCCGCGGCGTCCGTCCCGCCGCCCGCCTGGTACGCGGCGGTGGTGATCGCCGCGACCGCCCTGGTCGCCGTCCTCAGCTACTGGCCCGCCCGCAACCTGCTCTCCCGCGGCCAGATGATGAACGTCTCCTTCAACCGGCTGCACCTGGTCAACTCCTACGGCGCCTTCGGCAGCATCAACCGGATGCGCCTGGAGGTCGTCGTCGAGGGCACCGACGCTGCCGAGCCCGGGCCCGGCGCCGTGTGGAAGGAGTACGGCTTCAAGGGCAAGCCCACCGACCGCCACCGGCTGCCCCGCCAGTTCGCCCCGTACCACCTGCGGCTGGACTGGATGATGTGGTTCGCCGGGATCTCCTCGGCGTACGCGTGGAGCTGGTTCCTCCCGTTCGTCGGCAAGCTCCTGGAGAACGACCCCCGCACGCTCCGGCTGCTGCGCAGCAACCCCTTCCCGGACGCCCCACCGACGTACGTCCGCGCCCGCCTCTACCACTACCGCTTCACCGACCGGCGCACCCTGCGTGCCACCGGGGCCTGGTGGGAGCGGAGCCTCGTGCGCGAGTACCTGCCGCCGGTCGACCGCGAGGGCCTGCGGCACCTCGGCTGACGGCGCCGGCCGTACGCCCTCGTCGCGTGCTCAGTCGCGCCACGGGGTCGGGCGGACCTCGAAGCCGGTGAGCCCCTCGGGCTCCTCCTCGACGACCTCCACACGGTCCACCACGGACAGCGGGGAGCCCTCGTGCGACCACGCCACCATCTCGTCCACCGCCCCGGACGGCCCCTCGAAGACCGCCTCGACGGTGCCGTCCGGCCGGTTGCGGACCCACCCGGCGACACCGGTGCCGGCCGCGGTCATGCGGCAGGTGTCCCGGAAGTACACCCCCTGGACGTCACCCGACACCACGACCCGGCGCCGGATCACGACGACCGCACCCGGCCGACCGCGTCACGGAAGGCGTCGGCGTCCAGGACGGCCGCCCCGCCGGGGTCGTTGTTGAAGTACACAAACACGTCGGAGCCCTCCGGCCAGGTGTCCGCGATGCGGTGCGCCCAGGTGGTCAGCGCCCGGGACCCGTAGCGGGGCCACGGCCGGGCGATGCCCTCATGGAAGCGTACGTAGCCCCAGTCCGCGGTGCGCCACAACGGTGTCACGGGGCGCGCCCGCCGGTCGGCCCAGCACAGCGCCGCCCCGCGGCGCCTGAGGAGCGCGCGGATCTCGGGGGTCCACCAGGAGGCGTGCCGCGGTTCCACGGCCACCCGCACGTCCGCGGGGAAGCAGCGCAGGCACGTCTCCAGGACCCGGGCGTCGGCCCGCAGGTTCGGCGGCAGCTGCAGCAGCACCGGGCCCAGCCGGTCCCCGAGCCCCTCCGCGTGTGTCAGCAGTCGCCGCACCGGCTCCTCCGGATCGCGCAGCCGCTTCATGTGGGTCAGGTAGCGGCTGGCCTTGACCGCCATCACGAAGCCCTCGGGCGTGTGCTCGCGCCAGCCGGCGAAGGTCTCCCTCGACGGCAGACGGTAGAAGGCGTTGTTGCTCTCGACCGTGCCGAAACGGCGCGCGTACTCCTCCAGCCACAGCCGCTGCGGCACCTGGGGCGGGTACAGCACGCCGCGCCAGTCCCGGTACTGCCATCCCGACGTTCCCACGAGCACGGACATCGCGCGGTCCCTGGCCGGTTGCTTGCTGCTCCCCATTCAGGGTAGGTCGTAAGGAGTCCCGCATCTCCCGCTCGCGGGGGTTTAACCATGCACTTCACAGACCGCGCGGATGCCGGACGGCAGCTCGCCGAGCGGCTGCGGCATCTGGACTTCGACAACCCCGTCGTGCTCGGCCTGCCACGAGGTGGTGTGGTCGTCGCCTATGAGGTGGCGCAGGCCCTGCACGCCCCCCTGGACGTGATCGTCGTCCGCAAACTCGGCGTGCCGTACCACCGGGAGCTGGGCTTCGGCGCCATCGGCGAGGGCGGCGCCAAGGTGCTCAGCGACGACATCGTCCGCATGAGCCACGTCTCCCGCGCCGACATCGACACCGTCGAGCACCACGAGGAGGCCGAGCTGGCCCGGCAGGCGCACCGCTTCCGCGAGGGGCGCCCGCGTACGCCGCTGGCCGGCCGCACGGTGCTCCTCGTCGACGACGGCGTCGCCACCGGCGCCACCGCCCTCGCCGCCTGCGAGGTGGCCCGCGCCCAGGGCGCGGCCCGGATCGTGCTCGCCGTGCCCGTGTCCTCGCCGCAGTCGCTGCCGGCGCTGCGGCGGGCCGCCGACGACGTCGTGTGCCTGTCGGCGCCGAACGCCTTCTTCGCGGTGGGGGAGTGGTACCACGACTTCTCCCAGACCGGCGACGACGAGGTGTCCGGGCTGCTCAAGCAGGCCGCCGCCCGGGGACCGCGGACCACCGAGGTGGACCTCGCCGTCGGCGACGCCTCCGGGACGCGGCTCGCGGGGACGCTCACCAGGCCCGCCGACGCGCGGGCCCTGGTGATCTTCGCCCACGGCACGGGCAGCAGCCGGCACAGCCCGCGCAACCGCGCCGTGGCCGCCGTCCTCCACCAGGCCGGCCTCGGCACCCTGCTGTTCGACCTCCTCACCTCCGCCGAGGAGGCGGACCGCGCCAACGTCTTCGACATCGGACTGCTCGCCGGCCGCCTGGCCGACGTCACCGAGTGGGCCCGCGGGGAGAACCTGCCGCTCGCCTACTTCGGGGCCAGCACGGGCGCCGCCGCCGCGCTGTGGGCGGCGGCCGACCCCCGGGCCGCCCCGTACGTCTCCTCCGTGGTGTCCCGCGGCGGCCGCCCGGACCTGGCCATGCCCCGGCTCGGCGAGGTCAGGGCGCCCACCCTGCTCGTCGTCGGCGGCCGGGACACCACCGTCCTGGAGCTGAACCAGCGTGCCCAGGAGGCGCTGGGCTGCCCCAACCTGCTCCACGTGGTGCCCGGCGCGACCCACCTGTTCGAGGAGCCGGGAGCGCTCGACGAGGTGGCGCACCTGGCCCGCGACTGGTTGGCCGGTCACCTGCCTGCGACCCCGGGTCCGTGACCGTACCCTGAGGTCAGGGGGCGTGGAAGGGAGCAGGAGGATGCGCCGATGAGCAGCACGGTGACCATGCTGGACTCACTCCCGCCGGCCCACCGGCGGGCCTTCCTCGAACACGCCAGGAGGGTCAGCTTCCCGCAGAGCTGGCGCATCTGCGACGAGGGCAGATTCGCCGACCGGTTCTGGGTGGTCGAGTCGGGTGCCGTCTCCATCGACATGGACGTGCCCGGCCGCGGCTCGGTCTCCGTGGAGACCCTCGGCCCCGGTGAACTCGTCGGCTGGTCCTGGCTGTTCCCTCCCTACCGCTGGCAGGTCGGCGCCCACGCGCTGGGCTCCGTGGGCGCGTACGAGTTCAGCGGGGCCGAGATCCGCGACCTGTGCCGGGAGAGCCCGGTGCTGGGCCAGGCCATCGTGCTGGCCGCCGCCCAGACCATCGCCCAGCGGCTGGGCTCCGCCCGGGCCAGGATGCTCGACATGTACGGCCCGCGCCTGCAAGAGCACTCCTAGGGCGACCCTGGACCTTCCCTAAGGCGCGTCCGGCCTCCGGGGATGCGCCCTGAGGGCCTCGGCCAGCCAGCGGAATTCGGCCACGTGCGTGGGACGCGGCGGCTCACCGGCGAGCACCGCCAGCAACTGCCGGTAGCGCTCCGCACGGTCGTCCAGGCCCGCCTCCAGCCGGGCCGGCACCGCGGCCCGGTCGGCGTCCGCGCCCAGGAGCGCGGTCAGCACGGGCTCGGCATTCGGCGCGCCGGGTGCCACGCCGCTCTCCCGGGCCGGCCCCACGAGGCCGACGACCTTGCGCGCGAACCACACGGACGCGCCCGGCGCCGGGTGCTGCGCCGCGTTGTTCTCGACGACGGTGCGCATGTGGCGGCGGAAGTCCGGGTCGCGGACGAGTTCGGCGAGTTCCACCCAGGCGTCCACCTGCTCGGGCTCAACAGGGTCATCTCCTCGGTGTCCGACTGCCGCTTCGCCACGGTGCCGAGCACCGCGCGGCGCAGCCGCAGCGTTCTGATCTGCGCGTCCAGCGCCTCCACATGGACGGCGGCGACGGCCGCGACCGTGGTCTCCCGTTCCAGGACCCGGCGTACGTCCTCCAGGCCCAGGCCCAGTTCCCGCAGTGTGCGGATCAACTCCAGCCCTGCGACGGAGGCGGCGTCGTACAGCCGGTAGCCGCCGCCGCTGCGCCCGGTCGGCGGCAGCGCGCCGATGTCGGACCAGTAGCGGATGGTGCGCACCGGCATTCCGGTACGGCGTGAGAGCCGCCCGATGGTGAGCAGCTTCTGGTCGTCGCTCATGCGGCCGAGTCTGGACCTTCCAGCGGCTGGAGGCTCAAGCCCCGTTCCCGGCCCCTGGTCCCGGCCGCGACGGCCCGGCTCACCGCACCCAGGTGTCGTCACCGCCCCTGGTGCCCACAAGGCGGCGGAAAAGCTCGTCGCGGCCCGCGTCGTAGAGGACGAACGATCGGTGGGCCCGTGGCGCGGCGCGCACCGCGACCACCTCCGACGACCGGTAGCCGGGCCACGACTGCCCGGTCCGGGCGGCGCCCTTGACCGCCTTCGGGGCCGACAGCGGATTGCCGCCCGCGCAGCGCACCCGGGGCAGGCCGCGGTCGTCGACCAGCACCGCCGTCCCGGTCTCCAGCACGGCGGCGAAGGAGGTCGCGGAGCCGTCCGCGAAACCGTGGGCGGTGACCCGGGTGTCGGCCCGCAGCAGCGCGGGGGTCAGCGACTCCAGGTACCGCCCGATGCCGTCCGCGCCGACGCCCGCCACCCCGGCGAAGGCGTCCGCCTTGGCGGGGTCCTCGGTCAGGTACCTGGTCTGCCGCGCGACGTCGCACGCGGACGCGCCCTTGGTGCCGCCGTACAGGGCGCGCGTACCGCCGGAGACGCTGGGCGCCCCGTATGCGGCGGACGGCTCGGGGGTCAGGGTGGGCTCCGGGGCGTCACCGGGCGGCGACTCCTCGGCCGTGCCCGCGGTGAAGGCGTCGGGCCCCGCCTCCCGCGCGGGCTGCAGCACGATCCGCGGCCCGGTGGGCGTCGGGCCCGCCCCCGGGGCGCCGTCGTCGTCGCCCCGGGTGGCCAGGAAGACCGCCAGGACGAGCACCGCCGCGCCCAGCGCCGCGAGTGCCGACAGCCCGGCGCTCGACGTCCACCACTTGCGGCGCGCGTGCGCGGGCTGCTCCTGACGGGGGCCGGGCGTGGGGGCGCCGGGCGGCTCCCCGGGCGGGGGTGAGGTCACTCCCGCATTCTCCGTCCCTCCTCCGACCGGGCCGCAAGCCGGGGCATTCCGGACGGGCGGGCGGCCGCCGGGCTGCTTAGCCTGACACCGTGACCCGGCACCCGCCCTCCGCCCCGCCCACCGCGCCACCCCTCACCTCGGGGTTCACCCACGGCTGGCTCCACGCGCTCGCGGCCGTCGTTGCCGGGTACGCCGTCATGGTGGTCGTGGCGGCCCTGGGCCTGTGGCTCGCCGGGGCCTCCGAACTGCCGCAGGGCGCGTTCCTGCCCGTCATCGCGGCCACCGTGGTCATGGCCGTCGGGGGGCGCGTCGGCCTCGAGGGCGGCGCCGGCACCATCGCCCGGTCGGACGCCGCGGTCACCGTCTTCCCGCTGTCCGTCGCCCTCGCCGGGGCCCTGGTCACCGCCTACGTGGTCGTACGGCCGCTGCGGCGGCACGCGGTGGTCCCCGGGCACCGGATGCTGTGGCTCTTCGTCCGGACGGGCGTGCTGTGGGCCCTCGTCACGCTGCTGATCGCCCTCGGCGCGCACCACACGTTCACCATCTCCACCGGCGAGGACTTCCTGGGCGACCTGAGCGACCTGCTCGGCGTCACGCCCACCGTCGGTTTCCGCGCCGACGTCCCGGTCACGGTCGTCGCCGGGCTGCTGTGGCTGGCCGTCGTCCTCGTCCTGGCGTTCGCCGTGTCGCGGAGGGCGCCGCTGCCCTCCCGGCTGGTGCCCGCGCACACCGTCGTCCGGCCGGCCGCCCGCGCCATGGTGGGCGTCCTGCTCGCCTACGTGGTCGCCGGCGCCGTGATCGCGGTGGTCACCGCCTTCACCCGCGCGGAGCCCGCCGACGGCTTCGCCGTCGTCTTCCTCGGCCTGCCGAACGTCGCCTGGCTCGCCTTCGGCCTCGGCATGGGCGCCTCGTGGCACGGCGACGTGCAGGGGGCACTCGGCGTGCCCGTGCCGGAGGCGCTGGCCTCCGTGCTGAGCGGTGGGGACGGGGACGTCACGCTCGACCTCGGGGCCCTGTCCGAGTACGACGGCCGCGCGTGGTGGCTGGTGGTCGCCGCCGCCGTCGCCATGCTGGGCGCCGGCTGGGCCACGGCCCGGCGCGCCCCACCCGGCACCGGGCACGTGCGCAACGCCGTCCACCTGGCGCTGGCGTCCGCGGTGGCCATGCTGCTGATCGGCGTGCTCACCCGGATCGACGCCCACTACGGACTGTCACTGTTCGGCATCGGCGACCCCTCCGACACCGGCGGCCTGGGCGGTTCGATCGTGCTGCTCCCGAACCTGCTCCCCGCGATCGGCATCGCCGCGCTGTGGGGCTTCGCGGCCGGCCTCCTCGGCAGCATGGCCGCCCGCCTGCTGCCCCCCGCCCGCCCCGCCCGCGGGGGCGTCCCGGCCCGGTGAGGCGGCGGCGCACTCCGGGCGCGGTTGCCGGGGCCGGTTCGGCGGGGTGGCGATCCGACGGCGTCCTGCGGGTGGGATCAGCGGGCCGGCGGCCGTGCTTCGCCCGGAACCACGACGGTGATCGCGGGCGAGGTCCCGGCGCGGGTCCGCGCGTTCTGTACGGACCGGATCGGTGGGCCTCGCGGCCGGCTCCCTTCGTGAGCGGTACGGCCGGCCATCTCGGGACCCTGCCGGTCCCGCCCGGTGAGATGTGCCGGCCCCGCCGGCGCCCGTGCCCGGACCGCCCCGCGTAGGCGTCACGGTTCGCCCGGCCACGTGACGGGGCGGGTCTCGGTCGGGGACGAGGCGTTGCCCGGGGGCGGCTCCGCCGGTGGGGCGGGGGCGTCCGGGGCCGCCGTCGGAGGTGTGGCGGAGGCGTACGTGGCCATGCGGGAGCCGTCGCAGTAGCACCAGCGGTCGTGCTCGGCGTCGAAGAGCCACACCGCGTCGCCGTCGACGACGGCGCCGATCCGGATGCCGCTCGTGCCGCGGTCGAAGGACTCCAGGTCCATCCGGCCCGCCGCGAGGTCCTGCACCATGGCGCGGTACGAGCCGAGCGCGTCCACCAGCCGTCCCAGCAGGGGCCGGGCGTCCGCCGTGCGGGCCGGGGAGCCACCGGCCACCGGGGGGCCCTGCGGGACCGTGATCAGCAGCCGCCCGTCCACCCACGCGGACCAGCCGTTGGAGCACACGATCCGCGCCCAGTCGCCCCGGTGCTCGGTCACCCGCACCGGCAGCAGCGGGTCCAGCCCGGCGGAGGGGCTGGAGTCGTCCGGCGCCCGCCAGGTGGGGAGGCCCGCGGCCGGGGCGACGTGGGTCGGGACGAACTCCGGCTCGTGCATCGGGGCCTACCTCCGCATGACGGCCGGCTCCTGGCGCCGCAGCAGCCTGGTGACGACGAACCCGAAGGCCGCCGACAGCACCACGAGCATGCCCATGTCCAGGAGCCACATCGAGGGGACGGACCGGAACAGCGGGTCCGACGTCACGGTGCTGGGCGTGATGGCATGCAGGTCCAGCGTCGCGGCCATCGCCCCCAGCGCCCAGCGCGACGGCACCAGCCAGGCCACCTCCTCCAGGCCCGGGACCCCGTGCAGAGGGAGCAGTGCACCGCAGAAGACGACCTGCACGATGGCGAGCAGCACCAGCAGCGGCATGGTCACCTCCTCCTTGCGCACCAGGGCGGAGATCAGCAGCCCGAGCATCATCGAGGTGAACGCCAGCAGCGCCACCGCGATCGTGATCTCCAGCAGCGGCGGCATCAGGACCCCGCTCCCGCCCTGGGGTCTCAGGCGGACACCGACGAGGGCGACCATCGTCAGGACCACCGCCTGGGCGACGGTGACCAGCCCCAGGACCACGACCTTGGACGCGAGGTATGCCGAGCGGGACAGGCCCACGGCCCGCTCCCGCTGGTAGATCACGCGTTCCTTGACCAGCTCGCGGACCGCGTTGGCGGCCCCGGTGAGCACCGAGCCGACGCACAGGATCAGCAGCACGTTGAGCGCGTTGTTCCGGCCCAGCGAACCGCCGGCGAGGGCTCGTGCCATCCCGCCCATGACGAAGGGCAGCGCCACCATGATCGCCAGGAAGGTGCGGTCGGCGGCCAGCGACGCCGTGTAGCGGCGCACCAGCGTCCACAACTGGCCGCCCCAGCCCTGGGGCTTGGGCGGCTCGAGGGGTTCGAGCTCCGCGGGGGTCCCGGGACCGGCGGGCTCCAGCGCCGGCGCGATGTACTCGTCGTAGAGCGGGGACGCCTCGTACTGGCCGGCCCAGTCGCGGTTCTCCTCGTGCTCGAACGCCTCGAAGGCCTCGGGCCACTGCCGGAAGCCGAAGAAGGGCAGCGTCTTGGAGGGCGGCCCGTAGTAGGCCATGCGCCCGCCGGGGGCCATCACCAGCAGGCGGTCGCAGACCTCCAGGCTGAGCACGCTGTGCGTCACCACGATGACCGTGCGGCCGTCGTCGGCGAGTTCGCGCAGCATCGTCATCACCGAACGGTCCATCCCCGGGTCCAGGCCCGAGGTCGGCTCGTCCAGGAAGAGCAGCGAGGGCTTGGTCAGCAGCTCCAGGGCGACGCTCACCCGCTTGCGCTGGCCGCCGGAGAGCGTGTGCACCGGCTGCCGCACCCGCGCCTCCAGGCCCAGTTCGGCGATCACCTCGTCCACCCTGGCCTGCCGCTCCTCCTTGGCGGTGTCGCCGGGGAAGCGGAGTTCCGCGGCGTAGGAGAGGGCGCGGCCCACCGGCAGCTGCTGGTGCAGGATGTCGTCCTGCGGGACGAGCCCGATGCGCTGGCGCAGGTCCGCGTACTCCCGGTAGAGGTCCCGGCCGTCGTAGAGCACCGTGCCCTGGTCGGCGGGGCGCAGCCCGGTCAGCGCGTTCAGCAGCGTCGACTTGCCCGAGCCGCTCGGCCCGACCACCGCCAGCAGGCACTTCTCGCCGACGGGGAAGCTGATGTCGTCCAGCAGCACCTTGCCGCCGTCGTCCACCCGCACCGACAGGTCGCGGACGTTGAGCGAGACCTCGCCGGTGTCGGTGAACTCCTGGAGCTCGTCGCCGATGAGCCGGAACACCGCGTGGCCGACGTCGATGATGTCGCCCTGGTGCACCGTCGCCCGGTCGACGCGCTGGCCGTCCAGGTAGGTGCCGTTGTGGCTGTGCAGGTCAACGATCTCGTAGCCGCCGTCCGGCAGCGACCGCAGCTCGGCGTGGTGCCGGGAGACCAGCAGGTCCGAGACGACCAGGTCATTGTCGGAGGCCCGCCCGATGTGGATCGTGCGGTGCGGCAGCGACCGCACCGAGGTCGGGTGACGGAAGGTGCCGGTCGCCGCGGGGGAGGCCGCGGGCGGCGCCCGGTAGACGCCGGTGGGGGCCTCGGCGCTGCTCAGCCGGGCGCACGGCCCCTGCTCGGCGTGGCCGAAGCGGATGACGCTGCCCGGGCCGACCCCCCACTGCCGCACCGGCCGGCCGTTGACGAAGGTGCCGTTGGTGCTGTCCATGTCGTGCAGCATCCAGCTGTCGCCCGCGGGGCTGATCACCGCGTGGTGCCACGACACCCGGGGGTCGTCGAGGACGACGTCGCCGTCGGGGTCGCGACCGACGTGGTAGTCCCGACCCGGGACCAGGATCCGGGTGTCCCCGTCGGTCTCGAGCACGAGCTTGGGCGCGGTGGGCGCGGAACCTCGCTCGGCCACGCTTCGATCGTAGCCGCGGACCGGCCGCCCCGCCTGTCCCCCCTGTCCCGCAACGGGCCGTCACATGGCCCTGGGGGACGGTGCCGGGGCCCTCACCATTCGGTCGGCGCGTAGTCCTTGAGGAACACCCCGAACAGGTCCTCGCCCTGCTCGCCGCGGACGATCGGGTCGTACACCCGGGCGGCGCCGTCGATCAGGTCCAGCGGGGCGTGGAAGCCCTCCTCCGCCATGCGGACCTTGTCCGGGTGCGGGCGCTCGTCGGTGATCCAGCCGGTGTCGACGCTGGTCATCAGGATGCCGTCGGTCTCCAGCATCTCCCGGGCGCTGGTGCGGGTCAGCATGTTGAGCGCGGCCTTGGCCATGTTGGTGTGCGGATGGCCCGCGCCCTTGTAGCCGCGGGTGAACTTGCCCTCCATCGCGGAGACGTTCACCACGTACTTGCGGCGGGCCGCGGCGGCGGCCATCGCCGGGCGCAGCCTGCTGACCAGGATGAAGGGCGCGGTCTCGTTGCACAGCTGCACTTCGAGCATCTCGACCGGGTCGACCTCGCCCACGGCGCGGCTCCAGCTGTTCTCCGCGTCCAGGTCGGGGATCAGCCCGCCGGCGTCGATCGCGGTGCCGGCCTCGATCCGGGCGAGCGAGGCAGAACCGCTCACCAGGGCCAGGTCCGTGACCTCCCGGGCCCGGGCGGCCAGCTCCGCGCGCGGGGCGGGCAGCGCGGGCTGGGCGCCGCTGCCGAAGGCGCCGAAGACCTCCGAGGCGGGCAGGGCACCGGCCGGGAGCGGGGCGGACTCGGCGGCCACCAGCTCCGCGTACGCGGCGGGGGAGCGGCGTACGGTCTGCGCCGCGTTGTTGATCAGGATGTCCAGCGGGCCCTCGGCGGCCACCGAGTCGGCGAGCGCCACCACCTGGGCCGGGTCGCGGAGGTCGACCCCGACGATCTTGAGGCGGTGGATCCACTCGTCGCTGTCCGGCATCGCCTTGAAGCGCCGGATCGCGTCCGCGGGGAAGCGCGTGGTGACGGTGGTGTGGGCACCGTCGCGCAGCAGCCGCAGCGCGATGTACATGCCGATCTTGGCCCGGCCGCCGGTGAGCAGGGCGCGCCGGCCGCTCAGGTCGGCCCGCGCGTCGCGCCGGGCGCGGTTGGAGGCCGCGCAGTCCTGGCACAGCTGGTGGTAGAAGGCGTCGACCTCGACGTAGCGGCCCTTGCACACGTAGCAGGAGCGCGGCCGCTGCAGGATGCCGGCGATCTCACCGATGGTCGAGGAGGACGGCAGCAGCCCCTGGGTCTCGTCGTCGATGCGTTCCGCGGAACCGGTGGCCGTGGCCTCGGTGACGGCCTTGTCGTGGGCCGTCTTGGCGGAACGCCGCTCCTGGCGGCGCCGCTGCTTCACCGTCCGGTAGATGCCGGCCGTCGCCCTGCGCACGGTGATCGCGTCGGGGTGGTCCAGCGGCAGCTCGTCGAGTTCCCTCAGCACGCTGAGGCACAGTTCCAGGCGTACCGGGTCGATGCCGGGGACGCCGTCCCGGGCCGTGGCCGTGCTCTGCTCGTTCTCGGTCGCCGTCATGCCCGCCGTCGTTCCCTGGATCGTGTGTTCCCACTGGTGTCCTGCGGAACTCTACGGAGGCCGCGGGCCCCGGCCAAAACGGCGGCTTTCGCCCGTGCCCCGTCCGGTGGCCGCGGGCGGCGGCCCGGAGCGGTCGCGGGGGCGGTCCCGGGGCGGTCGGCGGCGGCCGGCGGGTCACTCCAGGGGAGCGGTGGCCTCGCTCTCGTACGCGTAGTCCCAGGGCTCGTCGGCCATGTGCTCGAGGCGCTTGTAGTACGCGGCGCTGTCGGGCCACGCCTGGTGAACCCCGGCGTCCTGCACGCTGATGGCCAGCGGGTCGTACAGGATGCCCTCGGGGGGCTGCCCCCCGGCTCCCAGGACGATGCCGAGGGTGAGACCGTCCCCGGGGCCGCCGTGGAGTCGGATCCTGGTGGTCATGGAGGTCACCTCCTGCATCCATGATCTCTCGCCGGGGGAGGTTTGGTGAAGAAGCCGGACGGCGACCGGCCCCGGGCCGACAGTGCGTGAGAGATCCGTTACGTTACGTTTCTCCGCCCGCTCCGACCCCCACGAGGTGCCCGCGTGCGCGAATTCAGTCTTCCCGCGCTGGTCCCGGCCACCCTCGCCGGCGGCCTCGCCGACGTGGTGTTCGAGACCGCGGCGCAGGCCCCCGACGAGGTGCGGCTCGGCCGCAAGGAGGACGGCCGCTGGCACGTCGTGACCGCGGCGGAGTTCCGCGACGAGGTGCTGGCCCTGGCCAAGGGCCTGCTCGCGCACGGGGTGCGGTTCGGGGACCGGGTGGGGATCATGTCGCGCACCCGCTACGAGTGGACGCTGTTCGACTTCGCGCTGTGGACCGTCGGGGCCCAGCCGGTGCCCGTCTACCCGACCTCCTCCGCCGACCAGCTGCGCTGGATCCTCCACGACACCGGCGCCGTCGGCTGCGTGCTGGAGAACGAGGACCACGCCATGACGCTGGGCTCGGTGATCGACCGGCTGCCCGCCGTGACCCGGGTGTGGCAGCTGGACTCCGGGGCGGTGAAGCAACTGGTGGCGGACGGCGAGCGGATCTCGGAGGACGTGGTCCACCGGCACCGGCTCGCGGTCACCCCCGACGCCGTCGCCACCGTGATCTACACCTCGGGCACCACCGGGCGCCCCCGCGGCTGCGTCCTGACCCACGGCAACTTCATGTGCCAGACCGACAACCTCATCGCGGGCTGGCGGCCGGTCTTCGACACCGGCACCTCAGCGCAGCCGTCCGTGCTGCTCTTCCTGCCGCTGGCCCACGTCTTCGGCCGCATGATCCAGGTGGCGACGGTACGGGCCGGGGCGCGGCTGGGCCACCAGCCGGAGATGACGGCCACCGAACTCCTGCCCGACCTGGCGCTGTTCCGGCCGACCTTCGTGCTCGCCGTGCCGTACGTCTTCGAGAAGGTCTTCAACTCCGCGCGCGACAAGGCGGAGGAGGCCGGCCACCTCGGGGTGTTCGACAAGGCCGTCGACGTGGCGGTGCGCTTCGCCGAGGCCCGCGAGCGCCGCGCGCTGGGCACCGGCCCGGGCCCGAGCGCCGCGCTGCGGGTGCTGCACCGGTTCTACGACCGGATGGTGTACGCCAGGGTCCGCGAGGCACTGGGCGGCCGGGTCCGCAACGCGGTGAGCGGCGGTTCCACGATGGGGCGGCGGCTCGGGCTGTTCCTGGAGGGCGCGGGGGTCACGGTGTACGAGGGGTACGGACTCACCGAGTCCACCTCGGCGGCCACCGCCAACCCGCCCGGCCGGGTGCGCTACGGAACGGTCGGCCACCCCGTGCCGGGGACGGCGGTCAGGATCTCGGACGAGGGTGAGATCCTGCTGCGCGGCCCGGCCGTGTTCTCCGGCTACCTCGGTGATCCCGAGGCCACGGCGCAGGCCCTGCGCGACGGCTGGCTGCACACCGGAGACCTCGGCTCCCTCGACGAGCACGGCTACCTGACGATCACCGGCCGCAAGAAGGAGATCATCGTCACCACCAGCGGCAAGAACCTCTCCCCGGCCGTCCTGGAGGAACGGGTCCGCGAGCACCCGCTGATCGAGCACTGCCTGGTCATCGGCAACGACCGGCCGTACGTGACGGCCCTGGTGACCCTGGACGCCGAGGCGACGGCCCAGTGGCTGCGGCTGCGCGGGAAGGAGCGGGCCGGGCTGCAGGAGCTGGTGCGCGACCCGGACCTGGAGACGGAGGTGCGGCGGGCGGTGTCGGCGGCCAACACACGGGTGTCGAAAGCGGAGTCGATCCGCTCGTTCCGCGTGCTGGCCGCCTCCTTCACCGAGGAACGGGGGCTGGTCACTCCCTCCCGCAAGCTCAGGCGCCGGGCGGTCGAGGAGGCCTACGCCGCCGAGATCGACGCCATGTACCGGCGCTGAACCGCGGTCACGGCTTGGGGAGCCCGCAGCCCGGCAGGGTGAGGTCGAAGCGGTTGCCCGTGGTGACGCAGGCGCCGATGCCGTAGGTCTGCTCGGCGTAGTTGATGCCCTGGCGGACGGTGACGGTGCCGTTCGCGGCCACCTCGCAGGGGTTGTTGAGGGTGCAGCGGCCCCCGTCCTCGTTGCCCGTGTTGTTGATGGCGACGACCTTGCCGGTGGCGGTGTCGATGACCGGCGAACCCGAGGTGCCGCCGATGGTGTTGCACGAGGGGGTGTAGCGGACCGAGTCCTTCCAGGTCCAGTCGCCCTCCTTGAGGAGGTGGACGAAGCCGTCGATGGAGCAGCTGTAGATGGTCTTCCAGTACCCGGAGACCACCTTGATGGCCGTGCCCTGCACCGGGTGCGTGCCGGAGACCTCCAGCGCGGAGATCCCGTAGGAGGACTGGATCTGCGCGTAGGTGCGGTTCAGCTGGTACACCGAGATGTCGGTGTCGGTCATGGTCGCGTACGCCAGCTTGGTGGCGCGCAGCGTGGCGACCGAGCGGCCCGAGGCGTTGAGCAGGCCGAAGGTGCGCGTGGACGCCTGGTTCACCAGCACTTCGCCGGCGTCGAGGAAGCCGCTGGTCAGGCAGTGCCCGTTGGAGAGCACCAGGGCGGGGTCGGTGGACGCGGAGGACGGGAAGCGGATGAGCGACCCGGAGCAGTTGCTGAGCGACACCGTCCCGGCGAAGTCGACGGTGACGGCGGCCGGGGCGGGGGCCGGGGCCGCGGCCGTGTGCGGTGCTGCCGCGGCGTCACGGCCGGCCGCCGAGGCGGGGGCGCCGGACAGGCCGAGGGTCGCGACCGCGGCGAGGGCCGCGAGGGCGGCCGCGAGGAATCCTCTGAGAGGTCGTTTCATGTGGGGGGTCCTCTCGAGACCGAAGTTCTTTCGGTTTTGGCATGCACATTGTCATGAACCGAAAGAGCGGTCACAAGAGGGCCCCGAACCGCCGGACCGCACCCGCCCGGTGCCGTGGAGGCGGCAGCCGGTGGGCGCGGTCCGGTGACGGGACGTCAGCCTGCGCGTTCGTCGGGAGCGGGCCCGGACGCCGGCCCGGACGTCAGCCGGGAAGTCCCACGACCTGGTCGCCGGGACGGAGGGCCGGCGCGCCGACCCGGACGCCCGTCCCGCGCCCGTGGGGACCGGCCTGGACCGGTATGACCGGACGCGGCGCGGGGGCGACGGCGGAGTGGCGGGCAGCGGCCGCCAGCGCACGCCGGTCGGGCAGCGATTCCGCGGTGATGCGGGGGAACGCCGTCACCTCCGCCGTGAGGCCGCGGGCCGCGACCACCCGTCGCACCGAGTCCATCAGGGTGTCCTCGCCGAGGAACGCCGCCGCGGTGCTGGGCCGCCCGTCGGCGTACCGGTAGCGGACGAGCAGCGGCTGCACGTCGGCGCCCGCGTCCAGCGCGGCCTGGAACAGCGCCCGGCGGTAGTGGCCTTCCTCGCCGCCGCACCAGGTGCTGCCCTCCGGGAACGCCACGACCGTGGCGCCCGAGCGCAGCGCCTGCGCGACCTCCGCCACCGTGTCCGGCAGGGTGCGGATCCGCTCCCGGTCGATGAAGATCGTGCGGCCGCGCACGCACAGCCGCCCGATCACCGGCCAGTCGCGGATCTCCCGCTTGGCGACGTTGCGCCCCGGGAAGACCGCGGCGATCAGCACGATGTCCAGCCAGGACACGTGGTTGGAGACCACCAGCAGACCGGTGCCCGGCTCCCGCGGCGCCCCCTCGGGCAGCCGTACCCGGATGCCGAAGGCCGCCACCGCGGTGCGGGTCCAGCGCCGGATCAGCCGCTCGCGCCCGGCCGGACCGCACAGCGCGCCGAGCGGCACCGACAGCACGACGCCGACGAGCAGCACCGTCACCGCGGCGAGGTAACGCAGCAGCCGCCGGAGGAGGCCCACCTTCGGGCCGTCACCGGTCACGCACGCCTGCGGGGTGCAGGTCGAGACCGGCGACCACCACGCCGCGGCCATCTCAGACCGACCCGAGCGAACCGAGGGCGCCGAAGTGCCGCAGGTAGCGCTCGTCGGTGCGCTCCAGGGAGAGCAGGATGAACAGGTCGGCGACGCCGAAGTCCGGGTCGTGGGCGGGCTCGCCGCACACCCAGGCACCCAGCCGCAGGTAGCCGCGGAGCAGCGCCGGCAGCGTGGCGCGGGCCGGGCGGGCGATGCCCGTCGGGTCCCAGGGGCGGAGCGGGGAGACCCGGTACTCCTCGGGGGCCAGGTTCTTGGCCGAGACCCGGTCCCACACGCCGGCCGCCAGCGAGCCGCCGTCGGCCAGCTCCACCGAGCAGCAGCCGGCCAGCCAGTTGTGACCGGTGGTCGCCATGTAGCGGGTGATGCCGCCCCACATCAGCGCGACGACGGCGCCGTCCCGGTGGGCGGGGTGCACGCACGAGCGGCCGACCTCGACCATGTCGTGCTGGATCGGCGCGAGCCGGGACAGGTCGAACTCGGACTCTGAGTAGGTGCGGCCCGCGCGGCGGGCGTTGGCGGGGGTCAGCAGCCGGTAGGTGCCGACGACCTCACCGGTCGCGTCCTCCTTCACCAGCAGGTGGTCGCAGTAGGCGTCGAGGGCGTCGACGTCCAGGCCCGGCTCGGGGGTGTCCAGCACGGCCCCCATCTCCCCGGCGAACACCTGGTGCCGCAGACGCTGCGCGGCCCGCACCTCCGCCTCGTCCTGGGCGAGGCTCACCGAGTAGCGGGGCCGGTCGGTCGGGGTGTCGACGACGGGTGCGAGTTCGTACGAAGCGGTCATGGCGCGATTCCCTGGTCAGGGGGACGGGGACACCCTTATCTGTCCCGTCGCGGCCTTGCCTTGGCGTGTCCTTGACGGAGCGCGCAGATGTGCGCTCGCTGAAGTGCCGGTGCCGTGGCCCCGCGGACCGCCCGCTTCACCCGGAAAGCGCTCCCAAGCGGCCTTCGAGCAGCAGCAGGAGTTCACCCAGGATGCCCGCCAGATCCTCGCGGCGGCCCTCCGGAAGACCGGACAGCAGTCCCGTCTCGTAGGCGAGCTGCTCGGGCAGCAGGCGGTCGACGAGCGTCAGTCCCTCGTCGGTCAGCCGCAGGTGGGAGACCCGGCGGTCGCGGCCGTCCGGGCGGCGGGCCACCAGGCCGCGCTCCTCCAGCAGCTTGATCCGCTTGGTGACCGCGGCGCCCGAGGCGAAGGTCTCCCGGGCCAGCCGGCCGGGTGTGAGCTCGCCGCCGACGCGGCGCAGGGCGAGGAGGATGTCGTACTCCGGACGGGTGAGGCCCTCGCGGCCCAGGGGCGTCTCGGTGACCTGCTGCAGCAGCGCCGCGCAGCGGTTGAGCCTGCCGATCACGGCGACCGGACCGAAGTCCAGGTCGGGGTAGACGTCCTGCCACTGGCGCAGCACCGTCGCGACGGCGTCCTCCACGCGAGTCGTCCTCCCTCCGTACGCCGGCGGCTCCGGCGGCGTCCGCATGATCGTACGCGTCGTCAGGTCACGGTGACGGACCGGCCTTCGCGGCGCCGACCTGCCAGCATCAGGTGCCCGCGCTCCTCCGCGGCGGCGATGCGCCGTTCGGGCAGGGCCCGGCCCCACCACTCGCCGGAGGCGGTGTCGGCGGCCTCGCGCAGTTCCAGGAGCGCCGCCGCCAGCCGGGCCTCGCGGGCGACGGGCGCGGTGAGCTCGTGCTCCAGGCGCCGCAGTGCGGCCGCCACCCGGTGGCCCACCCGGCGGTTCGGTACGGCGAAGCAGGCCAGCAGCCCGGCCGCGGCGCCGACGAGGGTGTCCAGCCAGCGGTCGGCCACCAGGTGGCCGGCGGGCTGCGCGCTCGCGAACTCGGTCATGACCATCGCCATCGGCGTCACGAAGGCGCTGGCGATCCAGTAGTTGCGCGCGATCGTCGCCTCGGCCGCGACGTTGCACGCCAGGGCGGTCGCGATGAGCGCCGCGGCCCCGGTGGCCGTGACCGGCACCAGCGCCGTGAACAGCAGCACCCCCAGGAGGTTGCCGAGCACCCGCTGCAGCGCCCGGTGCCAGGACAGGGTGGTGTTGGCCGCGAAGACGGCCGCGGCGGTCACCACGGCCCAGGAGGGCCGGTCCACGCCCAGCGCCGTCGATCCCCACCCCGCCAGGGCGCTGCCCAGCAGGACGCGCAGCCCGACCGGGAGCAGGTGCCGCAGGGCGGGCCGGTGCGGCCGCCGGCCCGCCCGGCCGGTCCGGGTGCCGACCGAGGGGGCGGGGGTGCGTGCGGCGGGGCCCGGGTCGGGCAGGGCGCGGGTCCGGCGCAGGGCACGGGCCCACGCGGTGAGCCGGTCCCCGTCGGCCGGGTCCGCGGCCTCGGCGCGCGCCAGCAGCCGCTCCAGGCCCGCCAGGTGGGCGGTGGTCCGGGCGCCGCGCAGGGTGTGCCAGGCGGTGTGCACGGCGACGGTGGCCTCGTGCCGGCTGCCGGGGGTGCCCCCGTCGGCCAGGGCGCGGGCCCGGGCCTCCAGGGCCCGGGCGACGGCGGCACGCTCGGGGGCGTACGGCCGTACGAGCGCGGGGGCCATGCACACCAGCCAGGCGACGGCCCCGCCGAGCAGCGTCAGCCCGGTATGGGCCGGCACCTGCCCGAGTGTCTGCGGGACGAAGGCGGCGCTCGCCGCCACGAAGGTGAAGATCACGTTCCCGGGCGGCCCGATCCGCGTCGCGTCGCACACCACCTTGTGCACGGCGGCGAGGAGGGCGGCCACCGCCACCCGCAGCGGCGTCGACTGCGTCAGCGCGGCGGTGGTCAGCGCGAGCCCGGTCCCGGCCGCCATGCCCAGGACGACCAGGGCGAGCACCCTGGCCCGGGCCGCGTAGGGCAGCCCGTGCGCGTACAGGGCGCACAGCCCGCCGCCCGCGGCGTACAGCACCAGGTCCAGCCGCCCGAGGGTCAGCAGCGTCACCTCGACCGGGCCCACGGCGGCGACGACGCTGAGCGCCCGGTGGTGCCAGAGGTCCTTCACGGAACGGAGCCGGAGGACACCGCGGACGGGCAGGGGGAAAGCGGACATACTTAAAAGCTTAGCAGGTGTTTTACTCGTGAAACATCTGCCGACGCGGAAAGGACGCGGTGGCCGGCCCCGTCCCCGGGACCGGCCACCGCGTCCTTGCCGCCCGGGTCAGGCCGGGAACGCCAGCGACAGCGCGAAGCGGTCCCCGGCGTCGGTCCACCAGTGGCGCAGGGCGAGGCCGGCGGCAGCCAGCTCCGCCCGCACGCCCTCCTCGCGGAACTTCGCGGAGACCTCGGTGCGCATCGTCTCCCCGCGCGCGAAGTCCACGGTCAGGTCGAGCGCCGGTACCTTCACGGTCACGTCGGCGCGCGCCCGCAGGCGCATCTCGATCCACTCCTCCTCGCGGTCCCACACGGCGACGTGGTCGAAGTCGTCCGGGTGGAAGTCCGCGCCGAGCTCGCGGTCGATGACCGACAGGACGTTCTTGTTGAAGGCGGCCGTGACGCCCTGCGCGTCGTCGTACGCCGCCACCAGCGTCTGTTCGTCCTTGACCAGGTCGGTGCCGAGCAGCAGCGCGTCGCCCGGGGAGAGCAGCGCGCGGACCGAGGAGAGGAAGTGCGCCCGCTCCTGCGGCAGCAGGTTGCCGATCGTGCCGCCCAGGAAGGCGACCAGCCGGGGGCCGGGCGTCCCGGGCAGGGCCAGGCCGTGCTGGAAGTCGGCGACGAGCGCGTGCACGGACAGGTCCCGGTGGTCGGCGAGCAGGGCCTCGCCCGCGCCGGTGAGCGCGGACTCGCTGACGTCGATCGGCACGTACGTCAGCGGCCCTCCCAGCGCGCCGATCAGCAGCCGGGTCTTCTCCGAGGAACCGGAACCCAGCTCGACCAGGGTGCGGGCACCGGTCGCCGCGGCGATCTCCGGCGCACGCGCGTGCAGGATCTCCCGCTCGGCGCGGGTCGGGTAGTACTCGGGCAGCCGGGTGATCTCCTCGAACAGCTCGCTGCCGCGCGCGTCGTAGAACCACTTGGGCGGGAGCTGCTTGGGGCTGCGGGTCAGTCCGTACGCGACGTCGGCGCGCAGCGCGGCCGCGGTGGCGTCGGCGGGCAGGGTGCGGGTGAGGGTGAACGGGCTCACAGGTGCGGCTCCTTGAGCGGGATCAGCAGGACCTCGGTGGGATCGCCGTACAGCAGGTGGCGGTCCGGGACCTCGGTCCAGCGCGGACTGTCGTCGTACGGCTCGGAGGCCACGACGAGGGAGCGGCCGGGCACGTCCAGGTACCAGAGCGTGTCGCCCCAGGCGGTGCCGGCGATCGCCCGGCCGTCGGTCAGCAGGAAGTTGAGCCGTGAGTCGGGGGTGAGCGCGGCCAGTCGGCCGACGGTGTCGGCGAGCGCCTCGTCCGCCGGGGCGCCGGCCCGCAGCCGGTGCAGGGTCAGTGCCCAGGCCAGGGCCGAGTCGCAGCGCGCCTCCAGGGTCAGCAGCTCGTGCGGGGGCAGCGCGGCGGCGGCCTCGGCGACCGAGTGCGGCCAGCCGCGCAGCGCCCCGTTGTGGCTGAACAGCCAGCGGTCCGCCGTGTACGGGGCCGCGGCGGACTCGTCGGCCACCGAGCCCTCGGTGATGTCGCGGACCGCGCCGAGCAGCGCACCGGAGCGCGTCACCCGGCACACGTCCGCGAAGGACGGGTCGTCCCAGATCGGCCCGGCGCGCCGGTAGCGCGCGGGCAGCGGATCGCCGTCCGCGTACCAGCCGAGCCCGAAGCCGTCGGCGTTGACCGTGCCGTACTTCTGCCGGCGCGGCGCCCACGACTGGCGGTACAGCGAGTGCGGCGGGTCGATGACGAGTTCGCGGAGTGCGACGGGCGGACCCACGTACGCCAGGTGCCGGCACATCAGCCGCGCCCCCGTCTGCCCGGGGCCCTCACACCTGCTCCGGACGGGCGTCGCGGGCGGTGCGGAAGCCGGCGAAGATCTGCCGCCGGACCGGGTAGTCCCAGTTGCGGAACGTGCCCCGGCAGGCCACCTCGTCCACGGCGAAGGAGCCGCCGCGCAGCACCTTGTGGTCGGGGCCGAAGAAGACCTCCGAGTACTCCTTGTACGGGAACGGCGCGAAGCCCGGGTAGGGCAGGAAGTCGCTCGCCGTCCACTCCCACACGTCGCCGATCAGCTGCCGTACGCCCAGCGCCGAGGCACCCGCCGGGTAGCTGCCCACCGGGGCCGGCTGCAGGTGCCGCTGGCCGAGGTTGGCGTGCTCGGGACCGGGGTCGGCGTCGCCCCACGGGTAGCGGCGGGAACGCCCCGTCGCCGGGTCGTGCCGGGCCGCCTTCTCCCACTCCGTCTCGGTGGGCAGCCGGCGCCCGGCCCAGCGGGCGTACGCGTCGGCCTCGTACCAGGACACGTGCAGCACCGGCTCCTCGCGCGGCACCGGCTCGGTCACCCCGAAGCGGCGGCGCAGCCACGCACCGCCCTCCCGGTGCCAGAACAGCGGGGCGGCCAGGCCGTGTTCGCGGACGAGCGCCCAGCCGGCCGGGGTCCACCAGCGCTCGTCCTCGTAGCCGCCGTCCTCGACGAAGGCCAGGTACGCGCCGTTGCTCACCGGCACCGTGTCGATGAAGAACGGCGCCACCTCGCGCACGTGCGAAGGACGTTCGTTGTCCAGCGACCACGGCTCGGTCGAGGTGCCCATGGTGAACAGACCGCCGGGGACCAGGACCTCGGCCGGCAGCAGCGCCGTGTCCGCGGGAGCGGGCGGCGGCGGGGGAGCGGTGAGGGCCACCGGGCCACGCCGAAGCTGATGCGTGATCAGCATCGTCTCGTCGTGCTGCTGTTCGTGCTGGGCGATCATGCCGAAGGCGAAGGCCGCGTCGGTCAGCGGGGTGCCGCGCAGTGGTGCCCGCTCCAGGATGTCCAGCACCCTGCCGCGCACCTCGGCCGCGTAGGCGTGCGCCTCCGCGGGCGGCAGCAGCGGCAGCGTGGGACGCTCCGAACGCGGGTGCTCGAAGGCGTCGTAGATCGGGTCGATGTCGGGGCGCAGGGCCTCACGGCCGCCGACGTTCCGCAGCAGCCACTGCTCCTCCTGGTTGCCGATGTGGGCCAGGTCCCAGACCAGGGGGGACATCAACGGGGAGTGCTGGGCGGTGAGTTCACGGTCGTCCACGCAGGTGGTGAGCGCCCGGGTGCGCTCGCGCGCGGTGGTCAGGGCGTCCAGCGCCCGCCGGCGCAGGGCTTCGGGGTCGAGCGCGGGTGCGGTCACGTGCGGCTCTCCTTGCGTAGGAATGCGTCGAGCATGTCGTCGGCGGGACAGCGGCCGCGTTCGACGTAGCGCTCGGTGAAGTCGTCCACCGCCCGCCGCACGGCCCGGTCCGCCCCGAGCCGGGGCAGGGCCTCGCGGGCCGCGGCGAAGCAGGTCACGGCGATGGCGTGGAGCTCGGGGTCGGCCAGACCGTGCCGGGCGGCGCGCCGCCACAGCGGGTTGCGGGGCGCCGGGTCCCGGCCCGCCGCGTCGGCGAGCGGCTTCACCGCCCGGTAGGCGACCTCGGAGGCGGCGGCGTCGTCGAAGAGCGCCACGGCCACCGCCAGCGGCACGATCCAGCCGTCCCGTCCCGGCTGCGCGTCGATCATGCGCAGCTCCAGGTAGCCGCGCGGCCGCACCGGTGGGAAGAGCGTCGACAGGTGGTAGTCCAGGTCGGCGAGGGTCGGCCGGCGGTGCGAGCCGTCACGGATCCAGTCGCGGAAGGTGAGCCCGTGCGGCACCGTCCACGGTCCCTCGTCGCCGCGGATGCACAGCACCGGGGCGTCCAGGGCGTAGGCCGTCCAGGCCGCACGCGGGTCGCCCCCGCCGGGCGGGGCGAGGGTGCGCCCGGGGTCCAGCGCCGCCCACACCGCCTGCCGGGTGGAGCGCCAGCCGGTCGGGCGGCCGGTGCTGAGCGGCGAGTTGGCGAACGCCGCCACCAGGACCGCGCCCAGCAGGTGCGCCAGCAGCCAGCGTCTGCCGAGGCCGAAGGGGCCCGGCTCCTCGGTGCCCGAGTCCAGGCAGACCTGGACCGAGGCCGTGGAGCACATCATGGCCCGGCCCGCGGGTCCGGACCGGTCGAAGTACGCCTCCATGGCGGCGTACCGGGGCTCGTCCAGCAGCCGGCGGGGCCGTCGCCAGGGGTCGTGGCCGTGGCCCGCCAGGACGAGGCCGTCCCGGCGGAGCCGGTGGCGTACGGAGTGGAGTTCGGCTGCCGCGGCGTTGACGCACGCGGTCAGCGAGGGGGCGGGCAGCGAGCTGAGCTCCAGCTGTCCGCCGGGCTCGGTCGTGAGCCGGGAGCGGAGGTGCAGGTCGTGCAGTCCGGCGACGGCGGCGCCGAGCCGGGCGGGGCCCACCGGGCGGGCCGGGTCGTGCGGGTCGTGGAGGAACCATTCCAGTTCCACGCCTATGCGGCGCGGCGGGCCGGTCTTGAAGCAGATGCCCTGGATATGGTCCTCCGCTGTCGTCTCGCTGATCGGTTCGGATGTCTCCATCCGCTGACTGGTGCCGGGCATGGCCGGGACCTCCCGTCGAAGGCGGTTCTCCGTGTCCGCCCGGCCGGGGCCGGACGGTGTCCGTACCACCTAATCCCTTCGGTCCGGGCCGCTCAAGAGCGCCCCGGACGAACGGCCGAGGGACGGCAGGTGACACCCGTGTCGAGGGCGGCCTCTGCCGTCCGGTCCGAATCAAGAGTGGACCGCCACCCGGCGGCCCGCATCCCCAGAACGTATCTGCGCAGGTCAGACGGTTCATGTCGGAATCTCCCCCGAGAGCGGCGCGCTGCACGCCCCGGTGTTCCGCCCCGCCGGTCGCCCGCGCGTGCGGGGTGTTCCGTCGCGCGGGCCCTGCGCGGGTCCCGACGCACCGGTACGGCCGGGAACAGCTCGCGCGCCTCGGCGACCGCCCCCGTACGAAGCGGGTGCGGTCGCCCGAACCGGTCGTGGCACATGGGCTGCGTCTGCCCGGACGGACCGGCACGAAACGACCGTCTGCGGGCCGGGCGGGACGCCGGGCCGCGGGCTCAGCGGTCCAGGAGCCCCGCCCGGTCCTGGGCGCGGTAGCGCTCCAGCAGGGCGGCGAGGTCGGCGGCGTCGAGGCGGCGGTACGCCGTCCCGCAGGGCCCCTCGCCGGGCGGGGACCACCACACGGCGTCGGGGCAGCGGAAGCCCTCGCGGCGCAGCGCGGCCCGCCGCACCTTGTTGGTGGCGGTGACCGGCATGCGCGGTACGACCCGTACGAAACGGGGCGCCGACTTGGTGCCGAGGTCCGGCTGCGCGGCCAGGAAGGCCGCGAAGGCGCCGGGGTCGAAGGCGGCACCGTCGCGGAGGGCCAGGGCCGCCATGACCTGGTCGCCCGAGACGGGGTCGGGCACGGCGTACACGGCGACGGCCGCGGCGGCGTCGAAGCGGGCCAGGACGTTCTCGACGACCGCGGCGGCAAGGTTCTCGCCGTCCACGCGCAGCCTGTCGTCGGCGCGGCCCGCGAAGTGGAACCAGCCGTCGGCGTCGCGGAAGAAGAGGTCGCCGGTCCAGTACCAGCCGTCGCGGGTACGGGCGGCGACCGCCTCCGGGTTGCGCCAGTAGCCCTCGAAGCGGGAGGGCCCGCGGTTGACGAGCTCGCCGATCGCCTCGTCGCCGTTGAGCAGCCGGCCCGCCGCGTCGAGGACGGCGCGGGGCCGCTCGGTACCGGTCGCCGGGTCCACCACGGCCAGGTCCGTACCGGGCGCGGCACGCCCGACCGCGCCGGGCGGCGTGCCCGGTGAGCGCTGCAGGGCGGCCCCGCCCTCGGACGAGCCGTAGCCCTCGGTGAGGGTCACGCCGAAGCGCTCCGCGAACCGGGCCGCGTCCACGGCCCCGGCCTCGGTGCCGAAGCCCCGGCGCAGCCGGTGCCGGCGGTCGTCGGGCGTTTCGGGGGTGGCGAGCACGTACTGCACGGCGCGTCCGACGTAGGTGAAGTACGTGGCCCCGTAGGCGCGTACGTCCGGCAGGAAGCGGGAGGCGGAGAAGGTCCGGCGCAGCGCCACCGCGCCGCCGCCCGCGAGGGCGGGCGCCCAGCCCGCCATCACGGCGTTGCCGTGGAAGAGCGGCATGCACAGGTAGTGGACGTCGTCGGGACCGAGGTCCAGGAAGCCGCTGAGGGAGGCGCCCGCGTCGGCGAGCCTGCCCTGGGACACGACCACCGCCTTCGGGGCGCCCGTCGAGCCGGAGGTGAAGCAGAGCATGAGCCGGGTGCCGGGGCGTATCCGCCCGCCGCGCGGCGGAGCGGCGCCTTCGTACGGGCGCAGCAGGGCCGGGTACGCCGGGTCGTCCACGACCAGGAGGCGTTCCGGTGGGAGGGGGAGGGCGAGCCCGCGCAGCGCCGGCAGGTGCGCGCGTTCGGTGACCAGCAGCGCACATTCCGTGTGGGTGATGTCGCGGGCGAGTTCCGCACCGCGCCGGGTGGGGTTGATCCCCACGACGGTGGCCCCCGCGCACGCCGCGGCGCCGAGCCACAGCGGGAACTCCGGGACGTTGCCCAGGAGCACCCCCACGTGCGGTTCGGCGCCGTGCGGCAGCAGGTCGGCCAGGAGCGCCGCGCGGGCGGCGGAGGCGGCCGCGACATCATGGCGGCTGAGCCGGTGCTCCCCGTACAGCAGCCCGGGACGCGGATCGCCCCACTGGCCCTCGACGAACTCCGCCATGGTGCGCCTCATACGGCCGCACCATAGCTGACACTCCGTCAGGTGTCAGGCCTTCGGGGCCTCCTGGTCGGCACCCTGCTCGGCGATGGACTTGCGGACCTCGTCCATGTCCAGGTCGCGGGCCTGCTTGATCAGGTCCTCGAACGCGGGCGCGGGCAGCGCGCCGGGCTGGGAGAAGATGGCGACCTTGTCACGGATGATCATCAGCGTCGGGATGGACTGGATCTGGAACGCGGCGGCCAGCTCGGGCTGCGCCTCCGTGTCGACCTTGCCGAACACGAGGTCGGTGTTCTTCTCCGCGGCCGACTCGTAGACGGGGGCGAACATCCGGCACGGGCCGCACCAGGACGCCCAGAAGTCGATCAGGACGAAGTCGTTGTTGCCGACGACCTCGTCGAAGTTGTCCTTGGTGAGCTCAACAGTGCTCATGCTTCCCTTACCTGCTTCCGGGTGCCGTCGGTCGGGACCCACTGACCGTAACCGAAGGCAGCGCTGCGCTATTCCGAACGCCGCCCCCCGGGCGCGTCCCCCGCCGCCCCTCGCGGAAGGGGATGCCGAGAGCCGGGCGTGGCCGGATCCTGGAGGGGCGGGGACGTCCGCCGCCCCCGCCGGGCAGGCGCGCGAGCGACCACGGGAGCGGCCGATGGTGACGACGATGCATGCCGTACGCGCCCACCGGCGCGGCGGCCCCGAACAGCTCCGCTACGAGACCGCGCCCCGCCCCGAGCCGGACCCGGGCGAGGCCCTCGTCGCCGTGCGGGCCGCCTCCGTGACCCCGGGGGAGCTCGACTGGGACGCGACCTGGACCGACAGCTTCGACGGCTCGGGCCGCGACCGTACCCCCACCATCCCCTCGCACGAGGTCTCCGGCGTGGTCGCCGACGTGGGGCCCGGGGTGATCACCCCGCGGGTCGGGGACGCCGTCTACGCGCTGATCCCCTTCGTCCACGACGGAGCCGCCGCCGAGTACGTCACCCTCCCCGCAGGCATCCTCGCCCCCAAGCCCCGGCGGATCGGCCACGACGCGGCCGCCTCGGTCCCGCTCGCCGCCCTCACCGTCTGGCAGGCGCTCGCCCGGCACGCGGGGGTCACCCCGGGTCGGCACGTCCTCGTCCACGGGGCGGCGGGCGGCGTCGGCTCCTTCGCCGTCCAGATCGCCGCCGCGCTCGGCGCGCAGGTCACGGCGACCGCCGCCGCCCGCGACGCCGGATTCGTCGCGGGACTGGGCGCGCGGCGCGTCGTCGACTACGCCGGCAGCCGCTTCGAGGACGAGGTGGCCGACGTGGACGTGGTCTTCGACGCCGTCGGCGGCGACACGCAGGACCGCTCCTGGTCGGTGCTGCGCCCGGGAGGCCTGCTGGTGAGCATCGTGTCCCCGCCCGACCCCGAGGCCGCCCGCGCGCACGGGGCCCGCGGTGTCTTCTTCGTCGTCGAGCCGGACCGGGCGGGCCTGGAGGCGGTCTCCCGGCTCATCGACGGGGGCAAACTCACGCCACGGGTCGACCGGGTGGTGCCGCTCACCGAGACGCGCGCCGCCTACGAGGCACTGGAGCACGAGCACCGCCGCGGCAAGGTCGTCATCCACGTCACCGACGGGGCCTGACATCCCTGCGCCGCCGTCCTGCCCGGGACGGCGTGCGGACCCTACGGGACGACCGTGACCGGCCAGCGGCCCGCCTTGACCAGCCGCACCGCTACCGAGCCCACGATCCGGTGTCCGGCCTTCTCGGACGCGCCGACCACGACCGCGTCGGCCTTGAGCTCGTCCGAGGCCTGCGACAGCCCGCTGAACGGGTCGCCGACGAAGGTGTGGAACTCCCAGCGCAGGCTCGACACCGCCTGGAAGCGCGCGGCGGCCTTCTCTATCTCCGCCTTCAGCTGGTCGGCGATCTCGGCGGTCGCCTCCGCGACCGGGGCGCCGAAGGCCGCCCCCGCCGCCAGGACCGGCTGCACGTACACGATCGCCAGCAGCGCGTTCTGGCGCCGCGCCAGCCCCGCCGCGTACGCCACGGCGCGCCACGACGACTCCGATCCGTCCAGTCCCGCCACGATCACCTTGGGACCGTCGGTGCCCCGCTCGAAAGCCGCCTTGTCGCTCACGTTCCGAGCCTACTTGCGCGACTGCCGCGCGCGCCGTACCGGACGCGGGGAATCCGCGGCCGCGGCGAGATGACCGTCCACCAGCCGCTGCAGCGCGGAGGCGAAGACCGCACGTTCGTCCTCGGGGAGGGCCGCCAGCAGGTCGCCGTGGACACGGGCGGTGATCTCCGCGCCGCGGGCGACGAGCTCCCGGCCCGGCCCGGTGACGGTGATGACGCGGGCCCGGCGGTCCGTGGGGGCGGGGTGCCGCTCGGCGAGGCCGGCCCGCTCCAGCTCGTCCATGGTGACCACCATCGTGGTCTTGTCCTGCTGGGAGATCTCCGCGAGTTGAGCCTGCGTCAGCTCGCCGGGGAGCGCGTGCAGCAGCACGCAGTACCCGCGGGGGGTGAGCCCGACCTCGGCCAGCGCGGCCGCCAGCCGGTTCGTCATGGCGTGGCTGGCGAACTGCAGCAGCCCGGTGAAGTCGGGTGCGGATGCCGTGGACATGGTCCGAGCCTAGCAAAAAGGTCCGTTGGCGAATCATCGGTGAGACGGATGATCCCGTGGACAAATCGTTCGGCGGCGGACGCCCGGCTGCCTACCATGGGACGGCATGAACCCCCCGTCTCGTCATCACGACGTCCCCGGCAAGCCCTCCCTCGACGGGCTCGAAGAGAAATGGTCGCGGCGCTGGGACGAGTCGGGCGTACACCGCTTCGACCGGTCGCGGCCGCGCGAGGAGATCTTCTCGATCGACACCCCGCCGCCCACGGCCAGCGGATCGCTCCACATCGGCCACGTCTTCTCCTACACCCACACCGACACCGTCGCCCGCTACCGGCGCATGCGCGGGCAGACCGTCTTCTACCCCATGGGCTGGGACGACAACGGCCTGCCCACCGAGCGCCGGGTCCAGAACCACTACGGGGTCAGCTGCGACCCCTCGCTCCCGTACGACCCCGCATTCACCCCGCCCGAGCCCGCCGGCCCCCACCGGCGACCCGTCTCCCGGCGGAACTTCATCGAACTGTGCGAGCTCCTCACCGCCGAGGACGAGCGGATCTTCGAGCAACTGTGGCGCCGGCTCGGCCTGTCGGTCGACTGGACGCTCACCTACCGGACCGTCGGCGCCCGTTCACGCGCCGCGTCCCAGCGCGCGTTCCTGCGCAACCTGGCGCGCGGCGAGGCCTACTCGGCCGAGGCGCCCACCCTGTGGGACACCACCTTCCGCACCGCCGTCGCCCAGGCGGAACTGGAGGACCGCGAACGGCCCGGCGCCTACCACCGGCTCGCCTTCCACCGCCCGGACGGCGGCCGGGTCGTCGTCGCCACCACCCGGCCCGAACTCCTGCCCGCCTGCGTCGCCCTGGTCGCGCACCCCGACGACGAGCGCTACCGGGAGCTGATCGGGACCACCGTCACGACCCCGGTCCTCGGCGTCGAGGTCCCCGTCCACGCGCACCGGCTGGCCGACCCGGACAAGGGCACCGGAATCGCCATGGTCTGCACCTTCGGCGACACCACCGACGTCACCTGGTGGCGCGAACTGCGGCTGCCCACCCGGCCGGTCCTCGGCCGCGACGGGCGCTTCCTGCCGGTGCCGCCGGCCGCCCTGCGGACGGCGCGGGCCCGCGAGGCGTACGCGGCCCTGGCCGGCGCCACCGCGCACACCGGCCGCGAACGGCTGGTGGGGATGCTGCGCGAGCGCGGCGAACTGGAGGGCGAGCCCGAACCGGTCGTCCACGCCGTCAAGTTCTACGAGAAGGGCGACCGGCCGCTGGAGATCGTCACCACCCGCCAGTGGTACCTGCGCAACGGCGGACGCGACGAAGCCCTCCGCGAGCGGTTGCTGGCGCGCGGCCGTGAACTGCGCTGGCACCCCGGGCACATGCGGGTCCGCTACGACAGCTGGGTCGAAGGGCTCAACGGCGACTGGCTGGTCAGCCGCCAGCGGTACTTCGGCGTCCCCGTCCCCGTCTGGTACCCCCTCGACGACGCCGGCGAGCCCGTCCACGACAGGCCGCTGGTCCCCGGCGAGCCGGCGCTGCCCGTCGACCCCGGCACCGACGTCCCCGACGGCTACCGCGAGGAGCAGCGGGGCGTCCCCGGCGGCTTCACCGGCGACCCGGACGTCATGGACACCTGGGCGACCTCCTCGCTCACCCCGCAGATCGCCGCCGGATGGGGCACCGACGACGAGCTGTTCGCCAAGGTCTTCCCGATGGACCTGCGACCGCAGGCCCACGAGATCATCCGCACCTGGCTGTTCGGCACGGTCGTCCGCGCCCACGCCGAGCAGGACGTGCTGCCGTGGCGGCACGCCGCGATCTCCGGCTGGATCCTCGACCCGGACCGCAAGAAGATGTCCAAGTCCCGGGGCAAGGCGGTCACCCCGGGCGACCTGCTGGAGCAGTACGGCTCCGACGCCGTCCGCTACTGGGCCGCCGCCGCCCGGCCCGGCACGGACACCGCCTTCGACACCGGGCAGATGAGGATCGGCCGCCGGCTCGCCGTCAAGGTCCTCAACGTCGGCCGCTTCGTGCTCACCTCCGGCGCACTGCCCGAGGCAGGCGCCGGGGCGGTCACCGCGCCGCTGGACCGCGCCCTCCTGGCGGCCCTGGCGTCGACCGTCGGCGCCGCCACGGACGCCCTGGAGGACTTCGACCACGCCCGCGCCCTGGAACGGGTGGAGTCGTTCTTCTGGGACTTCTGCGACGACTACGTCGAGCTGGTCAAGGCCCGTGCGTACGAGGGCGACACCTCCGCCCTCGCCACGCTGGCCACCGCCCTGTCCGTCCTGCTGCGGCTGTTCGCGCCCTTCCTCCCCTTCGCCACCGAGGAGGTCTGGTCGTGGTGGCGGGAGGGCTCCGTGCACCGCGCCGAGTGGCCCGACGCGGCCGCGCTGCGGGCCCTCGCCGGGGACGGCGACCCGCACGTCCTGGCCACCGCGCGAGAGGCGATCACCGCCGTCCGCAGGGCGAAGTCCGAAGCGCGGCTGTCGATGAGGGCCGAGGTCGGCGGGCTCCTCGTCACCGGCCCCGCCCCCGCGCTGGCGCACTTCGCCCTCGCCGAGGCCGACGTCCGCGCCGCGGCCCGCGCGGCGTCCGTGGAACGCCGCACGGCACCGGGCGACGGCCTGACGTACGAGGTGCGCCTCCCGGAGGCGGTCTCCTGACCGGTCCCGCCTTGCCGGCCCGATGATTGTGTGCGGATGGGTGGTTCGGCTGTCGCGCCGTCTCGCGCCCTGCGGGCGCAAAGATGCCGGCTGCGGAGGGGAGGGTGGGGGCCCTCGTCTTCGGCGGTGTGCGGGTGGGTGGGCGGCGCGGGTTCAGGCGCCGGAGCGGGTTGCCTTTCCGGTGGCCTGGAGTCTCGTTGCCGTCCGCGGGTATAGATGGTCGCTTCCACGCCTACTGCCGGTGGTGGGCGCGCCCGCCGTAACCCGCGTCTGCGGGTGGTTCGGGGTGCTGCCTGGGCGGTCGGCGGGAGATCGGGCTCTGTCTCGACGGTATATCCGGCGGAACAGAGCCCGATGTCGGGTCGGGGTAGCACCCGCAGACGCCGGTTACGGCGGGCGCGCCACCCACGGACAGCTGGCGTGGTCACCGGCCGTCTGCACCCGCGGACGGCAACGAGACCCGAGCCAGACGAACAACCCACTCCGCTCCGGCGCCTGAACCCGCGCCGCCCACCCACCCGCACACCGCACACAAGGCAGGCCCCCCACCCTCCCCGTCCGCAGCCGGCGCTGTGCGCCCGCAGGGCGCGAGACGGCGGGACAGCCGAAGAACCGGCGCCGCCCCGAGTCGCACCCGCCCGGCCGGAACGGCTACGGCACCGGCTGTGGGGGACGCGGTCCCACGTAGTGGCCGTTCGGGCGCATGCGGAGCGGGGGTTCCTCGTACTCCTCCAGGGCGTGGGCGATCCAGCCGGCCGTCCGGGCGACGGAGAAGACCGTCTCGCCCGCCTCCGGGACCATGCCCGCGGAGACGGAGAGCACGGCCAGGGCGAGGTCGACGTTGGGGTGGGCCGGGGCGTGACGGGCCGTCGTGGCGGCCACCTCGTGGGCGGCGGCAAGTGCCCGGGCCGCGTACGGGACGTCCTCGAGCAGCCGCAGGAGCACGACCGCGCGGGGGTCCTCGGCCCGGTAGAGGCGGTGGCCCAGACCCGGGACGGGGCGGCCCTCGCGCAGGTGGCCGGCGACGACGGGCGCCGCGCCGCCGCGGTCGAGGACCTCGGCCAGCATGCGGTGGGCGAGGCCGCTGGCGGCGCCGTGCAGCGGGCCGTCGAGGGCCCCGAGGCCGGCCGAGACCACGGCGTACGGGTGGGCGCGTGCCGAGGCGGCGATGCGCACCGCGAGGGTCGAGGCGGCCAGGTCGTGGTCGACGAGCAGCACGAGTGCCGCGTCCAGCACCCGTAGTGACGCCTCGTCGGCCGCCCGGTCGGTCAGCCGGGACCACAGTTCCCGGGCGAGCCCGTCCTCACCCCGGTGCGCGGTCCCGGCCGCCGGGAGGGCGCCCACCAGCGTGGGGACGAGGCCGCGGGCGGCGCCGAGCACGGCCTCGGGGGAGAGGTCGAAGCGCAGCGGGTCCGCCACGGCGGCCGCGACGGCGGTGGCCCGCAGCCGGTCCATCGGCCCGCTGTGCCCGGGCAGCGCCGCGACCGCCCGCCGGGCGGCGGCCAAGGCCTCCGGCGGCGCGGTGAAGCGCACTCCGCGGCGCAGGACGCCGGTCCACAGCCACTCGGCGACCTCCTCGTAGGCGTACCGCTCCGCCAGGGCCGTCGCGTCGACCCCGCGGAAGTAGTAGCGGTCCCCGTCGATGAGGGTGACGGCGGTGCGCACCGCGCCGGTGCCGTCGTCGGCGGGGGACTGCTGAGCCGCGCGCCGGTTCCGGCGCGCCAGGGCGTCGACCTCGCCGGGGTCGAAGGTGCTGCCCCGGCCGCCGGGGGCGCGCGTGCTGCCCAGCAGGCCGCGGCTGACGTAGGCGTACACCGTCTCCGGTTTGACCCCGAGCCGCTCGGCCGCCTCGCGCGTGCTCAGCCGTTCCTCCGTCGTCATGACTCCATCCCATCACATATTGATTCGATCAATATTGACGAGGATTGAATCAATGATGGAGGGTCTGGTCAATGTCGAGTCGCACGCAGCAGGACCGGAGGACCACCGTGACCGCCACCCCCGTCACCCCCGACGTACCCCGCGGCCTGAAGGGAGTCGTCGTCACCGAGACCGCGCTCGGCGACGTCCGAGGCGCCGAGGGCTTCTACCACTACCGCCAGTACTCGGCCGTGGACCTCGCGCAGAGCCGCACCTTCGAGGACGTCTGGCACCTGATGCTGCTCGGCACGCTGCCCGACGCCGCCGGGCGGGCCGCGTTCGCCCGGCGCGTCGCCCCGCTGCGCCGGCTGCCCGGGGCGGTCCGCGACGCGCTGCCGGCCGTCGCCCGCGCCGGCGCGCACGGCGGCCCCCTGGCCGGACTGCGCTCGGCGCTCTCCCTGCTGGGGGCAGCCGGCGGCTTCCGCCCGCTGTACGACGAGGGCCCCGAGCAGCGGCTTTCGGACGCCCTCGCCGCGACCGCCGCCGTGCCCACCCTGCTCACCGCCCTGTACCGGCTCGGCCAGGGCCTGGAGCCGGTCGAACCGCGCGACGACCTGCCGTACGCGGCGAACTACCTGCACATGCTCACCGGCCACGAGCCCGACCCGGCGCACGCCCGGGCCGTCGAGCGCTACCTGATCTCCACCGTGGACCACGGCTTCAACGCGTCCACGTTCACCGCCCGCGTCATCGCCTCGACCGGTGCCGACCTCGCGGCCTGCCTCACCGGCGCGGTCGGCGCGCTGTCCGGCCCGCTCCACGGTGGCGCCCCGAGCCGCGCGCTGGACACCCTGGACGCCATCGGCACCCCGGACCGCATCGACCCGTGGATCCGTGAGCGCGTCCTGGCCGGCGACCGGATCATGGGGTTCGGCCACCCCGTCTACCGCACCGAGGACCCCCGGTCCCGGATGCTCAAGGGGATCGCCCGCTCCTTCGGCGGCCCGCTCGTCGACCTCGCCGTCCAGGTCGAGGCGCGGGTCGAGGCGATACTCGCGGAACTGAAGCCGGGCCGCGAACTCCACACCAACGTCGAGTTCTACGCCGGCGTCGTCATGGAGCTGTGCGGCCTGCCGCGCGAGATGTTCACCCCCACCTTCGCCTGCGCCCGCGTCGTCGGCTGGTGCGCCAACGTCCTGGAGCAGGCCGCGGACAGCAAGATCATCCGCCCGGCCGCGCGCTACGTCGGCCCGGTCCCGCCCCAGCCGGTGCCGACGGCCTGACGTGGCGGACCGCCGAGCGACCCGTCAGGGCGTCGCGGGCCGTTCCATCAGGACGTAGTCGCCCTCCTCGCCCGTGCGCCGGTAGCCGGCGCCCTCGTAGAGGGGGAGGGCAGGATTGGCGCGGTGGACGCCGAGCGTCAGAGTCCCGTGGCCGGCCGCCCGGGCCTGCGCGGCGAACGCGTCGAGCAGGAGGCGGCCGAAGCCGCGGCGCCGCAGGGCGGGTACCACGTGCAGGCCGACCAGCAGGGCCTTGCCGTCGGCCTCCGGCATCCACATCATCGAGCCGCACGGTTCCCCGTCGGCCTCCAGGAGCAGGGTGCGGTCCAGGCAGTCCACCCACAAGGCCAGGTTGCGGTCGATCGCCGCCGTCCAGGCCGCCTCGGCGGCCGGTTCGACGGTGCGCATGTAGTCGCGTTCCCACCGCAGCAGATGCGGCAGGTCCGCGGGTCGCGCGGGGCGGGTGACGGCCGTCTGCCCGGGGTCGCTGATCATGCGGACCACCGTAACGCCCCCGCCGTGCAGGCCGGGGACCGGGCCTGGCGCGACGAGGACGGGCCTTGCCGCCGCGCGGTGCGCCGCGGCGGCAAGGCGGGGCCCTAACCCCCGGCAGCCGGCTTGCGGTCGACCGGCGTGACGGGCGTCAGCGTCTCCTCTTGGGTGCGGCGGGGGCCCGACCAGGGGGCCGGGACCGCGTCGAAGAGGTAGGCGAACCGGTAGGCGAGGTCCTCGTAGTTGACCCGCCAGCCGCGGAAGTGCGGCCACGCCTCCTCGGGGGTGCGCTCCAGCGGGTAGCCGTTGGCCGCCGCGTGGGCGACGGCGGCGGCGAACTCCTCGTACGGCAGCCGGATGGTCGCGTCCGGCGAGGGGTCGGTGTCGTACGGGATCCGCCAGATCCCGGCGATGTCGCGCAGGCAGACGAAGCCCGCCCGCAGGGCCAGCCGGGCCTCGGCCTGCGGGCGGCCGGGGTTGAGGGCGAGCTGCATGGCGGCGGCGTCCATGACGGCGAGCAGCGCGATCAGCCAGCTGCGGTCGGGCTGCGGGGAGCGGAACCGGCTGAGCACCGTGTAGCTGGTGTGGCTCTCGCTCACCTCGGCCGACCACCGCTCCCAGTTGCGGAACAGCTCGGTGAGGCTGTCCGTGAGACCGATCTGGGCGTACCGGGCGAGGATCTCCGGCCCCCACGGCGGGTTGCCCGCCCGGGCCTGCAGCAGGGTCACCTCCGCCTCGCGGCGGGAGTAGGCGGCGTACAGGGTCGGGAGGTAGCCGATCTGCAGGCCGATGGTGATCGGGCCGGTCGCCGCGGCGACGAAGTCGATGACCGTGAGGTCGACGTGGTGGCTGCTGGCGAAGCCCAGGGTGAACAGCGAGGAACCGGCCTCCCGCAGCGCGTCGACCGGCTCCAGGTCGCTGACCGCGGACTGCAGCATGGCGTAGCCCGCCCAGAACGCGACCAGCCAGCCGATCAGGTTGGCGAGGATGGACACCGCGGCCACCGGGGCGAGGACGCGGTCCTTGGCCTCGGGCGTGCGGCAGCGGTCGGCGACGAACTGGAAGGGCAGGTGGACCGCCGCGTGCACCAGGCGCGTGAAGCTCGACCGGGTCGGCCGTGGGATCACCAGTGTGCGGAGCACCGAGGAGAAGGTCCCGGCGACGACCAGCGCGCCGAGGAGACCGGTCAGGACACGCACGGGACTTCCCTTTCCGGACGGTTCACAGCACCCGCCGGCGGACCAGCGCGGCCAGCACCAGCACACCAGGGAGCAGAGGCAACCATACGGTGACGATGCGGTACGCCAGCACCGCGGAGGTCGCCGCCACCCCGGTGGCGCCCGCGGTGACCAGTGCCAGGACCAGCGCCACGTCCAGCGAGCCGAGCCCGCCCGGGGTCGGCAGCAGCGCCGCCGCCGCGCTGCCCGCCAGGTACGCCACGGCCACGTGCGCGGCCGGCACCGGCGCGTGCAGCGAGCGCACGACGGCGACCAGCACCGCGGCGTGCATCACCGGGAAGGCGAAGGAGCCGGCCCACAGCGCCGCCACCCGCGCCGAACGGCCGTGCACCGCGCGGACGTCGGTGGCGACGGTGCCGAGGAACGAGCGGACCGTGCGCCGGACGTGGCGCACCGAGAGCAGGACGGCCAGGACCAGGCAGAGCGCCGCGCCGGCCGCCAGCGCCAGGGTGAGCCCGGGCCGCCCGGGTACGACCCTGCGCATGTCCAGGGCGTGCGGGAAGGCCGCGAGCAGGACGGCCAGCAGTCCGACCCGCACCACACAGGCCGCCAGCGCCCGCACGGTCAGCGCGGCCGCGGAACGGCTGGGGGACAGACCGCAGCGCAGCAGGAAGCGCAGGTTGACGGCGTTGCCGCCGACGCCCGCCGGGAGGATGTGGTTGGCCGCCGAGGCGGCGAACTGGGTGGCCAGCAGGCGCCCCGCCGGCAGTTGCTCCAGCACCGCGCCCTGCTGCGCGGCCGCCGAGCACACCCAGGCGAGCAGCGTCGCGGCCCCGGCCGCCAGCAGCCACTCGGCGTCGGCGGAACCCAGCCGGTCGGTGCCGGCGTCCACCGTCGGCCACTGCCGCAGGACGATCAGGGCCACCAGCAACAGCGGTGCCACACCGACGATCTGACGCACTGGGAGGCGCCGCCACATGCGTTCGTGCCCTTCCGGTCGCCGCGGTCGCCCGCGCTGCCGTGAGGCGCTCCCCGGCGCTGCCCCGGCCGTACCTACGCACGACCATACGGTGCGGCGACCCGTACCGCTCATCCGTCGGCGCGTCCGGCCGTCCCGTGGTACGGGGCGGGACCGGACGCGCCCGGCGGGAGGATCACCGACACCGTACGGGTGCCGTCTCCTGGCGGTGGTGCCCCGGGCGAGGGACGCATGACGGCGTGGGACGGTGTGCGGTGCCCGGGTGCCCGGTGCGCACCCTGCCCTTCCGGCGCTTCGGGGAGGTCACATACCGACTGGTCGGTGTTACGGGATATCGTGGCGCCGGACGACACAGGTACGTACGCGGAGGGAGTCGCGGTGCGCGCGATCCAGATCACCGAGTTCGGCGGGCCGGAGGTACTGCGGCAGGTGGAGCTGCCCGAACCCGTGCCGGGGCCGGGACAGCTGCTCGTGGAGGTCTCCTCGTCGGGCGTCAACTACGCCGACACGCACCTGGTGGAGAACTCCTACCTCTCCAAGGCCACCCTGCCCCTCGTGCCCGGCGCCGAGGTGGTCGGCCGCACCGTCGGCGGCCGCCGCGTCGTGGCCCTCACCGACAACGGCGGCTACGCCGAGCGGGCCGTCGTCGAGGAGTACCTCGCCCACGACGTGCCCGACGGCGTCACCGACGGCCAGGCGCTCGCCCTGGTCGTCCAGGGCCTCACCGCGTGGCACCTGCTGCGTACCTCCGCGCGCATGGCCGAGGGCGAGTCGGTGGTCGTGCACGCGGCCGCGGGCGGCACCGGCTCGCTCGCCGTACAGCTCGCCAAGGAGTTCGGCGCGGGACGGGTCATCGCCACCGCGTCGTCCAAGGAGAAGCGTGACCTGGCGCTGGAGCTCGGCGCGGACGTCGCGATCGAGGCGGACTCCACGGACGCGGCGGGGCTGAAGGAGCGGCTCGTCGAGGCCAACGGCGGCAAGAAGGTCGACATCGTGCTGGAGATGACCGGCGGCCCGGTCTTCGACGCCTCGCTGGCCGCGCTCGCCCCCTTCGGCCGCCTGGTGACGTACGGACTCGCCTCCCGCGTACCCCCGACCCCGGTCCAGGCGGCGCAGCTGATGGGCCGCTCCCGGGCCGTCGTCGGCTTCTGGCTGATGCACTGCCTCGGACGCCCCGGCATGTACCGCGAGCCGATGGCCGAGCTGCTGGCCATGACCGCCGACGGCCGGCTGAAGCCGCAGGAGGGCGGCAGGTACCCGCTGTCCGAGGTCACCCGGGCCCACGAGGACCTGCGGGCCCGGCGCACTTACGGCAAGCTCACCCTCGACCCGGCAGGCTGAGCACCACGGGCCGGCCGCGCTTCCGCCCCCGCCGTTCGCGTCCGCGCGGAGGCACAATCGACAGCGGAGCACGAAGCCGCGGCCGGCGGCCCGAAGGAACGGGAGGGGCCATGGACAGGACCCGCTTCGCCCCCGACCGGGGGCTGACCACCCGCATGGTGGTCACCATGTTCATGATCGGGCTGCTCTACGTCGTGTTCGTGGGCGTCCTGCTGGCGCTGCTGCGCGGCGCGTGGCCGCTGATCCTGATCGTCGCGGGCGGGCTGTTCGTCGCCCAGTTCTGGTTCAGCGACCGGATCGCCGCCTTCAGCATGGGCGCCCGCGAGGTCACGCCCGAGCAGGCCCCGGAACTGCACGGTGTCGTCGACCGCATCTGCGCCCTGGCCGACATGCCCAAACCCCGCGTCGCGATCGCCGACAGCGACGTCCCCAACGCCTTCGCCACCGGACGCAACGAGAAGGCGGCCCTGGTGTGCGCCACGACCGGGCTGCTGCGCCGGCTGGAGCCCGAGGAGCTGGAAGGCGTCATCGCCCACGAACTCTCCCACGTCGCCCACCGGGACGTGGCGGTCATGACGATCGCCTCCTTCCTGGGCGTCCTGGCCGGAGTGGTCACCCGCGTCGGCCTGTGGGGCGGCCTCGGCCGCAGCAGCCGCGATCCCGGTACGGCGCTCGTGGTCATCCTCATCCCGCTGGTCAGCGCGCTCGTCTACTGCGTCAGCTTCCTGCTGACCCGGATGCTGTCCCGCTACCGCGAGCTGTCCGCCGACCGCTCCGCCGCGCTGCTCACCGGGCGGCCCTCCGTCCTGGCCTCGGCGCTCACCAAGGTCTCCGGCCAGATGGCCCGCATCCCCACCGAGGACCTGCGCAAGGCCGAGCCCTTCAACGCCTTCTACTTCGTCCCCGCCTTCGCCGGCGGCCAGAGCCTGGCCCAGCTGCTGTCCACGCACCCCACCCTGGAGCAGCGGCTGCAGCAGCTCGGCCGGATCTCCGTCGAGCTGGGGCGGCGCTGATGGGGATCCTGGACGCGCTGCTCGGCCGCAGCAAGCCCGTCAGGCCCGACCTGGACCGGCTCTTCGGGCTCCCCTCGGCGGCCGTGACCCTCGAGGCCGCGGCCGGCTTCCGGCCCACCGGCGTGGGGTCGGTGTGCTTCGCCGCCGTGGAGGGCGGCGCCTTCGCCGAGGTCCAGCAGGACGTACGGGCGCTCCTCGACATGGACGAGGGCCAGGGCGCCGTCCCGGTGGAGTCGGTGCGTGACGCGTACGGATACACCTGGCTGGTCGTCCGGCGCCCGGCCGAGGACCTGCCGGCCCTGGTCGGCGACCTCCACGCGGTCAACTCGGCCCTGGAGGGCCACGGCTTCGGCCCCCAGCTGCTCTGCTCCCTGGCCGCCTTCCGCGACGACGAGGGACGCTCCCTGGCGCTGGTCTACCTCTACAAACGGGGCTCGTTCTACCCCTTCGCCCCGCTTCCCGGGGAGAAGCGCGACAACCCCCTGGAACTCCAGGTCAAGGCCCTGCTAGGCGACGACCTGCGTCTCGAGGAGGACCTCTCCCGCTGGTTCCCCGTCTGGGGCGCGCCGGGCCTCGGCGGCTGAGGCCCGGCAGCGGAAGCAGGCCGGGCGCGCCGGACCCGGGGGTCGCGGCCGCGGATCACCCCCAGGGCTCGACGTCCACCACGGCGCCGACCGGAACGGGCCCGTACACGTGCGGGAACTCCTCCCCGTGCGGCGGCATGGCCTCGTACCTCAGCGGGACGTCGAGCCGGGCGGGGTCGACGACCAGCACCACGAGTTCGTCGGGGCCCTCGTAGCCGCCGTACAGGAAGGCGGCGACGCGGGGGAGCTGGTCGCGGGTCGAGAAGTGGACGAACCCCTCCTGCCGCAGGGTGCGGCCGCGGGTCGAGATCTCGTAGCTGCCCGAGGCGAGGGCCGCCTCCCACAGGGAGCGCTCCGTGAGGTGCAGGATGTGCGGAACGTCGGTCACGCGGTCACCGGTCATGCGGTCACGCTACGGAAGCGGCCGTGCCGTGCGCATCCGCTTTCCGCGCCGTCCCGGGCGGAGGCCGGGGCGGGCGCGGAAGGGCCTCAGCCGGTGGTGAAGACGCCGATGCCGTTGGCGACGAGCCGTTCGGTGCCGCCCGCCGGGTGGTTGCGGACCTTGACGCGGGGTGCGCCCGGGGCGCGGGTGACGAGGGTGGAGGAGCCGCCGCCGTCGAGGTTGACCGCGGCCTGCGCGCCGATGCCGGACATCAGGGAGGCGAGTTCGCGGACCGTGAGCCCGGTGCCGGACTCCGCCTTGCCGTCCAGCGCCAGCAGGTACATCACGTGCCCGCCCTCGCCGTAGCCGGCCGCCGTGCGGGTCGCCGCGACGCCGTTCTCCAGGCCGGTCAGCGGCACGCCGTCGCCCAGGATCGGGTAGCCCCCGACGGCGAAGCGGTACCCGCCGCCGTACACGGAGGCCACCAGCCGCTGCCGCACGTCGACCGCGTCGCCGGGCTCCAGCAGGCGCAGCGCCTCCGCGCCCGCCTCCCGGCCGACGAGGACCACCGCGTCGGGCGGGATCTCGCCCTCGCCCGGGTACTCGGCGGCGTCCACGACCTCGCCCTGGCTGACGGTGACCTCGTAGGTGTCGTCGCTGCAGGGTGCCCCGCGCCTGGTGTCGTCGCCGCAGGCGGCGCGGAGCCGGGAGGCGCTGCCCCAGTCCGAGGTGTACGCGCCCACGCCGCCGACCGGGAGCGCGTACTGGTTCAGGCCGCCGAGCGGCACCGCGCCCCCGTCGAAGGCGACCGTGCCGGCCAGCCGGAGCCGGTCGAGCCGGGCGACGCCGTCGGTGCCGACCCCGAGCACGTCCTCGGTCGAGGTGCCGGGCGGCAGCTTCGGCCCGAAGCGCTGGGCCGGGGGCACCGCCGACTTCAGGACCCGTCCGGCGGCGATCGCCGGGCCGACCGGCGCGCTGGTCGCGGGCACACCGGGGTGCTGGGTCTCGCTCATGTTGAAGAAGTCGGCGTTGATGCCGCCCACCGCGCCCGCGGCGTTCGCGAGCCCCGAGACCGAGCCGCGGCCGGCGACGACGCCGGGGTGCAGCAGGTCCACGGTGACGCCAGGATCGCGCAGGTCCACCGTCAGCAGGTGCCCGCGGGCCGTGCCGTGGGCTCCCCGGTAGGTGAAGGTGCGGTAGTCCACGCCCGGCGCGAGCAGGGTGGTCGCGCCGTAGCGCAGTCCGTCGCCGGCGACCGCGGCGGCGGCGCCGCTCGTGCCGCCGAGCAGGGCGCTCCACGCCAGCGCCGCCGAGATCGCCAGGCGCACCCGGCGGGGTCGTCGAGTCACGTCGCTCCAGCCCGAAAAAACCGATTACCTGACGAGAGGTCAATGGTTTCCCGGGATGGCGGGGTTGTCGCACCACCACGCCGCAGGTGACGGGAATCCGACACGATACGGTGAAAAGCCGGAGGGAAGGGGGGCCTTACGGGCGGGACGCGGTCGCCCGGCCGCCCCGGGTTCCCCGCGTTCGCCGTCTTCCCCCGCGGCTCAGCCGGGGAAGGCGTAGACCGTGGTCGCGTGCGCCGCGGGCTCGTCGGCGCCTTCCGGGGTGAGCTCGACGTCGATGAACGCCAGCCTCCGGCCGAGCTTGGTGACCCGCGCCGTGACCAGGACGTCGGTGCCCATGACCGCCCGCTGGAAGGTGGTGGACTGCTGGACGGTCGTCATCGGGCCGTAGCCGCCGCGGGCCGCGGACACCGCGATCACCGTCGCCGTGTCGGCGGCGGCCATCAGGGCCTGGCCCGAGAGCGCGCCGCCCTCCCGGGCCAGCCGGTCCGACCACGGCAGCCGCAGCACCGCGTGCCGTTCCCCGGTCTCCTCGACGAAGAGCCCCAGATCCCGCACCCAGGGCGCGAAGTTGTCGGCCAGGACCTTGTCCGCCTCTGCGGTGGTGATCGTCACGGCGGACATTCTGACCCACCGTCGGGGGCGCGCACCAGGGCGCGAGGGCGACCGGCCGGCGCCCGTTCGCGCGTACATGCCGTTGCGGGTATATATCCCCTGGAGTATGTTGGAACCGTGTCCATACCCTTCGACGTGCTGGCCGAGCCGACGCGGCGGCGGATCCTCGACCTGCTCCTGGAGCGCCCCCGTCTCGTCGGCGAGCTCACCGAGCAGCTCGGCCTCAGCCAGCCCGGTACGTCCAAGCACCTGCGGGTGCTCCGCGAGGCGGGCCTGGTCCGGGTCCGCGCCGAGGCGCAGCGCCGCTGGTACGAGCTGCGCCCCGAGCCGCTGCGGGAGGTCGACGCCTGGCTCGCGCCGTACCGCAGGCTGTGGGGCGCCGGACTGGACGCGCTGGAGCGGCACCTGGACACCATGCCCGACGAGATGGAGGAGCCATGACCACGGACAGCGGCGAGACGCTGACCACCGCGGACGGCCGCACCGCGCTGCGGATGGAGCGGCGGCTCGCCCACCCGCCGGAGAAGGTGTGGCGGGCCCTGACCGAGCCCGGGCACCTGTCGAAGTGGTTCCCCTCCGACGTGGAGATGGAGCCGCGGGTGGGCGGCAAGGTGCGCTTCCCGTTCCGGCACGGCGAGGGGGAGACGATGGAGGGCGAGGTCACCGAGTGGGACCCGCCGCACGTCGTCGCCTACACCTGGGACGAGGACCTGCTGCGCTGGGAGGTGGTGCCGGAGTCCCTGGGCTCCGTGCTGATCCTGACCCACACCTTCGGCGACCGCCCCGGCGCCGCCAGCTTCGCCGCCGGCTGGGACGCCTGCATCGCCGGCATCGACCCCGAGCTGGCCGGCGAGCCCGTGCCCGCGCCGGGCGACATGAAGGCGGCCCACGAGCGGTACGTCAAGGAGTTCGGCCTCGACCGGGGCAGCGCGGAGGAACTGCCCGTCGGCTGGCTGGTCCGCTTCGAGCGGCAGCTGACCCAGCCCGTGGCGACCGTGTGGAAGACCCTGCTCGGCGGGGTGACCGCGCCCGAGGTCGGCGGACCGGTGCCGCGCGGGTTCGTCGTGGGCGACTTCGCCGCCGGGCCGGTGAGCGAGCTGCGCCCGCGGGAGGCGCTCGCCTATCCGTGGAGCCTGCACGGCCGCCACGAGGGCACCGTGCGCTGGGAGCTGAGCCGGGGCACGGGGCACGGCGCGCGGCTGGTCCTCACCCAGACCGGGGTCCCCGACGTGCCGGCCGCCCTGGCGCTGGACGTCTGGCGGGACCGTGTGGAGGGCCTCGCGGCGAAGCTGGCCGCGATGCCCCGCTGACGGGACGGCCGCAGAGCGGGGCCCGGCACCTCACAGCCGGGCCCGCGCCTCCTCCAGGAACTCCCGGGTGGGCCCGGCGGGCAGCGCCTGGGCGCTCATCCGGTCCAGGGCCTCGCGGAACTGCGAGACGTCCTCGCGCTCGTCGAGGTAGACGGCGCCGATCAGGCTCTCCGCGTAGGCGATGTCCGGCAGCTCGGGCAGCGGGAAGCGGAAGATGTGGAACGGCCCGTACATCGCGGGGTGCGGCCCCGAGGCGAAGGGCATCAACTGCAGCCGCACCTGGGGCATCCCGCACGCCTCGATCAGCCGGTCGATCTGCGCGCGCATCACCTCGGGCCCGCCGATGGGGCGGCGCAGCACCGTCTCGTCCATCACGACCCACAGCAGCGGCGGGTTGTCGCGGGAGAGCAGCCGCTGCCGCTCCATGCGCAGCGCGACGCCGCGCTCGATCTCCTCCCGCGTCGCGTGCGGCCGGCCCGCGCGCAGCACGGCCTCCGCGTATTGCGGCGTCTGCAGCAGCCCGGGCACGTAGTGCGGCTCGTAGGCGCGGATCAGCTCGGCGGAGCCCTCCAGGCTGACGAAGGCGCTGAACCACTCCGGGAGCACGTCGCGGAAGCGGTGCCACCAGCCGGGGCGGTTGGCCTCACGGGCCAGCTCCAGGAAGTTGGCGATCTCGGCGGGCTCGGTGACGCCGTAGGTGAGGAGCAGCTTCTCCACGTACGGGATCCGCAGGCCCACCTCGGCCTTCTCGATGCGGCGCACCGTGGCGTGGGTGACGTCCAGGGCGCGGGCCGCCTGCTCGTAGGAGAGCCCGGCCCTCTCACGGAGGTCCTGCAGGCGTCTGCCGAGTACCACCCGCAGCACGGTGGGAGCGCTTGCCGCCCGCGCTTCAGTCACGGTCAATCTCCTCCAACACCGCTGATCTCCGCGTAGTTTGTCATGACGTCAGGCCGCCGCACAGCATGTTCGCGACGCTTTGCAAAGTACAGAACGCGCCATGCCGAGCCGTCCCGCCGCCGGGCGCCGCTCACGCGTCGGGCCGGCGATCCCGCCCCGGGGTGGCCAGATCGTGGACCGCGGAGCGGAGTTCGGGGTGCGCGTGGAGGTCCCGGCCACCGGTCAGCACCCGGTGCAGGTCCCGCAGCGTGCTCCGCGCGTCGGTGCCCTCGGCCAGGTGGCTGTAGACGGCGGCCACGGCCGGGGTGCGGCTCTGCCCGGCATGGCAGTGGAGCAGGACCCGCTTGCCCTCCCGGCGCAGCCGCAGCACCTGGCGGGCGGCCTGGTCCACGACGTGGTGGAGGTTGGCGTTCGCCCCCTCGCTGTCGACCAGCCAGACGCGGACCTGTTCGACGCCGGGTGTGCCGGGCAGGAGCGGGTCCGTACCGACGCGGCAGAGCGAGACCACGGCGTCGACGTCGACCGGTCCGGTGCCCTGGGCCAGGGCGAGGTTGCCCAGGATCACCCCGTCGTCGTGCGGGTGGGGTACGGCGAAGCCGGAGTGACCGCCGGTCGGCAAGCGCGGCGCCGACGGCCAGCCGGCGTCGTCGTCGTTCCCGCCCCGGGCGGTGAGGACGGCCAGCCGGACCAGGTCGGCACCCGTGAGGCCCGGCCAGCCGTTGACGGCCTGCTGCCACTCCAGCGGGATGCCGGAGCAGCCCCAGCGCGCGCCGAGCAGGGCGCCCGCGATCGCCGCGACGGTGTCGGTGTCCGTTCCGGCGCGTACCGCCGCCTCCAGGGCGAGGCGCAGGTGCCCGGCGGGGAAGGCGCCTTCGGCGGGCCGCAGTTCGGGGACGGCGGTGCGGGTGACGGCCGACCAGGCGGCCTGGAGCGCGTGGACGACCCAGCCGTTGTTGGCGAAGTGGTGCGGCGGGTGGGCCTCCGCCTCGTCCAGCCGCTCCGCCCACGTCTGCCGGCGTTCGGGCGGGAGCAGGGCCAGGCCGTCGCGCACGCCGTCGAAGGTGCCGTGCAGCACCGCGGTGCGGATGCCGGAGCACCACAGCACGCAGGCGTCGGCGCAGTCGGGGTCGGGGTGGGTGAGCGCGCTGACGGCGACGGCGGCCTCGGCCATCGCGGAGGCGTCGCCCAGGTGCGCGAGGGCCACGATCCCGGTCCGCATCAACGAGCCGTTCCCCGCGCTGCGCGCGTGGGCGGCGGTGTACTCGCGGGCGGCCTCCCGCAGCGCCGTGCCCGCCGACCCGGGTGCGCGGGCGGCGGTGCTCAGGACCAGGCTGGTCTGGTTGCCGACGTCGCTGGCGCCCTCGCCCAGCCACTCCTGGAAGTTGATGGCGACCGCGTCGAGGGCCGCCTGCTCGCGCAGGTCCGCTCCGGTCGCCGCCACCTCGGCGACGCAGACCTGCATCTGGGTGTCGTCCGAGTACTCGCCCGGCTCGTACGGTCCCAGGCCGCCGCCGATCATCCGCGGCTGCTGGTCCTCGCGCAGCGTCGCCTTGAACTCGTACGGCACACCCAGCGCGTCACCCACGGCCGCACCGAGCAACACCCCGGCGGCCCGGTCGGTGGCCCGCGCGTCGAGGTGCGGACGGGGTACGGGGGCGTGGGCCACGGGTGTCCTCCTGGTGGCGCGGCGGCACGTGCGGGACGGGCCGGAGGGCGGGTGCCGGGGCGAACGCCGTCCTGGCCGGACGCGGCGGTCCCGGGGGTCGAAAGGGAATCCCGGCGTGATGCCGCGTCAGCCTCGCACGAGGACCCCCTTATCGTCAATGGGACACTATGGATGTCGCGGGCGGCCGGCAGGCTACCGCGGGTGCGGCGGCCGGAGGGGCGGTGATCGGAATTGACGGACCGTCAGTACGGTGCGTCGAGCCGTACGAGAGAGGTGACCGCGGGCCGCCGCTGGTCAGCGCCGTGTGCCGGGGCCGGGGCGCGGTCCGCTCCCGAGAAGGCCGGAGCGGCGCGGTCCGGGCCGAGTTGGGGGCGGAGGAGGATCTTCCATAGGATCCGCCAATGATCATAAGCAAACGGCTGGCGGTGGGGCTGTGCGGCCTCGCGGCCACCCTCGCCACCGCGCTCTTCCCGGCCGCGGCGCCGGCCGCCGCGGACGACGGGCCCGAGACCGCCCACGAGCCCCCCAAGGTCGAGCTCGTGCTCGACGTCAGCGGCTCGATGCGGGCCGACGACATCGACGGCAGGTCCCGCATGTCGGCGGCCAAGCAGGCGTTCAACGAGGTCATCGACGCGGTGCCGGACGAGGTGCGGCTCGGCATACGCACCCTCGGCGCCAACTACCCCGGCAAGGACAAGAAGGTCGGCTGCCGCGACACCGAGGCCCTCTACCCGGTCGGCTCCGTCGACCGCACCGAGGCCAAGACCGCGGTCGCCACCCTCGCCCCCACCGGATGGACGCCGATCGGGCCCGCCCTCCTGGCCGCCGGCAAGGACCTCGCGGGCGGCGAAGGCACCCGCCGCATCGTGCTCATCACCGACGGCGAGGACACCTGCCAGCCGCTCGACCCGTGCGAGGTCGCGCGCCAGCTCGCCGCCGAGGGCACCCACCTGGTCGTCGACACCCTCGGCCTGGTGCCCAACACCAAGATCCGCGAGCAGCTCAGCTGCATCGCCGAGGCCACCGGCGGCACCTACACCGCCGTCGACCACGCCGACCAGCTCTCCGACCGCATCAAGCAACTCGTCGACCGCTCGGCCGACAACGTGGTCGTCACCCCCACCGTCACCCAGGGCGCCGACCGTTGCGCCGACGCCCCGCTGCTCGGGGCCGGCGTCTACAGCGACCGCGAGGAGTTCACCGAGCACCGCTGGTACCGGGTGAGCGTCACCGACGGCCAGGAACTGCGCGCCTCCGTCAGCGTCGGCGCCGACCGCGCCGTCAACCGCGACTACGGCGTCCTCGTACGGGCCGTCACCACCGGGGGCCGGGAACTCGTCCGCGGCTCCGACGCGAGCAGCGGACGCACCGACGTCATCTCCTCCGGACTGCGCTACGCCTGGCCGGAAGCCGACGACGACGCCGCCGCGACCGCCCGCACCGTGTGCATCGAGGTCAGCAACTCCTTCTCCGCCCCCGACGCCGTGAAGCGCACCCCGGGCCTGCCGCTCGAACTCAGCGTCGACCTGGTCTCCTCGCCCGACGAGCCGTCCGACGTCGCCTCCTTCGGCCTGGGCCGCGGCTGGTGGCTGCTGGCCCTGCTGGTCGTCACCGGCCTGGTCGCCGGTGTGCTGTGGGGCTGGATCTCGCGCTGGCGCGTCGCCGTCTGGAGGACCAACTGATGCGTACCATCCGAACGGCGCGCCGGGCGGCCGCCGTACTGCTCGCCGGCGCGGCCCTGTTCGCCGCCGGGACGGGCACCGCTGCCGCTGACGACGCCACACCCAGCCCGTCCCCGAGCGGCACCGGGGCCACCGAGGAGACCGTCCAGCCCGGTACCGGGTTCCGCACCGCGGGCAACCTCCGGCCGGGGGTGCGGACCGCCCCGTCCAGCGCCTCCACCGGTGACTACCTCTACTGGGTCTTCCCCGCCGCCGCGGGCGAGGTGCCCACGGTCTCCGCGACCGTCACCCTGCCGGAGTCCGCGTCCCGGCACGGCGGCCAGACCTGGCAGCTCGACGTCTACGACGGTCTGCGCCGCCGTCAGGCGTGCACCTCGGGCAAGCCCACCAGGACGGCGTCCGCGCAGGACACCCAGCTGGAGCTGAGCTGCCGGCTGCGCACCGTCCGCGCGTGGTCCGAGGCGTGGGCCGACGACCCGCTGCCGGGCGCGTACTACATCCGCCTGACCGTGCTGCGGCTCCCGGACCAGGACCTCGGCCTGCCGGTCCAGGCACAGGTCGGCACCACCTCGACGGACGCGGGCGGCTCCAAGGCCGTCGACGGCGAACTCGCCGCCCCGCTCACCCCCGTCGCCAAGGCCGGGGCCACCCTCGACCCCAACGCCGTGCCGTCCGTGTCCGCCACGGAGGAGTCCGACGAGGCCGCGGACGACGAGGCCGACCCCAGCGCCTCCCCGGTGCCGGCCGGTCTGGCCCAGCCCGAGGACGGCTGGGGCGGCGGCTGGTGGTCCGACCGCTGGATCTGGACCGCGGCCGGCGGCGTGCTCGGCGCGCTCGCGGGCATCGCCGGCTACAGCCTCACCCGTGGACGGGGACGCGGCCGCCCGGTCGCCTGACCACGGACCCGGTCACGCGCCGGTACGGTGCCCCGGCGGCACCGTACCGGCGCGTCCGCGTTCACCGCTCCGTGGGGGCCGTCCCCCGCGCTGCCGCCGCGCGCAGCAGTTCGGCCGTCTCCGGGTGCGGACCGCGTTCCGCCCATTCCAGCGGGGTGAGCCCGGTGCCGTGGTCCTCGCGCAGCCCTGGGTCGGCGCCGTGGGCCAGGAGCTGACGCACCGTCTCCACGTGGCCCCAGCAGGCGGCGGCGCACAACGGGGTGCCCTCGTCGCCGTGGCCGCTCTCGGTGTCCGGCCGCGCCCCGGCCGCCAGGAGCAGCGCGGCCACGGCGGGCGCGCCATTGACCGACGCCGCGTAGAGCGGGGTCGTCCCGACCGGGTCGGCGTGCTCGGGAGACGCCCCCCGGCGCAGCAACTCCCCGGCCGCGCGCAGGGAACCGGACCCCGCCGCGGCCACCAGGGCCCGGCTCAGCTTCTTGCGACGTCTGCGGTTCACCGGGCGAAGGCTACGGGAGTACCGCCCCGCCCCGGCCGATCCCCAGGCGGGCGACGCGGCCCTGCTCACCGGCGGCCCAGCAGCCCAGGTCCGGGGCGCAGTCCACGGTGTCGTACGACCCGGTGTCGAACGTCCGCCAGCTCCGGCCGCCGTCCAGGCTCAGGTCGCTGCCCGACGGGCCCACCGCGATCGCCACGCGCGAGGAGTACGGCAGCCAGGTCACCCCCGAACGGTACGCGGCCGGGGGACGCCCGGAACGCGTCCAGGTGGCGCCGCCGTCCCGGGACACCGCGGCGGCCTCGGGGGAGGCCTGGTCGGGCCGGTAGTCCCCGCCCACGGCGATGCCGTGCCGCGCGTCGCGGAACGCCAGCGCGAACACCCCCTTCGCCGGGTCGCCCGCCGGCACCGTCGACGCCGCGGCCGTCCAGGTCAGCCCCCGGTCACGGGAGTGCAGCACGCGGGCCTGCGACGCCCCGCCGGTCGCCAGCCACACGTCGCGCGGGCCGCGGCTCACCAGGCACTGACCGCTCGCCGCGAAGGACGCCTCGCCCACGAGCGCGGGCGGCCTGCCGGCCGAGGGCAGCACCCGCCAACTGCGGCCGCCGTCACCGGTGGACAGCATCCGGTACCTGCCGTCGACGGGGTCGCTGACGGCGAGGCCGTGCCGGTCGTCGAAGAAGGTCACGCAGTCGTAGAACGCCCGGGGGTCGGTGTTGCGGAAGGCCTCCGTCCAGGTAGCGCCGCCGTCCTGGGTGCGCAGCACCCGGGAGGCCTCGCCCTCGCCGATCGCCAGCACCACCGCGCGCCGCGCGTCGAACGCCTCGACATCGCGGAACTGCAACTCGGCGGCGCCCGGCGGCGACACGTCCGCCCAGCGGCGCCCGCCGTCCACCGTCCGCAGCACCTTCCCCTCGGAACCGGCCACCCAGGCGGTGCTCGCGCTGACCGCCGCCAGCCCGCGGAACCGGGCCGTGCTGCCGGTCTCCTTCAGCTCCCAGCGCGGACCGGGCCGTTCACCCGCCGCGCGGGCCGGGACCGCCGTCAGCGCGGCGAGCGCCGCCCCGCACAGCAGCGCCGTCCACACCCGTCTCATCGTCCCCATCGGCATCATGGCGCGGCAACCTAGCCGACCCCACGGCCCCGCACCAGACCGCCCGCCGCCGCGGCCCGTGCCCCGTGGCCCCGATACTCGTGTGGCGGCCGTGGCCCGAACCGCCGCCCTGCCGGCGGGCGGTGGGACGGGGGCGGCTGCGCGGGGCTGCGTGGGGGCGGCGGGGGCTCGTGGTTGCTGCTGGTGCCGTGCGCTCGTGTCGTAGGCGTTGGGCACGTGGGTTGCGTCGTCGGGTTGCGAGGCGGTCGGCGGAGGCGCGTGGCCGGCCCGTTGCCGTTGTTGGCGCCGGTCGCTCGGCGTGGGGTGCGGCGCTCGGCGCGCGGAGTTGCGTTGCGGCGCTGGGAGTTGCTTGGTCACCGCTCGTGCCGTGCGCTCGGGTTGCGCCGCCTGGCCGCCAGGCCGGGCCCGGCGGTGGTCACGTGGGCCGTGTCGTCACATGAGCTCCCCCAGCGCTGCTGGGTGGGGCACCCCTGGCCGGAGGCTGGGGGAGAGCATGTGACGACACGGCCCGCGGCCTGGTGGCGCACATCGGGTTGCCACGACCCGCGGGACGCAACCGCGCCGCGCGGCGGCCCGGCGTGCGCGGGCCCGCCGGCGTGCGGGGCGCGGGGCGCGGGGCGGCATCGCCACCGGGCGGCGCCCGGGGGACGTCAACGGGTCTGCGTCAGTGCCGTCCTGGCCTGCTCGAGCGCGATGGCCACCCGGGGCGACCCGCAGTCCCGGGCCAGGTCCACGGCGTCACCGGTGAGGGCGTGGGCCGTGTCGAGATCGCCGGTCCGGGCGCGGGCGAGGGCGGCGCGCGCGGTGTAGAGCGTGCGGTCGCGCCGGTAGAGGGGGTCCTGGATCGCCAGCGCCTTCTCCAGCAGCGGGGCCGCCTCCTCCGCCCGGCCGAGGTCCAGCAGCGCGATCCCGCTCTGCGCGGACAGCTCCGCCTCGTCGAACCAGTAGATCCACGACGGGTCGTCGTCCCCGGGCGCGGTGTCCAGCAGCCGCCCCGCCTCCTCCAGCGACCGCCGGCACGCCGCGTCCTCGCCGAGCCCCGCGTACGCCCGGGCACGGCGGGTGGCGAGCATCGCGCGGGTGCGCGAGGTCGCGCCCGCCGCCGCGGACTCCGCGGCCCGGGACGCCGCGAGCGCGTCGTCGTGACGGCCCGCGAACACCGCCTGGAGGCTCAGCCCCGCCCACAGGTTGGCGGCCTGCGGCCGGTCCTGCGCGCCGTGCGCGAGGCGCAGCCCGGTCAGGTAGTGCCGTTGCGCCGCCCCGTGCCGTCCGCAGTCCGTGGCCGCCCAGCCGCCCAGTTGAGCCAGGCCGGCGGCGACGCGCAGCAGGCGGGCGTCGAGCACGCCCCGGTACGGGCCCCGGCGCAGCAGCTCCAGGGCGATCCGCAGATCGGCCTCGACCCGGTGCCGGACGGCCTCGCCGCCGAGCCGGTCGTCGAGCCGGCGCAGCCCGAGCACTCCGCGCTCAAGCCAGGCCACGGTCTCCTCGTCGGCGACGGAACCCTCCCGCCCGGCGGCCGCACCCGCGCCGCCCTGCGGCGGCGCGCTCCGCTCGCCGTCCGTCCCCGCCGTCCAGTCGGCGACGGCGTCGCGGAACTCCGCCCCCTCGAGCACGGGGTGGCCGCGCGGGTCGCGTCCGCCGCCGTCCAGCAGGGCGTCCAGCGCGTCGAGACCGCCCGTCCGGGTCCACGGCAGCCCGTCGGGGATGCCGTCGAACGACGGTAACCAGCCGGGCCAGGGGCGGGCGTCGACCTCGCGCAGTGGTACGCCCAGCGCCCGCGCCAGGGCGCGCTGGCTGTCCCTCTCCGGCACCACGCCCCAGTGCTCCCAGCGCCACACCTTCTCCCGCCGGGCCGCCATGGGCACGCCGAGGGCACGGGCGTTGTCGGCGACGACCCGGGCGAGGTCCTGGTAGCTCCAGCCGTGGCTGCGCCGTACGGACGCCAGGGGATGGGACGGCGCCGACGCGGTGTCGTCCGCCACGGCATTGCTCCTTCGTCTGATGTTCGTAGGTTCGAATATCAGGCGGGACCCGTGCCGCGCAGGCGATCGCCGCGATCCGTCCCCGATCCGCCCTCCGTCCTTCAGGGGGGCGTACGCCCGCGCTCGGACACGCGTGCGGGACTACATCGAGACAACAGGCCCGGGCTTGAAGTGGACCTGCTCATACCGGTTGGCTTTGTGTGATCAAGCGATCACCGGACGCCGAACGGGAACCCCGCCCCGGGCCGGACATCACGTGCGCGCCGTGGAGGCACCCCGAGGATGACTCCTCCTCCACCCCCGTTCGGTTTCTCCCGCTCCCGGGACGACCTGCGGTTCGACCCTGCCCTGGACGACGAGCCCCTGGCCGACGCCCGCGCCGCGCTCGCCCAGGGACGCTGGCCCGCCGTACGCAGCCTGCTCGCCGAGACCGGCGACGACTGGGACCGCCGGGGCCACCGCATGGTCGTCCTCGGCGAGGGCGGCGCCAGCGCCATCTGGGCCCGCGAGTGGCAGCTCGCCGAACCCGGCAGCTCCGACGCGGCCGCGCTGCTGGCCTGCGCCACGGTGTTCCGCGTCGTCGCGGGCAAGGAGAAGCCCGAACGGGCCCGCGAGGCCTGCCTCGCCGCCGCCGCGCTCACCCCGGCCGACCCCACCCCGTGGCTCTGCCTGCTGATCCTGGCCCGCCACACCGGCAGCGACGACGAGCAGATACGCGCCTTCGACCAGGTCCGCGGCCGGCACCGCAGCCACCACCACGGGCACCACCTGATGGCCGCCTGCCTCGCCGAACGCCCCCAGGCGGCAGCCGACGGCGAGGCCTTCCACGAGGTGTACGAGTTCGCCGACTGGGCTGCGGGCGAGGCACCTGCCGGCTCACCGCTGGCGGTCCTCCCGGTCGTCGCCCACGCCGAGCTGTACCGCGTCCTCGCCACCGCCGGGACCCTGCCCGCCGACCCCGCCACCTCCGGGCACTGGGACGGCTGGCGCGCCCGGCAGGCGCTCAAGCGGGGCTTCGACTGGTGGCTGGAGTTCGACGACGACGGGCACGACCACCCGCGCCTCCAACTCGACCTCAACTTCCTCGTCCACGCGCAGTTCCTGCAGGGCCGCAGTGCCGAGGCCGCGGCCCTGTTCAACCGGATCGGCGCCCACGCCACCCGCATCCCGTGGGCCTATCCGGACCGTGACCCCAAGAAGGCCTTCCGCGCCGCGCGGGAGGCCGTCCTCGGCCCCGGCTCCGCTTAGGGCCCGCCCCACATGACGCACCAGCACCACCCAACCCCTCCCAGGAAGGAACCGCCATGCTGACGGGCAACAGCGGGATCAGCACGTTCAAAGGCGAGGAGAGAGCCCTGCGGGCCGACCGCCTCGGCATGTCAGGCCTGCTGCTGTCGGTGGTCGCGGCCAGCGCGCCGCTGATGGTGGTGGCGGGCGTCATGCCCACCACGTACGGCGTGATGGGCATCGTCGGACAGCCGCTGCTGTTCGTCATCCTCGGCGTGGTGCTGCTCCTCTTCAGCGTCGGTTACGCCGAGATGAGCCGCCACGTCCACAACGCGGGCGCCTTCTACGCCTACATCGCCCGCGGGCTCGGCGGCACCGCGGGCGCCGCAGCGTCGCTCGTCGCCCTGGTGTCGTACAGCGCCATGCAGTTCGCGGTCTTCGGCCTCTTCGGCTTCGAGATCTCCGGTCTCTTCCAGACCTACCTCGACACCACGATCGCCTGGTGGATCCCGGCCGTCCTGGGCGTCCTCCTGGTCGGCGCGCTCGGCTGGCTCAAGATCGACGTCAACGCCAAGGTGCTCGGCGTCCTCCTGCTCATCGAGATCGCCCTCGTCGTCATCTTCGACGTCGCCGCCGTCGGCAGCCCCGCCAAGGAGGGCCTGTCGCTGCACGCCTTCGACCCGAGCACGCTCAGCGGCGCGGGCCTCGGCACCGCCCTGTGCTTCTGCATCGCCAGCTTCGTCGGCTTCGAGCAGTCGCCGGTCTACGCCGAGGAGACCAGCCGGCCGCAGGTCGTGGTCGCCCGGGTCACCTTCCTGGCCGTCACCTTCGTCGCGGTCTTCTTCGCCCTCAGCTCCTGGGCGCTGAGCATCGCGGCCGGCCCGTCCCAGATCGTCGAGGAGTCGCAGAAGCAGGGCCCGGGGCTGCTCTTCGGCCTCAGCGAGTCGATCATCGGGACGGCCTTCACCGACATCCTGCACGTCCTCTATGTGACGGGCATGTTCGCCTGCCTGCTCAGCTTCCACAACGTGGTCGCCCGCTACGCCTTCGCCATGGGCCGTGAGGGCCTGCTGCCCTCCGCCTTCGGCCGCACCAACCCCACCAGCGGCGCACCCGCGTTCGGCTCGCTGCTGCAGACGCTGGTGTCCCTCGGCTTCGTGGTCGCCTTCGCCGTCACGGACGGCAGCGCGGCGGCCGACCACGACCCGACCGCTCCGGTGCTGAAGCTCTTCACCTGGTTCGGCAACGTCGGCGCCCTCGGCGTCATCGTGCTGCTGGCGACCGCGTCCTTCGCCGTCATCGGCTACTTCGTGCGCCGCGGCGCGCTGCGCACCCAGGCGCCGCGCATCGTCGCCTCCGCCCTCGCGGGCGTCGCGCTCGTCGTCATCGCCGTCTACGCCGTCAAGGACTTCGACGTCCTGGTCGCCGGCGACGGCTCCGCCGTCTCCTGGGTGCTGCCCGGCATCATCGGTGCCGCCGTCGTGGCCGGCCTGGTCTACGGGGCGGTGCTGCGCGCCACGCGTCCCGAGGTGCACGCCCGCATCGGCCTCGGCAACGAGGCGTTCCGGATCGAGCAGGCCCGGGAGACCTCGGGCGCCGACGCGGAGACCGCCGCCTCCTGACCGTGCCCGGCCCGCCGCCACCCTCCGGGGGGCGGCGGGCCGCAGCCAGGTCCGCAGTGCCGTCCGCCCCGTAGCGCAACGACTCACATCCACAAGAGGGTTGTCCCATGTCCTCCTGCTGCCACACCGACGCCGACGCCGCGCCCGCCGCGCCCCACCCCCTCGACCCGCTGACCGCCGACGAGATATCCGCCGCCCGCCGCATCCTCGCCGAGGACGGCCGGGTCACCGACACGACCCGCTTCCCGCTCGTCCTGCTCGACGAGCCCGACCGGCACACCGCCGACGCCCACCGCGACGGCGACCCCGTGGTGCGCCGGCTGCGCGTCACCCTGCTGGACTCGGCCACCGGCGCCGCCGCCGAGGCACTGGTCGACGTCACGGCGGGCGCCGTCGTCGCGCACCGCGCGCTGGACACCGCGGAGGAGGGCCAGCCCCCGGTCACCTTCGAGGAGTACGAGATCGTCGAGCAGGTCGTCAAGGCCGATCCCGGCTGGCGCAAGGCCATGGCCGAACGCGGCGTCACCGACCTCGACCTCGCCGTCGCCGCGCCCCTCGGCGCCGGCCCGCTGCGCTTGGCGGACCGCCCCGGCGCGCGCCTGATGCGCTCCCTGACCTGGCTGCGCTGCGACGCCTCCGACAGTCCCTGGGCGCACCCGGTGGCCGGGCTCGTCGCCGACGTCGACGTCATCGAGCGCAAGGTCGTCCGCCTGATCGACACCGGGGCCCTGCCCGTCCCCACCGAATGCGGCCGCTACGAGGCCGAGTTCAACGGCCCGGCCCGTACCGACCTGCGCCCGCTGGAGATCGCCCAGCCCGAGGGGCCGTCCTTCTCCCTCAGCGGCCGACTGCTGACCTGGCAGAAGTGGCGCCTGCGCATCGACTTCAACGGCCGTGAGGGCCTCGTCCTCCACCAGATCGGCTACGAGGACGGCGACCGCGTCCGCCCCGTCCTGCACCGCGCGTCACTGGCCGAGATGGCCGTCGCCTACGCGGAGCCCGGCGACGACCGCAACTGGGTCGCCTTCCTCGACGCCGGCGAGTACTCCCTCGGCCGCAACGCCAACGCCCTGAAGCTGGGCTGCGACTGCCTCGGCGAGATCACCTACCTCGACGCCGTCCTCTCCGACGACCTCGGCAACCCCGAGACGCTGCCCAACGCGATCTGCATCCACGAGGAGGACTACGGCCTCCTGTGGAAGCACACCGACATCTTCAACGACATGGCCGCCGACAGCCGCCGCGCGCGCCGCCTGGTGGTCTCCTACATCGCCACCGTCGGCAACTACGACTACGGCTTCTACTGGTACTTCCACCAGGACGGCACGATCGGCTTCGAGGCCAAGTCCACCGGCATCGTGCAGACCTCCGCCGTCGAGCCCGGCACGGCCGACGCGGTCGGCACGGAGGTCGCCCCCGGCCTGCTCGCCCCGTTCCACCAGCACCTTTTCTGCGTACGGCTGGACGCGGCGGTCGACGGCCACGCCAACACCGTGGAGGAGGTGGACGTCGTCCCGGTGCCCGGCGGCCCGGACAACCCCAACGGCAACGTCTTCACCACCCGGGTCACCCCGCTCGCCGACAGCGCCGAGGGCGGCCGTCTCGCGGACCCGCTGGCCGGTCGCCGCTGGCGGATCACCAACCCCGGCTCCCTCAACCGCATGGGCAAGCCCGTGGCGTACACGCTCGTGCCGCAGCCCGGCCCCGTCGTCCTCGCCCAGCCCGGCTCGGCGGTCGCCCGGCGCATGGCCTACGGCACCAAGCACGTGTGGGTCACCCGCCACCGCCCGGAGCGGCGCTTCCCCGCGGGCGACTACCCCAACCAGAACGCGGGCGGCGCCGGACTGCCCCGCTGGACGGCGGCGGGGGAGTCGCTGGAGGACACCGAGCTGACCGTCTGGCACACCTTCGGCCCCACCCACCTGCCGCGGCTGGAGGAGTGGCCGGTCATGCCCGTCGACCACAGCGGGTTCACCCTCAAGCCGACCGGCTTCTTCGACCGCAACCCCTCGCTGGACCTCCCCAAGGAGACGCCGCGCGGCGAGGGCCACTGCCACACCGCCTGACGCGCGCCCCGGCCCCCGCGACGGCACCCGTCCCGGCCCCGCGACCCGAACGGATCGCGGGGCCGGGACGCACCGGCTCAGGAACGGCGCGAGGCGGGAACGTTGTCGTGGACCCGCTTGGGGTCGGTGACGGCGACCGGCGCCAGGATCTCCTCGATCCGGGCCAGCAGGTCCTTCTCCAGGACGACGCCCGCCGCCTTGGCGTTCTCCGCGACCTGCTCGGGGCGGGACGCACCGACGATGGCCGCCGAGACGTTGGAGTTCTGCAGCACCCACGCCACCGCCAGCTGGGCGAGCGAGAGCCCGGCCTCGGCGGCGAGCGGCTGGAGCCGCTGCACCGCGTCGAGCACGTCGTCGCCCATCCAGCGCGAGATCATGTTCGCGCCGCCCTTGTCGTCGGTGGCCCGCGAGCCCGCCGGCGGCTCCTGCCCCCGCCGGTACTTGCCGGTCAGCACACCCTGCGCGATCGGCGAGAAGACGATCTGGCCCATGCCCAGCTCCTCGCAGGCCGGGACGACCTCGCCCTCGATGACCCGCCACAGGGCGTTGTACTGCGGCTGGTTCGACACCAGCGGGACGTGCAGTTCCCGGGCCATCGCGTGGGCACGCCGGATCTGCTCCGCCGGCCACTCCGAGACGCCGATGTAGAGGGCCTTGCCCGAGTGCACGACGTCGGCGAAAGCCTCCATCGTCTCCTCGAGCGGGGTGTCCACGTCGAAGCGGTGCGCCTGGTACAGGTCGACGTAGTCGGTCTGCAGGCGGCGCAGCGAGCCGGCGATCGACTCCATGATGTGCTTGCGCGACAGCCCGCGGTCGTTGCGGCCCGGGCCGGTCGGCCAGTACACCTTGGTGAAGATCTCGATGCCCTCGCGGCGCTCGCCCTTCAGCGCCTCGCCGAGGACGGACTCGGCACGCGTGCCCGCGTAGACGTCGGCCGTGTCGAAGCTGGTGATCCCGGCCTCGAGCGCCGCGTGCACGCACGCCGTGGCGGCGTCCGCCTCCACCTGCGAGCCGTGGGTGAGCCAGTTGCCGTACGCGATCTCGCTGATGACCAGGCCGCTACGGCCGAGATGGCGGTATTCCATGGGAGCGAAGCCTCCGTTGGCGTGTCCGTGAATGCCGGCCGGCCCGGGTGCGGGCGCACCGGGGCATGCCGGCGGCTCGGCGCCCGGGCGGGCGTCGGCCGCAGAAAAGGTGGCAGGGGCAAATACATCTGATCATTGCACGTTCCCCGGCCGGCGTGGGGGCCGGTCCCCCCGGTCGCCCCGGTGGCCCGTCCGCGCCCCGGTTCAGCAGAAGTCCGGGGTCCACAAGCGCACCGTGGCGAACTCCGCGCCGGGACGGGTCCTGGCGTACGCGGGCGTCCCGTCCGCTTCGAGGAACTCGATCGTCGGGCCGCCCCAGCCCCGGGGGCTGGACGCCCGCGAACGGGCCCGGATGCGGGTCCCCGTCGGCTGGCTGGTGTACGCGCTCACCCCGCTCGCCCCGTCCACCTGCCGGTACCTGCGCGTCGCGACGTCCAGCCGGTACACCCCGTAGGTGTCGGTGAACCACAGCGCCCCCGGCTCGCCGTACACCGGCTGCAGGTCACGGCCCTCGCCCTCGAAGCCGACGGCGCTGTGCTCGGTCAGCGTCGTCGCCGTACCCCGGCCCGACACCGCGTACCGCACCAGCCGCTCGGCACCGATCGCCCACAGCGCCGCGTGCGCCGGGTCGTACAGCACCCCGCGCGCCCTCGGCAGCGGCACGGTGCGGAACGGCGCGGCCTGCTGCGTGTCCGCGTACAGCCGCAGCCGCCCGGGCGCCCCCGAGGCCACGACGATCACCCCGCCCGGGATGCGCTCGATGGCGTGCGGGCTGTCGGCCGGGGTCACCGTCTGCCACACGATCGCCCCGGTGTCCTCGCGCACCATGGCCGCCCGCCCGCCGGACGCGGCGACCAGCACCACCCGCCCGTACGCCTGCGTCCTGCGCAGCCGCACGTCCGACAGGTGCTGCCAGCTCGTGCCGGCCCCGCCCGGCGCGCTCCAGCGCCAGGTCACGGCGTCGGGCCCCGACCAGTCGCGGGCCTCGGGGTCGAAGACCAGGACGCCGTTGCAGGACTGGTCGGCCGTGGCGATGGGATGGCTCTTCCGCGCGGCGTGCCGCGTCATGTCGTGCCCCCGTACGTCGTTGACGTGCCAACGAATATTCGGAGGATAGCGACGGCGGGTGCTGCCACGATGGGCCGCGTGACCGTACCGCGACCGAACGTCCACGCTTCGCCCGTATGGGAGATCGCCCCGCTCGCCGTTGACGACCCGGTGTCGAGGGACCTGCTGTGGAGGTACTACGACGACATCGTCAGCCGCTACTACGGCAGGCCGATGACCCCGCGGGAGATCGACGACCTGCTCGCCGAGCACACCAGCGACGACCTCGCCGGTCCCCGCGGGCACTTCCTCGTCGGCCGCCACGGAGGTGTACCGGCCGGCTGCGCGGGCGTCCGCCTCCTCGCCCCCGGCGTCGCCGAACTCCGCCGCGTCTGGGTCGTCCCCGCCGCCCGGCGCACGGGCGGCGCCGCGCGGCTGGTCGGGGCCGCCGAACACGCGGCCCGCGAACACCTGGGCGCCGCCGTGATCCGCCTCGACACACGGGCCGACCTGGTGGAGGCACGGACCCTGTACGCGAAGCTCGGGTACCGGGAGATCGACGACTACAACGGCGAACGGTACGCCGACCACTGGTTCGAGAAGCGTCTCGGCCCGCCCTCCGGCGCGGCATAGGCCCAGGCTCGCGGCCGGGCGGCCGGGCTCCGCAATAATGCACCGGTAGTCCAGCCAGAAAGCAGGTCGCACATCGTGACGACAACGGTCTCGGTCGAGCGCAGGATCGCCGAGGAACTCGGCGTACGGGAAGGTCAGGTCACAGCGGCCGTCGGGCTGCTCGACGGCGGCGCGACCGTGCCGTTCGTGGCCCGGTACCGCAAGGAGGCGACGGACGGCCTCGACGACGCCCAGCTGCGCACCCTGGAGGAGCGCCTGCGGTACCTGCGCGAACTGGACGAGCGGCGGGCCGCGATCCTGGAGTCCGTCGAGTCACAGGGCAAGCTCGACGACGCCCTGAAGGCGCAGATCCTCGCCGCGGACTCCAAGGCCCGCCTCGAGGACATCTACCTGCCCTACAAGCCCAAGCGGCGCACCAAGGCGCAGATCGCCCGTGAGGCCGGCCTGGAGCCGCTCGCCGACCGCCTCGTCGGCGACCCGTCGCTGGACCCGCAGGCCGAGGCCGCCGGCTTTGTCGACGCCGACAAGGGCGTCGCCGACGCCGCGGCGGCACTGGAGGGCGCCCGCGCGATCCTCACCGAGCGGTGGTCCGAGGACGCCGACCTCGTCGGCGAACTCCGTACCCGGATGTGGGAGCGGGGCCGGCTCGTCGCCAGGGTGCGCGAGGGCAAGGAGGAGGCGGGCGCGAAGTTCGCGGACTACTTCGACTTCGCCGAGCCGTTCACCAAGCTCCCCTCGCACCGTGTGCTCGCCATGCTGCGGGGTGAGAAGGAGGAGATCCTCGACCTCACCATGGAGCCGGAGGAGCCCGTCGAGGAGGGCCCCTCCACCTTCGAGCGCAAGATCGCCCACCACTTCGGCATCACCGACCGCGGCCGCCCCGCCGACAAGTGGCTCGCCGACGGCGTGCGCTGGGCCTGGCGCACCCGCTTCCTCGTCCGGCTCGGCCTCGACCTGCGCGTGCAGCTGCGCCAGGACGCCGAGGACGAGGCGGTGCGGGTCTTCGCCGCCAACCTGCGCGACCTGCTGCTCGCCGCCCCCGCGGGCACACGCGCCACCATGGGCCTGGACCCGGGCTTCCGCACCGGCGTCAAGGTGGCCGTGGTCGACGCCACGGGCAAGGTCGTCGCCACCGACACCATCTACCCGCACGTGCCGCGCAACCAGTGGGACGCCTCCATTGCGACGCTCGCCCGGCTCGCCGCCGCCCACGACGTCGACCTCGTCGCCATCGGCAACGGCACCGCCTCCCGCGAGACCGACAGGCTCGCCGCGGACCTCGTCAAGCGCCACCCGGAACTGCGGCTCACCAAGGCCGTGGTGTCCGAGGCCGGCGCCTCGGTCTACTCCGCCTCCGCCTACGCCTCCGCGGAACTCCCCGAGCTGGACGTGTCCCTGCGCGGTGCCGTCTCCATCGCCCGCCGGCTCCAGGACCCGCTCGCCGAACTCGTCAAGATCGACCCCAAGTCGATCGGCGTCGGCCAGTACCAGCACGACCTGTCCGAGGTGAAGCTCTCGCGCTCCCTGGACGCGGTCGTCGAGGACTGCGTGAACGGCGTCGGCGTGGACGTCAACACCGCCTCCGTACCGCTGCTGCGCCGCGTGTCCGGCATCACCGAGGGCCTGGCCGCCAACATCGTCGCGCACCGCGACACCAACGGCCCGTTCCGGCGGCGCACCGCGCTGAAGGACGTGGCCCGGCTCGGACCCAAGGCGTACGAGCAGTGCGCCGGCTTCCTGCGCATCCCTGACGGCGACGACCCGCTGGACGCCTCCAGCGTGCACCCCGAGTCCTACCCGGTGGTGCGGCGCATGAGCACGGCGGCGGGCACCGACATCAAGGCGCTCATCGGCAATGCCACGGTGCTGCGCGGGCTGCGGCCGCAGGAGTTCGTCGACGACACCTTCGGTCTGCCGACGGTTACCGACATCCTCTCGGAACTGGAGAAGCCCGGGCGCGACCCGCGGCCCGCCTTCAAGACCGCCGCCTTCAAGGAGGGCGTCGAGGAACTCAAGGACCTCAAGCCCGGCATGGTCCTGGAGGGCGTCGTCACCAATGTGGCGGCCTTCGGCGCCTTCGTCGACGTCGGCGTCCACCAGGACGGGCTGGTGCACGTCTCGGCCATGTCGAGGAACTTCGTGAGCGACCCGCGCGAGGTCGTCAAGCCCGGTGACATCGTCCGCGTCAAGGTGCTCGACGTCGACATCCCGCGCAAGCGCATCTCCCTCACCCTGCGCCTGGAGGACGAGGCCGGCACGCCCAAGGGCGCCGTCGGCGCGCCCCAGGGCGCCGGCGGCGGCCGCCAGGACCGCGGCCCCCGTCCCGACCGGCGGGGCGGCGGCAACCCGCCCCGCCAGTCGCGCGGCGACCGCGACCGTGACCGTCCGGCCCCCGGCGGCGCCATGGCCGACGCCCTGCGTCGCGCCGGCCTCGACAAGGGCCTCGGCGGGGGCAACGGCCGCCGCGGCTGAGCCCGCACGCCGAAGGCGCGCTCTCCCGGCGGACCGGGGAGCGCGCCTTCGGCGTCCGTCCGGCGGCGGTCTCGCCGGCAGCCTCAGCGGCAGACCGTGCCGGCCGGCGGGAGCCGGCCGCTCAGCAGGTACCGGTCCACCGCGACGTCGACGCACCCGCTGCCGGGCTGCAGGTAGGCGGTGTGCCCGTCCCCGTCCCAGGTGAGCAGGCGGGCGGAGGGCAGGAGCCGGGTGAGCGAGCGGGCCCAGGCGTACGGGGTGGCCGGGTCGCGCAGGGTGCCGACGACCAGGATCGGCGCGGTGCGGGGCGCTGCGCCGGCCCGCACCGCGCGGTCCGGGCCGACCGGCCAGTGGGCGCAGGTGGTGAGCAGCGCGGAGTAGTACGCCCCGAACTGGGGCGAGGCACGCCGGAACGCGGGGAGCAGCGCCTCGGCCTGCGCGGGGGTGAACACCGGCCCGAGCGCCGCGCTCAGACAGCTGACCGCCGTGAACCCCACGTCGGCGACTGCCTCCTCCTGCGCCGCGGAGAGCCGCTGGAGCGTGGAGGTGCCGCCGGCCGCGGAGACCACCTCGCCCAGCGTCCGGCGCAGTTCGTCCCACGCGGGCTGCTTCAGCGCCGCCAGGACGGTGCGGAGCAGGTCGTCCCCGGTGACGGTGAGGTCCTTGCCCTCCCGCCGCGGGCTGCGGTCGAGACGGGCCACCAGGGCGTCCAGGACGCGTCCTGCCTCCTCGACGGACCGGCCGACGGGGCAGCCGGGCCGGGCGACGCAGTCGGCGGCGAAGGCGTCCCAGGCCACCTGGTAGCCGTGCGCGGGGTCCAGGAAACGGCGGTAGTCGTCGATGGCGGGGTCGACGGCGCCGTCGAGGACCATGCGGCCGACGCGGGAGGGGAAGAGCTCCGCATAGGTGGCGCCGAGATAGGTGCCGTAGGAGAAGCCGAGGTAGTGCAGCCGCTCGTCGCCGACGAGAGCGCGCACCAGGTCCAGGTCGCGGGCGGCGTCCGGGGTGCCGACGTGCGGCAGCAGCCACCCCGCGCGCCGCTCGCACGCGTCGGCGGTCCGCGCGCGGGCCTCGTCCAGGGCCTCGAAGTCGGGCGCCCCGGCACTGACCGGACGGGAGTCCGCTCCGGTTTCCGGCGCCATGGTGCCGCAGTCCAGCGGGGTGCTGGCACCGACGCCGCGCGGGTCGACGGCGACCAGGTCGTAGGCGGCGCGCATCGCGGGGGAGAAGCCGCCGGCGAGGTCGCGCAGGCCGCCGATCGCGGAGTCGCCGGGACCACCGGGGTTGTACAGCAGCGAGCCGATGCGTTGTGAGGCGTTCCCCGTGGCCCTCAGCCGGGTGACGGCCAGGGTGATGTCGCCCGCCTCGGGGCGGGCGTAGTCCAGCGGCGCCCTGACGGTCGTGCACTCATAGGACGGCTCGTCCTCGCACGGCCTCCACACGGGCCGCTGCGCGGCATGGCGGGCCCGCTCCGGCGGCGCGTCCCCGGAGTGCGTCGCGCCGGCCGGTGCCAGGCGGGCCGCGCCGGGCGAGCCGCCCCCGTGGAGGGCGGAACAGGCGGTGGCCAGCAGGGCGCAGACCCCCAGCACCGCGACCGCACGGTGTCGTCGCCTCCCGCGTACGCGGCCGGTGTGCCGGACGGCGTCCATCGCCCTGCCCTTCTGATGACGTGGTGGGTCGGCGGCCTGGCGAACGCCGCGACGTGGAGCCCTTCAGCGGCAGATGGTGCTGTCGGGCGGGAGCCGGCCGTGCAACAGGTAGTCGTCGACGGCCGTGTCGACGCAGGTGCTGCCCTGCCGGTAGGCGGTGTGCCCGTCGCCGTCCCAGGTGAGCAGCCGGCCCGAGGAGAGTTGGGTGGCCAGCGCCCGGGCCTGGTCGTAGGGGGTGGCGGGATCACGGGTGGTGCCGACGACGAGGATGGGCGGCGCGCCGCGCGCCGTGATGCGGTGCGGCACCTGGGTCGGCCTGGCCGGCCAGTGGGCGCACATCGGGAGGAACCCCGCGTAGTACGCGCCGAACTGGGGTGCCACGCGCCGGAACTCGGGCAGCGCCGCCCTCGTCCGGGCGGCGGTCGACCGCGGACCCAGCGCGGAGCTGAGGCAGTTGACCGCCACGAGGGACTGCTCACCCGGCCCCTGGGCGCCGTCGGCGCCCAAGAGCTGCCGCCGGGTGGCGGCGTCGGCCGCCCGCACCTCGCGGAGCAGGGAACGCAGTTCGCCCCACGACGGAGCCGCGAGCGCGGCCGTGACCGCGTTGAGCAGATCGTCCCCGGTGGCGGAACCGCCGTGGTCGTCGCCTTCCCGGGAGGCCTCGTCGAGTTCCGCGACCAGTGCGTCCAGGCCGCGGCCCGCGTCCTTGAGCGAGTGGCCGACCGGGCAGCCGGGCCGGGCGACGCAGTCCGCGGCGAAGGCGTCCCAGGCGACCTGGTAGCCGCGCGCCATGCCGAGGGTGGCGCGGAAGGCATCCATGCCGGGGTCGATCGCGCCGTCCAGGACCATGCGGCCGACGTGCGAGGGGAAGAGCTCCGCATAGGTGGCGCCCAGGTAACTGCCGTAGGAGAGGCCGAGGAAGCCCAGCCGGTCGTCGCCGAGCAGCGCCCGTACGACGTCCATGTCCCGGGCCGCGTCCACGGTGCCGACGTGGGGCAGGAGCCGGCCCACGTGCCGTGCGCATGCGTCGGCGATCAGGGCGAAGCCCGACTCGGGCGTCCCGGCCCCGCCTCCGGCCCCGGGGCCGGGGCCGGGGACGGGCGGCGAGGTGTCGCTCCCGCAGTCGACGGGGGAGCTGCGCCCTACCCCCCTGGGGTCGACGCCGACCAGGTCGTACGCGGCGCGCATCCGGGGGGAGAAGCCGCCGGCGACGGCCGGCAGGTCGTCCACCACCGAGATGCCGGGGCCGCCCGGATTGATCAGCAGCGATCCGACGCGGGCGGCGCGCGGACCGGTGGCGCGGTGGCGGACGACCGCCAGCCGGATGTCACCCGCCTCCGGACGGGCGTAGTCCAGGGGCACCCGCACCGAGGTGCACTGGAACGACTCAGCCGCCCGGCAGGACCGCCACTCCAGGCGCTGCCGGTAGTAGCCGGAGAGATCCGGTGCCGCGGCCGCGGACGCCGCGGCGGACGCCGCCGCCGAGGTGGCGGAGCGGACCGGTTCGGCCCCGTTCGCCGACGGTTCGGCGCCCGCCGGCCGGTGCGGGCGCTGGGGCGAACAGGCGGTCAGCACCAGGCAGGCGCTCAGCAGCCCGGCGCCGAGGCGCCTGGCCCGGCCGGACAGGACATTCGCGGCCCGCACGGCGGCCACCGCCCGTCAGACGCAGACCGTGCCGGCGGAAGGCAGACGACCCTGTGTCAGGTAGTCGTCGACGGCGCTCTCGACGCAGGTGCTGCCCCGGTGGTAGGCGGTGTGCCCGTCGCCGTCCCAGGTGAGCAGCCGTCCGGAGGAGAGCTGCCCGGCCAGCGCCCGCGCCCAGGGGTACGGGGTCGCCGGGTCGCGGAGGGTGCCCACGACGAGGATCGGCGCCGCGCCCGCCGCGGCGATCGGGTGCGCGGACTGGTCCGGACGGACCGGCCACCGGGTGCACATCGGCAGGGTCCCGGCGTAGTACGCGCCGAACCGCGGCGCGGCGCGCCGGAACTCGGGCAGCGCCGCCCGCGCCTGCGCGGCGGTCGACCAGGTTCCCAGCGCCGCACTCAGACAGGACACGGCGTAGTACGACTGGTCGCCCGGGTCGGTCTCCTCCCCCGCGCCCAGGAGCACCTGCACCGCCGTGGTGTCACCGGCCCGCAGCTCCGCGAGCGCGGCGCGCAGCGCCTCCCAGGCCGGGGTCCTGAGCGCGAGGACGACCGCTCCGAGGAGCGAGTCCCCGGTGACGGTGACGTCCTTGCCCTGCCGCAGCGGGGTGCGGTTCAGCTTCGCCACCAGGGAGTCCAGGACGCGCCCGGCCTCCTGGACCGAGCGGCCCACGGGGCAGTCGGGCCGGGTGACGCAGTCGGCGGCGAAGGACTCCCACGCGACCTCGTAGCCCCGGGCCTGGCCGATCGTGAAGTCGTAGCCGTCCAGGGCGGGATCGACGGCCCCGTCGAGGACCATGCGGCCGACGCGGGAGGGGAAGAGCTCCGCATAGGTGGCGCCGAGGTAGGTGCCGTAGGAGAAGCCGACGTAATGGAGCCGCTCGTCGCCCAGCACGGCGCGGACGACGTCCATGTCGCGGGCGGCGTCCAGGGTGCCCACGTGCGGCAGCAACCCTCCCGCGTGCCGGGCGCATTCGGCCGCGACCTGCGCGTAGGCCGCGGCCGAGGCGTCGATGTCGGCCCGGCGCGCGCCCGGGTCCGGGGCGGCCGCCGGGGTGTCCGCGGCGCAGTCCACCAGGGTGCTGGCGCCGACGCCGCGCGGGTCGACCGCGACCAGGTCGTACGCGGCGCGCACCGCGGGGGAGAAGGAGCCGGCGTTGCCCAGGAGGTAGGCGATCGCGGACGAACCGGGCCCACCGGGGTTCATCTGCAGCGAGCCGACGCGCGCGGCGCCGTTGCCGGTGGCCCGCTGACGTATCGCGGCCAGGGTGATGTCACCCCCCTGGGGGCGCCCGTAGTCCAGCGGCACCTTGATGGTGGCGCACTGGAACGACGGCACCTCGTCGCAGGGCTTCCAGCCCGGCTTCTGCCCGTAGTAACGGGCGAGTTCCGCCGGTGCCGCGGTGGCCGCGCCCGGCGCGGGCGCCCCCGCCGGCCTCTGCCGGAGGTCGCCCGCCGCACAAGCGGTGAGCAGCAGCCCGCAACTGCCGAGCACGGCGACGAAGCCGTGGAGCCTGCGTCGGGGTGCGTTCATGGCCACGCCTTTCTGTGCGCCGCGCGGAGCGCGCGGCGGGTGGTCGCGTCAGCGGCAGACCGCGCCGTCGGGCGGGAGCAGACCGCGCAACAGGTAGTCGTCGACGGCCGTGTCGACGCAGCGGCTGCCCCGCTGGTAGGCGGTGTGCCCGTCGCCGTCCCAGGTGAGGAGCCGGCCCTCGTCTAGCTGGGTGGCCAGCGCCCGGGCCTGGTCGTAGGGGGTGGCCGGATCGCGGGTGGTGCCGACGACGAGGATGGGCGGCGCGCCGCGGGCGCTGACCCGGCGCGGCAACTGCGTGGGCCGCGCCGGCCAGTGCGCGCACGTCGACAGGTCCTCGTTGTAGAACGCCCCGAACTGGGGCGAGGCCCGCAGGAACTCGGGCAGCGCGGCGAGGGTCTGGGCGGGGGTCGAGCGCGACTCCAGCGCGGAGCTCAGGCAGTTGACCGCCGTCATGGAGGCGTCGCCGGGCGCCGTCTCGTCCTCGTCGCCGACGAGCTCCCCGAGCACGGTGGTGTCCCCGGTCCGCGCTTCGTCCAGCACCGCGCGCAGCGTCTCCCAGTCGGGTGCGCGCAGCGCGCTGACGACCGCGCCGAGCAGGTCCTCGCCGTCGAGGTGCTCGTCCTTGCCCCGCCGTACGGGCGCCCGGTCGAGGTCGGCCACCAGCGCGTCCAGGGTGCGGCCCGCCTCCTCGACGGAGCGGCCGACCGGGCAGTGCCGGCGGCGGGCGCAGTCCGCCGCGAAGGACTCCCAGGCGATCTGGTAACCGCGGGCCTGGTTGAGGTAGGCGTGGTAGCCGTCCATCGCCGGGTCGACGGCGCCGTCCAGGACGACTCGGCCGACCCGGTCGGGGAAGAGCTCCGCATAGGTGGCGCCCAGGTAGGTGCCGTAGGAGAAGCCGAGGAAGTGCAGGCGCTCCTCGCCCAGCGCGGCGCGGACGACGTCCATGTCCCGGGCCGCGTCGAGGGTGCCCACGTACGGCAGGAGCCGCCCGGCGTGCCGGGCGCAGTCCGCGGCGACCTCCGCGTGGTAGGCGGCCCACGTGTCGATGACCGTGGCCTCGTCCCGAGGCGGCGTCCCGCGGGTCCGTGCGCCCGGGGCCCTGGCGGCGCCGCAGTCCACCGGCGTGCTGTGGCCGACCCCGCGCGGGTCGACCGCGACCAGGTCGTACGCGGCCCGCAGCGACGCGGAGTAGGTGTCGGCGTAGTCCCGCAGGTCGTCGACCGCGGAGATGCCGGGCCCGCCCGGGTTGATCTGCAGCGCGCCGATGCGCGCGGCGCCGCGGCCGGAGGCGGGCCTGCGGATCACGGTCAGGGAGATGTCGCCGGCCCGGGGGTGCGCGTAGTCCCGCGGCACCCGCAGGCTCGTGCACTGGAACGAGCTGTCGGGGCAGGGCCGCCAGCGCAGGTCCTGTGTGTAGTAGCGCCGCAGGTCCAGCCGGATCGTGCCGGAGGCCGGGCTCGGGGAGGCGGCCCCCGAGGGAGCGGGCCCCGCGGTCCTGCGGGTGTGCGTCACCGCCGTGCACGTGGCGAGCAGCGCCCCGAAGACGATCAGCACGGCGATCACGCAGAGCAGGCCGCGCCCGGGTATTCGGCCGGTGGCCGGGACAGCTTTCATCGCCACGCCTTCGTTTCCGCCCGTTGCGAGGCGCGGGGCTGGTCGGCATCGGTGAGCGGCCGCGGGGGCGGGTCCGGGCGCCGTGTCCCGGCAGGGAACGGTCACGCCGTCGCCCCACTCCCAGCTGCGTAACCAGGTCATCACAGATCGTGTTCGCGGGATCGCCGGGATGCGCCGAACGCGTGAAGCGGGCGCTCCGCCCCGTGCCGTGACCCGCCACAAGTGGCCGTCCAGCCGCACAAGTTGACCGGTATCGCTCTGGCTGCGCGAGCGGGGCCGCGACTACCGTCCGCGCGTGCCCACACCCACGCGCACCACCCGCCCCCGTACCGACCACGACCGCATACGGACGACCTCACTGGTGGCGGCCGTGATCGCCGCGCTCGCCGCCGTCCTCCTCCCGGTGACCACCGCGCAGGCCGTCTCGGCCGCGGGCACCGTCCGGAACGGACTGAGCCGGCCCGACTACTCGTACGCCGACGCCGTCCGCGAGGCGGTCTGGGTCGAGACAGGCCGTGACGACGACGGCGACGGCCGCACCGACCGGGTCGCCGCCGACATCGTGCGGCCACGCGAGCCCGCGGCAGCCGGCCGCAAGATACCGGTGATCATGGACGCGAGCCCCTACTACTCCTGCTGCGGACGCGGCAACGAGGGCCAGGCGAAGACCTACGACGACCAGGGCCGGATGGTCCAGGCCCCGTTGTACTACGACAACTACTTCGTGCCGCGCGGCTACGCCGTCGTCCTGGTCGACCTGGCCGGCACCAACCGCTCCGACGGCTGCGTGGACGTCGGCGGCCCCTCCGACATCGGCTCGGCCAAGGCCGTGATCGACTGGCTGGGCGGCCGGGCCGAGGGCTACACCTCCCGCACGGGCTCCCGGCGCGCGAACGCCCGCTGGGCCACCGGCGACGTCGGCATGATCGGCAAGAGCTGGGACGGGACGATCGCCAACGGCGTCGCGGCGACCGGGGTGCGCGGCCTGCGCACGATCGTGCCGATCAGCGCCATCAGTTCCTGGTACGACTACTACTTCCAGCAGGGCGCCGCCCTCTACGACTCCGGCCCCGACTGGCTGTCGGACTACGTCGAGAGCGCACCCGCCCGCGCCCGCTGCGCCGCCGTGCAGCAGCGCATCGTCGACGGGGCCCCGCGCAGCGGTGACCTGACCGCCTTCTGGCGCGAACGCGACTACACCAAGGACGCCGGGAAGGTCCGCGCCAGCGTCTTCGCCGTCCAAGGCATGCAGGACCTCAACGTCCGCACCAAGCACTTCGGCCAGTGGTGGAGCGCGCTCGCCGCGCACGGCGTGGAGCGCAAGGTGTGGCTGTCCCAGACCGGCCACGTCGACCCCTTCGACTTCCGGCGCGGGGCCTGGGTGTCCACCCTCCACCGCTGGTTCGACCACTACCTGCTGGGCGTCCGCAACGGCGTGGAGCGCGAGCCCGGCGCGGACGTCGAACGCGCCCCCGGCCACTGGACGACCGACCGCTCCTGGCCGCCCGCCGGCACCCGGAACACCGGGCTGAGCCTGCGGCCCGGCACCGTCCCCGGCCAGGGCACCCTGAGCACCGCCCCCGCCGTGCCCGGCAGCACGGCGGTCTTCACCGACGCGCCGCAGGAGTGGGAGGAGGACTGGGCCGCCGGGGCGGACACCCCGAGCGCGTCCAGGGCCGTCTTCACCACCGGCACCCTCACCCGCGACCTGCGGCTGTCCGGCAGCGGCTCGGTCACCGTCACCGCGTCCTCCTCCACGACCAGCGCCCACCTCTCCGCGGTCCTCGTCGACCTCGGGCCGGCCACCGTCCGGGACTTCCTGGGCGCCAAGGAGGGCATCGTCGACCTGACCACCCGCTCCTGCTGGGGCGAGAGCACGGCGGGCGACAGCGCCTGCTTCACGGACACCGCCGCCGACACCGCCGACGTCACCCACACCGTGGTGAGCCGCGGCTGGGCCGACCTCGGGCACGCCGACTCCGCGTGGCACGGCCGCCCCCTCGTCCCGGGCCGGTCCTACGCGGTCACCGTCACACTCGGCGCCACGGACCACGTCGTCCCGGCCGGGCACCGGCTCGCACTGATCGTGGCCGGCACCGACGCGGGGATGATCGATCCCCCCGACACCACCCCCACCGTCACCCTCGACCTGGCCCGCTCACGTGCCCTGCTGCCGCTCGTCGGCGGAGCGCACGGCCTGGCCGCCGCGGCCCCGCACACGCCCGCCGCACAGCGCGCCGCGGACCTCCCGCCCGCCCCGCGCCACACCGCCCGCACCGTCCCCGCGGGACGCTGACCCGGCCCTGCCCGTCCGCCCTCACACCCGGCGAGGGCGGGCGGGTAGTGTCAGCGGGTCAGCGATAGTTGTACGAGGAAGCAACAGCACCCGTGGACAGCACCAAGAAGACCGCCGACGACGCCCCCGCCGACGAACCCACTGCGGACCGCGTCACGGCGCCCGGCACCCAGGACGAGCGCGGCACCCGCCGGAGCCGCTGGCTCATGGACACCCGTCCCCTGCGCCACCCCGCCTACCGGCGCCTGTGGAGTTCCACCACCGTGACCGCGGTGGGCAGCCAGCTCACCGCCGTCGCCGTGCCCAAGCAGATCTACGACATCACCGGCTCGTCCGCGTGGGTCGGCTACTCCAGCATCGCCGGGCTGGTCCCGCTGGTGGTCTTCGCCCTGTGGGGCGGGGCCGTCGCCGACAGCGTGGACCGGCGCAAGCTGATGCTGTACACCAACATCGCCATCGCCGTGACCTCGCTGCTCTTCTGGGTGCAGGCCTTCGCGGGAGCGCACTCCGTCTGGCTGCTCATGGTGCTGCTCGCCGCCCAGCAGGCCGCGGCCGGCATGAACGCCCCCGCGCGCAGCGCCGCCATCGCCCGCCTGGTGCCCGTCGAGGAACTGCCCGCCGCCATCGCGCTCGGCTCGACCGTCATGCAGACCGGTCTGGTCGTCGGCCCGCTCCTCGCCGGCGTGCTGATACCCGTGATCGGCCTGCCCGACCTCTACCTCATCGACGCGATCGCCCTCACCGTCACCGTGTGGGCGGTGTGGCGGCTGCCCGCCCTGCCGCCCCTGGAGGCGAACGGCGCGCCCGTCGCCCGCCGCGGCGGCTGGCGGGAGGTGGGCGCCGGCTTCCGCTACATCACCGCGCAGCGCATCCTCCTGCTGTCCTTCCTCGCCGACATCGTCGCCATGGTCTTCGGCATGCCGCGCGCGTTGTTCCCGCAGCTCGCCGACACCACCTACGCCTCCTGGCACGAGGGCTTCGCCCTCGGCCTGCTGTTCGCGGCCATCCCCATCGGCGCGGTCGCCGGCGGGCTCTTCTCGGGCACCTTCTCCCGCTCCAAGCGGCACGGTCTGATGGTCGTCATCGCCGTCTGCGGCTGGGGCGCGGCCATCGCCGGACTCGGGCTGAGCGGCAGCCTGTGGTGGGCGGCGGCCTTCCTGGCACTGGCCGGATTCGCCGACATGGTCTCGATGGTGTTCCGCAGCGCGATCCTGCAGTCGGTCGCCACGGACGACATGCGCGGGCGCATGCAGGGTGTGTTCACGGTCGTCGTGGCGGGCGGTCCCCGCGTGGCCGACCTGCTGCACGGTACGGCCGGCTCCGCGTTCGGCACGCGCACCGCGGTCACCGCGGGCGGTGTGCTCGTCGTGGTCGCGATGCTGGGCCTGGCGGCGGCGTTCCCCGCGTTCACCCGGTACCGGGGAGCCTGAGCGGGGGAGAGGTGCCGAGCGCCCCGTCCTCCGCTGTGGCGGTACCCGGCGGCGACCCGGCCGCCGCCCCGTCCCGGTCGGGCACACGGGGGGCGGGGGCACGGCCGCGAGGTTCCGGGCGGCGTGCCGCGCTCGATCGTACCGGTTGCTCCGGGTACGGCCCCTGAGGGCCCGTCCCGGCGCGTTGCCGCTGCGGTCGTCCGCTCACGCGTCCGGCAGGAGCAGCCAGACCTCGGAGAACCTGAGGCCGTGCTCCCCGGTCACCACGCCGCACGGGCAGCCCAGTGCGATCCGGCGCCAGTCGCAGGCCACGCTCCAAGGGCCGTCCGCACGCGCACACCCGGGGCAGTGGAAGGTGTCGGCCGTCCACACGTCACGGGCAGGTCTGCCGTAATGCCGGAACCGACCCGCGTACCGGGCCTCCCACGGCACGGCGGGGGGCGTCAGGGCAGCCGTCCCCGGCGAGCGCGGGGCGGCAAGGGCGGCGAAGAGCGCGGTGAGGCCGGGGAGCAGGTCTTCGCCCGCCTCGGTCGGCGGGACCGCCTGATGAGACGGATAGCGCGGAGCCGCCGCGGCGGTCGGCGGGGTGGGGGACGCGTACCAGGGCAGATAGGCGCGAGCGACGGCGGCCAGCAGGGCGGCGGCCTGCGGGCTGACCGCGCCCGCGTCGAGGTGGTGGACCGCACTGCGCCAGATCCGCTGGAGCCGACGGTCCCGGTCCTCGGCCCGGGCCCGCGCGCCGGCCGCCCCGCGAACGGGGAGCGGGGCGGTGAGGCGGGCCAGGACCCCGGCCGCGGCGTCGGCATCCGCATCGGTGGGCCGCCACTCCCCACCGGCCAGGAACCGCTGGGCCCCGTCCGACTCCCGCTCCAGGGCGCGCGTCGACAGCGGCCCGCTGCGGGAGCCCGTCACCTGAGTGCTGTGCCCGCCCTTCATGATGGCGCCCCCTTGTCGGTCCCCTGCGCCGATCGTGCCGTGAGCGGCAGGAGCCATCACAGCACGGACACCGACCAAGGCGCAGCAGCCACCGGCACACCGGCGGGCGCGGTGCCCCCGCACTGCCTTCTGACCACTCACCGGCCGTTTGTGCGCTCATACGAGAGGAGTGGGCTGTGCCGGGGTGGGTGCTCCCCCCGCCGAAGGCTGGGGGAGGGCGGGGAAAAGCCACGACATCAACCACAACGGCGCCGCACGCAACCACCGCGCAGCCCCCCGCATTGCGCCCACCGGGTGAACGCGTGCGCCGAACGGCGTAGTGACCCACGGGGTCCGGGTGCGTGCCCGGTTAAGAGTGAGGGGTACGCATCCGGAGGAGCCGCGCATGCCGCATGCCGCAGCGGGACGTCCCCGCCGGGTCCCGGCAGGGGCCGCGGTCGGGCTTTTCGCCGCACTGGTGTGCCTCCTCCACGCGCTGTGCGCACCAGGGGTCGCGGCCCTTCAGCCGCTGGAGCCCACGGCGGCCGTCGCCGTCGCCACGGACGACCGGGGCAAGCAGACGCACCACCCCCCGGCGAGCGTCGGGCGACGGACCGTTCCGCAGGCCGGCCCCCAGCAACGTGCAGGAACCGTGCAGGGGCACGCGGCGGACGTCGTCCACGACACCTGCCCCCCGGACCCCGTGGGCGCCGCGCTCCGCGGTCCGGCCCGGCACGTCGCCCCCGCGGGCAGACCCGAGCACCTTCACCTCGTCCTGCGCTGCTGACGGCGCCCTGCGGCCGCCGCCCGTGCGGCGGACCGTACCGCTGCCATGCCCGTCAGCAGACCACAGGAGGAACCGATCATGCCCGTGGACATCTACGCAGCCGTGGGCGCGCTCGTGCGCGCCGAGGCGGCCCGGGACCGGGAGCGGCGAGCCGTCGCCGACCGGCCGGAGACCGCCCCCGAGCGCGCGAAGGCGCCGGAGACGCCCCCGCAGGAACCCAGGGAACTGACCGAACGCCACCACGAGTGAGACGCCACGAGTGAGGCCCCGCGGTCGCGGGAGGGGCCGGGGCCGGGGGGGGGGGGAGCCGAGGGGGGGAGGATACGGGGGTGGGGGGGTTTTCCCCCTCCACGCGGGTCGCG
>NZ_JBVKBW010000007.1:297904-371682 GCF_055635295.1 Streptomyces sp. NPDC111520 | reverse complement strand
CCGCAGAGAGACAAAGGGGAACGGAAGGAACACCACAAGGGGGAAGAGAACGCGTGGAGCCCCCCTCTCTCCCCCCCTTCCTCGCACAAAAACGCCCCCGACCGCGCGGGGAACCGCCGCGGGTGATGCCGCGTTTACCCCAGTGAGCGCGGCACGTGCCGCGGACGGAGGCGGGAAGATGTCCAATCGCGCGAAGGTCGCCGTCGGCGGCGTGGCCGTCGGCCTGATCCTGTTGTGGGTACTGCCCGCGTGGCTGGCCCTGCTGGTCATCGTGGGCGTCCCGGTGGCCGCCTACCTCACCCTCGACCCCTCCCAGCGACGCAGGCTGCGCCGGGCCGGGAGGCGTGAGATCGGCAAGTGACGGCGGACGGGACCCGGCGGCCCCTCCGGTGACGGGGCCCGCCCCAGGGCGACGGATCCCGCGGCTCAGGTGACGGAGCCCGCGGCGGCGCCGGTCCTCAGGTCGGGGCCCCAGCGGTCCAGGTCGGCCTGCAGGTCGAGGGGGAGCGGGCGGGTGATCCCCTGGTCCTCGGGCCAGTCCTCGCGGGGGACGCGCCACATGACCTCGAACTCGTTGCCGTCCGGGTCCTTGGCGTACAGCGACTTCGACACGACGTGGTCGCTGGAGCCGACGAGCGCGCCCCGCTCGGTGAGCAGCCGGGCGGTGTCGGCCAGTTCCCCGAGGGTGCCGACCTCCCAGGCCAGGTGGTAGAGGCCGACGCGGCCCTGTTCGGGGCCGGGGGCGTCCGGGCCCAGGGCGAACAGTCCCAGGTCGTGGTCGTTGAGCGTGTCCTGGGCGCTCAGGAAGGCGGCGCGGCCGGGGATCTCCGCGTCGATCCGGAAGCCGAACACGGCGGTGTAGAACTCGACGGACCGGGCGACGTCGCGGATGTAGAGAACGGCGTGGTTGAGACGGCGAACAGGCATGACGTCAGATTACGCCGTCATCGTTGAAAGTTCAATGAATCTCAGCGGTAGAATGACCGGGCTTTCTGTACACCGACCGAGGGGGAGCAGGCGACCATGACCGCGACCGTCACCGCCGTCAGCCGCGACGAGGGGCATCACTTCAGCAAGCCCACCCGCGACAGGATCCGCCTGCTGACCGGGCTCGGCGTGGAGGGCGACGCCCACCTCGGGGTGACGGTGCAGCACCGGTCGCGGGTGGCCCAGGACCCGACGCAGCCCAACCTGCGCCAGGTCCACCTCATCCACGGCGAACTCCACGACGAGCTGCGCACGGCGGGCTTCGAGGTCGCCGCGGGCGAGCTCGGCGAGAACGTCACCACGCGTGGTGTCGACCTCCTGGGTCTGCCCGTCGGGACGCGGCTGCGGCTCGGCGCGGAGGCCGTCGTCGAGGTGACCGGGCTGCGCAACCCCTGCCTGCAGATCGACGCCTTCCGGCAGGGCCTGCTCAAGCAGGTCGTCGGCCGGGACGAGCACGGCGCGGTCGTCCGCAAGGGCGGGATCATGGGCGTCGTCCTGCGCGGCGGGGAGGTGCGGCCCGGCGACCCGATCGCCGTCGAGCTCCCCGAAGGGCCGCACCGTCCGCTCGAGCGGGTCTGACCTCAGGTCAGCGCACAGGAGTTGACCACGTCACCGCTCGCCGGCCGGGGCACCGTGCGGTCGGAGGGCGGCGTACGGCCGCGCTCCACCCACGAGGTCAGCGCGTCGAACGCGGCCCGGTAGCAGGGCAGGATCGGCCGCAGCCGGTCCGGGTACGTGTCGTACAGGCCGTCGACGTGGTTGCCGCCCTCGATCGTGTAGTAGCGGTGCAGCCCGCCCCGGCCCGCCGAGTCGACCATGCGGTCGTAGACGTCCGAGTCGGTCGCGATCGGCAGCAGCGTGTCCAGGGTGCCGTGCAGGGTGATCATCGGCTTGCCGATGCGTCCGCCGAGCGACACCCGGCCGACGGCCCGGTGCACGGCGGCCGGGCGCGCCGCGTAGTCGTAGTCGGCGTCCGACGCGCAGGGCGCCAGGATCTCCGGCACGGTCGCGCCCGCGCTCGCACCCGGGCAGGCGGGGTCGTAGGAGGGGTCGAACTCGGCTCGGTACACCTTCTGCGTCAGACCCCAGTAGGCCTGCTGGTGGTACGCCCACAGGAACTCCGAACCCGGCGCGAACCCGGCCGCCAGCAGCTCCGCGTCGCCGGCCCGGCCCTGGGCGCGGGCCACGGTGACCGGCAGCGAGGTCAGCAGGTTGGGTCCGTCCGCCGTCCAGAGGGTGCCCTCCCAGTCCACGCCGCCGTCGTAGAGGGCCGGGTGGTGCTCCAGCTGCCAGCGGGTGAGGTAGCCCCCGTTGGAGATGCCCGTCATGTAGGTGCGGTGCGGCGCGCGGCCGTAGCGCGTGGCCACCGCCGCCTTCGCGGCCACCGTGAGCTGTGTCGTGCGGCGGTTCCACTCGGCGATCGCGTCACCGGTGCGGCGGCCGTCGGTGTAGAAGTCCGGACCGCTGTTGCCCTTGTCGGTGGAGGCGAAGGCGTAGCCCTGTGCGACCGCCCAGTCGGAGATCAGGACGTCGAGCGAGTACTGCTTGCGGGTGCCTGGCGCGCCCGTGACGATCAGGCCGCCGTTCCAGCGGTCCGGCAGCCGCAGCACGAACTGGGCGTCGTGCTGCCAGCCGTGCGTGGTGTTGAAGCCCGAGGTGTCGGGGAAGTAGCCGTCGACCTGCACGCCCGGGACGCCGGACGGGCGGGCGGTGCCGGCCGCCGCCAGGCCCGCCTGGTCGGCGGTGTCGGTGTACGCGGTGCCCGCCAGCGCGGTGGTCGTCATGTCGGGCAGGCAGGCCTTCTGCTGGTGTGCGGCGCCGGGCACGGTGACCCGTTCCAGCCGGGCGCAGTGTCCGGCTGCACCCGCGGCCGCCTCCGCGCCGGCGGGGACCGCGGCCGCGCCGAGCGCGAGCAGGGCGGCGGCGAGCAGGGGGACGCCTCTCCAGGGGCGCATGGGGAGCCTCCAATGGCACGTCGGGGATGGCTGCGCCACATCGTGGCCCGCCCCTCCCGGGCACGACCATGGCGTCGCCCCACGCCCGTACCGGCCGGCTCATGGGGCCGCGTGACATGCGTCACCGTCCGGCATGACGCTGCGCAGTACCCTTGGCCCATGCTCATGCTCGTGCGTCGCCGTCATGTGGACTTCGTCCGCGTCACGAGCATGTCCTGTCGCCGCAGCGGCTGATCCCACCCCGCCCCCTCCTCCCACCCGGCCCCACGCGCCGCCGCCCCACCAGGGCCCCGCGGCGCGGCCCCCGGTCACCACCGGCGTGCCGGGTCCTCACCCTGCGGACACCACACATGACGCTCCAGCTTCCCGTGATCGACCTCTCCGCCGCGGACCGCGGCCCCGGGGAACGTGCCCGTCTCCACCGCGAACTGCACTCCGCAGCGCACGAGGTCGGCTTCTTCCAGCTCACCGGCCACGGCGTGACCGCCGACGAGACCTCTGCCCTGATGCGGGCGATCCGCGCGTTCTTCGCCCTGCCCGAGGCCGACCGGCTCGCCATCGGCAACCTGAACTCCCCGCACTTCCGCGGCTACACCCGCACCGGCGACGAGCGCACCGGCGGCAGCCGGGACTGGCGCGACCAGCTCGACATCGGCGCCGAACGCCCGCAGCACGTACCGGCCGCGGGTGAGCCCGCGTACTGGTGGCTGGAGGGCCCCAACCAGTGGCCCGTCGCCCTGCCCGAGCTGCGCGAACTCTCCCTGGCCTGGATCGACCGGCTCAGCCGCGTCGCGCACCGCCTGCTGCACGAACTGCTCGCTGCCATCGGCGCCCCCGAGGACTTCTACGACGAGGCCTTCGCCGACGAGCCGCACCTGCACCTGAAGCTCGTCCGCTACCCGGGCACCGCACCCGCCGGCGGCGACCAGGGCGTCGGCGCGCACAAGGACTACGGCTTCCTCACCCTGCTGCTCCAGGACGGGGTCGGCGGCCTACAGGTGGAGCGCTCCGACGGACGCTTCCACGACGTGCCTCCGCTGCCCGGCGCCTTCGTCGTCAACCTGGGCGAGCTGCTGGAGGTCGCCACCGACGGCTACCTCAAGGCCACCAACCACCGCGTGGTCAGCCCGGCCGGCGCCCGCGAGCGCTACTCCGTGCCCTTCTTCTACAACCCCCGCCTCGACGCGCGGGTCGCCCCGCTCCCGTTCGAGCACGCACACCGCGCGCCCGGCGCCACCCGGGACCCGGCCAACCCGCTCTTCGCCGAGTACGGCCGCAACGAGCTCAAGGGCTGGCTGCGCGCCCACCCCGAGGTCGCCCGCAGGCACCACCCGGAGCTCGTCGGGGCGGCGGCCGCGCCCGCCGGCTGAGACGCGCGGGCCGTGCCGCCCGCGGTTACGGTGCCTGCATGGGCACGGCCACGGCCGAGGACGGCACACTGCGGATCGGCGCGCCGCCGCGCTGGCTGCGGCTGCTCCCGGTCGTCCTGCTCGCCGCGCTGATCCTGGCCCAGGGCGTCACCCCCGGCGACGTGGAGCTCGGCGCCTACTACGCGGCCGTGGCCCCGCTCGCGGCGCTCACCTACGGCGTGGCGGGCACCGCGGTCCTGGCGGCCGCCGTCGTGGTGGTCATGGAGCTCCCCGTGGTGGGCTCCGGGACGCTGGCCGGCGCCGAACTCGGCGCCGTCGTCCTCATCGGCGCCCTGAGCGTGGTCATCGCCGCGCTGCAGCAGCGCTTCCGGGGCCGCCTGGTGCTGGCCCGGTCGGTGGCCGAGGCCGCACAACTCGCCGTCCTCGCCCCGGTGCCCGGCACGGTGGGGGAGGTGCGCTGCGCCGCCCTGTACCGGGCAGCGCAGCGCGGCACCCTGGTGGGCGGCGACCTCTACGACGTACGGCCCGGGCCCCACGGCGTGCGCGCACTGGTCGCCGACGTCCAGGGGCACGGGCTCGCCGCGGTCGGCACGGTCGCGGCCCTGCTCGGCGCCTTCCGGGAGGCGGTGCTGGACCAGCCGGAACTGCGCGGGGTGGCGGGGCGCCTCGAACGGCGCCTCTCCCTGGACGCGGCGGGGAACGCCGAGTTGTTCGCCACCGCCCTGCTGCTGGAGTTCCCCCACGACGGGTCGCGGGTCCGGCTGGTCTGCCAGGGCCATCCGCCCGCCCTGCTGCTGCGCGGCCGCGAGGTGCGGGAGCTGGAGTGCGATCCGGGGCCGCCGCTCGGCGCCGGCCTGCCCGGACAGGCACCGGCCCGGCCCTCGGTGGTGCCCCTTCTGCCGGGGGACGTGATCCTCGCGTACACCGACGGCGTCACCGAGGCGCGGGACGCCTCGGGCGCCTTCTACCCGCTCGCCGAACGCCTCGCCGCCCGGCTGGCGGAGGGCGCCGACCCCTCCCCGGAGGCGATCGTGGACGGGGTCTGGGAGGACCTGCGCCGGTACGCGGGCGCGGTGGGCGACGACGTCGCACTGCTGGCGCTCGCGCCCCGGTGACCGGGGGCGGCCCGGTCAGCCCGTGCTTTTTGCGGCGTGCAGCGGGGGGCGGCCCTGCAGCCTGGCGGCCTCGGTGCGGATCTCCGGGAGCCTGGAGTACAGGTCCTGGCCGGGACAGTCCGTCATGTAGGCGTCGCGGTGGCCCGCGATGACGTGGAAGACCGCTTGCTCGCCCTTCTTGAAGCGGCTCTTGCTGTTGCTGGACACCAGGGTGACCTCGCCCCGGGGATCGATGTCGGACAGCCCGAGCTTCCAGGCGGCGATCCGGGCGATCGCCTCGGCCATGGCCTGCGGGACGCTGCCCTTGGCGTCGTAGGTGCCGATGGCCGCGATCCCCATGGTGTCCTTGTTGAAGCCGATCGAGTGCGCCCCGGTGACGGGGCGGTCGGAGCCGCCGGCCCGCCCCTCGTAGATCGTGCCGCACTTGTCGACGAAGAAGTTGTAGGCGACGTCGTCCCAGTGACGGCTCTGGATGTGGCCGGAGTAGATGTCCCGGATGATCCGGGGCACGTCCTCGCAGGCGTAGTCGTTGCCGCTGTCGGTGTGGTGCAGGAACACCGCCTTGACCGTGGTGCTGTAGTGCGGGGGCTCGGTCCGCAGCGACTCGTCGGCCCCCCAGCTCTTGCGCGGCACGATGGCGGGTTCGTGGGCCGGGTAGAGCGGTACGCGCTGCAGCCTGGCCCGGGCGGCCAGGTCGGGGAAGGGCATGAGCTGGGGGCTCGGCGCGGGGCGGGCGTGCACGGAAGGCGGGTCGATGTGGATGATCGCGCTGTGCACCCCGAGGGCGGCGACGGCGACGACACCGGCCGTCCCCGCGGCCGTCGCCCAGACGCGCGCGGTACGCCGCGGACGTCCGGCCGCGCGGCGGCGCGCGTGCTTGGCCGCACGGTGTGAACCCATGAAATGAACATCAGCTCATATGACCGGCTTGCGTGGAGGGGACACGCCGGGCAGCCCGCGGACCTCACCCGGATGCCATGGTGGGTGCCCCGGAGTCCGCGGTGTCCCGGGGGGCTCCGCCGCCCGGGACGCCCGGATGTCCTCCCCGCCCCCACCGGCCCTCCGCCGCGGGGGAGGGCCGGTGGGCGCGGTCCTCACTTCAGGTAGGGCCCGTCGGAGCCGACCTTGCCCGGCGCGGCGTTGTCCCCGCCCAGGTCGAGGACGTACACGCGCAGATTGCCCTTGCCGGGCGCGTCGACCGACAGGTTTCCGCCGGTCACCGTCCTGACCGCGCCGGTCACCGCGTCCTTGTACGTGCCGTTGGGGATCCCGGTGAACGTGGCGCCGCCGCTCACCGTCACCAGCGCGAAGCTGTCCACCCCCGTGGCGGCGTCGGTGTAGCGGCGCTTGAAGGCCATCTCTCCGCTCACCCCGGCCGTCGAGTACTGCCCCGTCTGCAGCGCCGGGACCGCGCGCCGGATCTGGTTCAGCCGCTGCACGTGCTTGACCAGCGGTTGCGCGAGCGTCGTGGCCACCTGCCCGGACGCCGAGGCCACGCTGCCGAAGCCGGCGGCCGTGACGTCGCCCTCCAGGTGCGCCCCGTAGTAGGCGCGGCCCGTGGACGCCAGCGGGCAGGTCGGACCGCAGTCGATCTGCTTGCCCTTCTGGAACTCGATCTCCGATCCGTAGTAGAGCGTCGGGATGCCGCGGAAGGTCCACATCAGCGACATGTTCTCGGCCCACGCGTCGGTGCCCTCGGCGTAGCGGAAGGAGGACTTGTTGGGACCGTAGTCGTGGCTGTCGACGTAGACGACGTTGTAGGTCGCGTCATTGGTGCTGTCGTCGGAGTCCTTGCCGTTGTTGAAGGCGTTCGAGGCGGAGCCGAAGTTCATGTGCATCCGCATGTCGATGACGTTCATCCCGGAGAACCGGCTGTGGTCCGGGGCGTGGTAGCTGTTGCCGTTCAGGAAGGCGTTGTCGGAGACCGGCTGGTTGCCCGTGCCGAGCTGCTCCTCGTAGGTGTACTGCTCCAGCGCGGCAGTGGTGTCGTCGTCGCTGTACGTCCTGCGCTCCTTCCACGTGTAGAACTGCGCCGAGTGGTTGACCGAACCGCGGTTCCACTTGTCGTTGACGAAGGCCGCGACCTCGCCGAAGACGAAGAAGTCCTTCGCCTTCTGCGCACCGAACCGCGCCGTGACCGCGTCGTACACGGCGGGCAGGAAACGGCGGTTCCAGGTGACGCGCGGGATGTGCACGGCCGTGTCGATCCGGAAGCCGTCCACGCCCATGCCGATGTACTTGTCGTAGGCGCCGATGAGGTAGTTCTGCACCTGGGGGTTCTCGGTGTTGAGGTCGGCCAGGTCCTCGTGCAGCCAGCAGCTGCGGGAGTCCTCGCCCTCCCAGTTGCCGATCCAGCACTGGTGGTAGTACTTCGAGGGGAACATGCCCGAGGTCGGGCTCGGCCACTGGCAGTTGTAGAGGGTGTAGCCCTCGGGGCTCCTTCCCCCGGTGGGGACGCCCCAGTTGACGCAGGTGTTGCCGGTGGGCTCGGCGGTCGACCACAGGTCGCCGTTGTAGTACGACTTCCCGGAGACCGGCTCGACGGTCAGGCCGTCGTATTCGAAGCCGTCCCGCTTCTGGTCGTAGTACCAGCTCCACTGGGAGTCGCGCACCCCGTACACGGTCGGTGTGAACAGCCCCTTGGCGCCCCAGCGCGAGCTGTGGTTGTAGACGACGTCCTGGTAGACCTTGATGCCCTTGGCGTGCGCGGCGTTGATCAGGTCCTGGTAGGAGGCGCCGGCCGACTCCAGGCGCGGGTCGACCCGGTAGAAGTCCCAGCCGTGGTAGCCGTGGTAGTCGTAGTCCGAGCGGTTGAGGACGACGGGCGTGATCCAGATCGCGGAGAAGCCGAGGCCCTTGACGTAGTCGAGCTTGTCGACCAGCCCCTTGAAGTCGCCGCGGAACATGGGGTCGCCGCCTGCGGCGTTGCCGGACTTCACGTGCTGGCTGCCGCCGCGGTCGTTGGACGTGTCGCCGTCGTAGAAGCGGGCGGTGAGCACGAAGTAGATCGGGTCCTTGCGCGGGTCGCCGCCCAGCGGCTCGCCCGGGGTGGTCCGCGGGGCCTTGCCGGTGGTGACCGCGGCGGGGGCGGAGGCGGCCGAGACGTTCCCTGCGGCGTCGAGCGCCTTGACGGTGTAGGTGTAGGCGGTGCGCTCCTCCAGGCCGGTCTGGCTTGTGACGGTCGAGGCGACGTGGGCGATCGACGTGCCCTTGGTGCCGCCGGTGCGGGTGACCTCGTAGCCGGTGACGGCCGTGTCGTCGGTAGCGGCGGTCCAGCTCACCACGACCGACGTGCCCGTCGCCTTCGCGGTCACCCCGGTGGGGGCGGTGGGCGCCGCCGAGTCGGGCTCGGAGTCCGCGCACGGGTCGTCGGCGTCCGGTGTCACGACCCTGTTCTTGACCGTGCTGATGCCTTCCGCGAGCCGGTAGTTGCCGCCGTTGTTGTTGTCCCAGGTGCCGTTGCCGTTGTTGAACGCGGCCTGCCAGGTCGTCGCGGTGCCGAGGTCGACCGTCGCGCGCACCCAGCCGGTGCAGGCCGCCTCCATGGCGACGCCTGGGACGGCCGTCCAGGCGCCGCCGGCCGGCGCCCAGTGCAGGTTGTAGGTGGCCCAGCCGACGGTGTCCGTGGCGTAGTAGACGGTCGCGCCGTGACCGGATGGTTCCCCCGTGCCGCTGCACGGGTCGCTGTGGGCGACGGTGCCGTCCTTCACCGTGATCGTGCCGGTGCCGAGCCGGTAGTTGCCGCCGCCGTTGTTGTCCCAGGTGCCGTTGCCGTCGGTGAAGGTGGCCTGCCAGGTCGTCGCGGTGCCCAGGTCGACGGTGAGCCTGACCCACCCGGTGCAGGCCGCGGCCATCCGCGTACCGGGCGGGGTGGTCCAGGAGCCGCCGGTGGGGGCCCAGTGCAGGTAGTACGAAGGCCAGTTGCGGTTGGTGGTCGAGTAGTAGACGGTGGCGGCGGTCGGTGCGGCGTCGGCGCAGGGGTCGGCCGTGGTCACCGCGCCGGAGGAGACGGCGCTGGTGCCGGTGCCGAGCCGGTAGTCGCCGCCGCCGTTGTTGTCCCAGGCGCCGCTGCCGTTGGTGAAGGCGGCGGAGAGTCCGCCGGCCCCGCCCAGGTCGACGGTCCTGGAGTACCAGCCGGGGCAGGCCGCCTCCATGGCGACGCCCGGCACGGTCGTCCAGGCGCCGCCGGTGGGTGCGTAGTGGAGGCTGACGGTGGTCCAGGCGGAGGCGGGACGGTAGTAGACCGTCGCCGTGGTGGCGGCGAAGGACAGGCCCGCCGGCAGCAGGCCGAGCAGCAGACCACCGACGAGCAACAGCACGGTGCGCAGCGCGCGATGGCGTCCAGGGCGCGCGGGTCGGTTCATACGGGGGCTCCTCGGGCAGGGGCCGCCGGGGCGGCGGCCGGTGCGGGTGAGGCAGGCCCTCCCGCGCGCCACGAAAGGAACAGCCGTGAGTCTCCTGCAAGTTGCTGCAAGAAGCTTCATGAGATTACTGGGACATGACAGAGCGGTAAAGGGGTCACGCAGCCGGGCGCCCCGTAGTGGTCACGCGTCGACCCGGTGGCCCGGTCCGCCCGGAAGGCCGCGGCCCGGGGCCCGACCTCGGCCATCCGCGGCTTGAGGTCCGGCACCGGCGCGCAGTCCGCCGCGTCCGGCCCCGCGACGTGGACCTCCAGCCCGTCGCCCCGCAAGATCTTGCAACGCGACACCCTCCAGCCGGTCGGGCCGGTTCTTGCCGCGCCGACCGCCACTGCTCCTCGGGGCACCCGGTCGAGGTGGAAGGCGGCTTCCAATCGGGGGAAGGTGTCCAGGCCGTACAGCGCCTCGGCCTGAGACGCCCCTCGTCCGGCCGGATCACCGCCTCGACGCCGCCCCGGTCGCCGTCCTCGACCGGTTGCCGCTGCTCCGGATACGGATTACCACTATGTGAGACGCGTGTATCGCTTGGTGGAAAAGCGTGGCTACGGTGGAGGTCATGACGCGGGAATGGGACGCCTCCACCTACGACAGCCTGCCGTTGCCCCACGCCCAGTGGGGCCGCAAAACCCTGGACCGCCTCGCGCCGCGCGGCGACGAGCGCGTGCTCGACCTGGGCTGCGGCACAGGACGCGACACGGAAGCGCTGCTCGGCCTGCTCCCGCACGGTCGTGTCGTCGCCGTGGACGGATCACTTCGCATGCTGGAGCGGCTGCGCGACCGCCTCGCCGGGCGGCTGGACCGCGTCGAGGTCGTGCACGCCGACATCACCGGCCCTCTCCCCGTGACGGGCCTGGTGGACGCCGTCACCAGCGTCGCCACCTTCCACTGGATCCCCGACCACGCCGCGCTCTTCCGTGGCATCGCGCGCGTCCTTCGCCCCGGCGGACGCCTCGTCGCCGAATGCGGCGGGCAGGGCAACATCGCCGCCGTGTCGGCCGCCGTCGACGACGTCCTCGGCCGACGGCCCGCCGTCTGGAACTTCGCGGGCGTCAAGGAAACCGAACGGCGGCTGCTGGACACCGGCTTCATCGACGTCGACGTCGCCCTCGTGCCCGATCCCGCCCGGCTCGAACCCGGCCCGCAACTGCTCTCCTACCTGGCCGTCGTCGTCCTCGGCGGACACCTGGAACGTCTCCCCGCCGAGGAGCACGAAACCTTCGTCCACGCCGTCGCCGAGCGCCTGCCGGAGCCCGTCGTGGACTACGTCCGCCTCACCGTCTCCGCGACACGCGGCCCCGACGCCGCCAGAGCGTAATTCACTTGCGGCCGCGGTTCCCCGCGGGAACGATCACCCCTGCGCCGCCCGGCACGGGCGGCCCGGGACCGTACGCAACCGCGGACGGCCGGAGGAGCTTCCGAGGAGACGTCCGCACCCTGTACACCGGCTTCGACCACCTGCCCTACCCGGCCCGCATGCGGTCCATCGCCGAGCACGTCCGCTCCCTCGACGACGCCGCCTACCGCGCCGCGCACGCCGCCCTCGATGCCGGCGGCCCGGACGACCGGCACCTCGCGCTCTTCCTCGCCGTCGTCCGCCGTGACCTCGCTGCGGTGGCCGCCGCTCTCGAAGACCCCTTGCTGCGCCGCCGCGCCCTGGCGGCCTCGATCCGGCTCCCCGTCGCCGGCGACGCCCTGGCCCGGCTCGCGTTGGACGGGACGAGGGACGTACGGCACGACACCTTCCGCGTCCTGCGGCTCTCCCGGCGCCGGGAACTCGCCGCCCGGCTGCTGCCCCAGGTGCGTGAGCGCCATGGCGACAGCGAGGCGGCCCACCTGCTGCCGGCGTGTGCGCCCGACGCCGTGGCGGAGTGGCTGCCCCGCCTCGACGTGCCCCACGGCGTGCTCGTGCCGCTCGCCCGGACCGCACCCGGAGCGGTCGCGGCCCACCTGGTCGGCCTCGGCGAGCAGTCCTACGACCACTACTCCTGGTACACCGTCATGCGCCGTCACTGGCAGCTCGCCGAGACCGTCGCCCGCCGGGACCCCGCAGCCGCGGTACTGCTCGCCGAGAAGGCACCGCACTTCATGACGGACGTGGTGACCGCCGCCGCGCTGCGCCGGCCCCGGGATCTGCTCGCCGCCGTCCGCCGGGCGCGCCCGGAGAGCCTGCCGCTCCAGGGAACGCCGCTGTCCCGGCGTGTCCGGCGCGCGCTCCGCGACCTGACGCCGGAGGAACTCGCCACCCTCGCCTCCGTCTTCCGCACCCCGGACGAGTGCCCTCCAGGGCCGGCCGACGCGCTCACCGCGGATCCGCTCCTCGTCCTCCTGTCCGCCGGCCTGCGGGCCGGTCTCGTCCGGGAGCGGATGCCCGCCCCGGAGAGCCGCGAGACGATTCCCTTCCGCAGCATCGCCGCGCTGGAGCCCGAGGAGCGTGCCGCGCTCGTGCGGCCGATGCTGCGGGCGCGTCCCGGTCGACGGGACCGCTTCTGGCCGGTCATCGGCACGCTGCTGCCACTCCCCGAGGCCGAGGAGCTGTATCGGCAGGCCACCGACAGCTTCGCCCCCCACGTGCGGCGGGACGCCTGGCCCGCGCTGCTCGCCGCCGCCGCGCACCACGGTGACCCCGCGGAGTACGGGCGGGTGTTCGCCTCCTGCGAGCGTGCCTGGCACGACCAGTTCGGCGTGCGCCAGGCCGCGCTCGCGCAGGCGGGCGCCGCTCCCACCCGGCTGCTGGCCGCCGTCCCCTATGCGGCGTTGCGGGATGCCGCCCTCACCACGGTCCAGTCCGGGGACTCCACCGCCTACACCCTGGAGTGCGCGGATCGCCTGCTGCGACGCGTCGTCCTGGGCGCCGCTGCGCACGGCGACCACGGTCGTGCCGCGGCCGTCGCGCTGCTGCTCGCACAGGTCGTCGCCGATCCACGTCACCAGGGGGCGCGGGCACCGCTCGTCGTGGACCGCGCCACCGCCCGGGCGATCTGGTCGGCGGCGCCGCAGGAGGGCGCTGCGTCCGGGAAGGTGCTCGGGCTCGCCGTGCTGCTGGAACGACACGCTTCCGCGCTCCCCGGATGCGACGCCCTCCTCGCCCGCACCGCGCTCGAGGACGAGGACCCCGCCGTCCGGGCGCGCGCCGCCGAGGCATGGCTGGCCGACCCCGCGAAGCGCGAGGAACGCGTCGCCCGGCTCCTTGCCTCCGGGCGGGCGCTCACCGATGTGCCCCGCGTGCTGTGGACGGTGGTGCGCCGCCGCACCGACCTGCTCGAGGCACTGCTGTCGGTCGAGGGCAGCGGTGCCCGGGTGCCCCGGCTTCCGGAGACCGCCGCGGGCCGCTGGCTGCCCGCGCAGCGCGCCGCTTTCGTCCGCCGCCTCACGGCCGTCGCCGATGACCCCGAGCTTCCCATGCGGCGGCGTGTCGATGCGGCGGTCCTGTTGCGGGACGCCCCCGCTCTGCGACGGCTGGTCGCGAACGGGGCACCACAGCCCGTCGTGGCCGCCGCTTTGACTTCCCTCGGACGTGTGGCGGACCGCGGCCCGCTCGAGCCGTTGCTGGAGCACGCCGCCCTGGGCGGGGTCCGCGGCCGTGCCGCGATGGCGGGGCTGCGCCGACTCCTCGACACAGTCCCGGACGCAGAGGCCCTCGAACGACTGGGCGGGATCGTGTGCGACCCGCGGGCGCCGGTCGGTTCACGGAAGGAGGCGGCGCGCGCCCTCGGCGAACGGCCCGGCGGGGAGGCCTTCGGCGTCGTGCTCGCCGCCTGGGACGTGCCGGACCAGCATCGCGACGTACTCGCCGTGCTGGCGGCCCCGTTGACCCGCCGCCTCGAACACCCCGGGGTCGCCGCCCGGTTGCGCCGTGGGTTGGCCCACGAGTCCGTACGTGAGGAGGTCCTGCGCCGCCGCCCCGGCCTCGCGCCGGCCGCCCGGGTGACGTACAACCGCTTCCTGGCCGAGGTGGTGCGTGAAGGCGGTGCTACGGAGGTCGTGACCGCGGCCTGCACTGCCTTGGGCAACACCGGCGGCGCGCAGGGCGCCGACGAGGCGGTCGCCGCCGCGCTTGCGGTCGCGCTGGCCCACGAGGCCCGCTCGCGGGAGGAGCGGCTCGCCGCCGGGACCGTGCTCGGCGCGCTCGCCCGGTCCGGGCCCGCTGTCGCCGAGCTGCGGAGGGCGCTGGACGCCCTCGTGGAGCAGGCGGAGCTGTCCGCGCTCCACTCCCTGGCGACGGGCCGGCGGCCACCCGTCGCGGCGGTGCACGATGCGTACGCCGACGCCCTCGAACGGGCGGGGCTGCCAGGGGCAGCCACCCGCGTCGCCTACGAGGCGGCTTTCACGGCAGTGCGCGAGGGAGACGGCGGCCTGGCCCGCTGGGACCGCTGTGTGCGGCTCGCCGAGCGGCATCCGGACACCCTCGGTTCCGGCGCCTCCCCCCAGCCGGTCTCCGGCGCCCCTGAACCGTTCGGGCCGATGCTCGACGTGGCCCGCGACTTGGGCGGGCGCACGAGTGCCGTCGCGGGGCTGCTGGCCGTGCGCCTCGTCGACCACGGCGGTAGATCCAGCGGGTGGGCGGATCCCTGGCCGGCCGAGCTGACCGCCCTGCGCGGCCACCCCGCCCCGGACGTGGCGGAGGCGGCGCTGATCGTGGGGCTGCGGCGGGAGGCCTCCGTAGCCGGGTAGGACGTGGGCCTGTGAATCGCGCGGTACTGGCGGCCGGTCGGGCCGGGCGCGCGGCCGGTCGCCGTGCTCCGTGTGGGCGCCGGCCGCGTCGCGTCCGTCACAGACGCCGTGTCATGCGCAGTTCCGTCAGGTACCGCTTGACGACGCGGCCGCCGTGGCGGCCGTCGATCAGCGCGCGGATACAGCCGAGCAGCCCCTGCCTGCGGGCGGCGGACAGGGCGCGGTGGTTGGAGTAGCTGAGCAACAAGTCCAGGTACTCGTCCGTGCTGTACGGCAGTTCGCGCTCGTAGCGGTGGAAGACGGCCGGCCCGAAGCGCCCGGAGCGGTCCGTCTCCCCGCTGTCGGCGGGCACGAGTGCCGCCGCGCGTGGCCGAAGGCCCGGCGGCGTCGCCGGGTCGAAGCGCTCGTAGCACTCCTGGACGTCCGCGAAGAAGGACCGGGTGCCGCCGTCCACGTGGTGGGTGCCGATGACGGCCAGCACCCCGCCGGGGCGCAACGCGTCGGCGGACTTCACGACTGCCACGGCGGGGTCGATCCAGTGGAACGCCGTGGCCGAGACGACGGCGTCGAACGGCTCGTCCGGAAGCGGCCACTCCTCGAACGCCGAGACGACCACCTCGACCCCGGGGAACCCGGCGAGCCGGCGCCGGGCAACCGCCGCCATGGACGCGCCCAGCTCGACGGCCGTCACGCGCAAGCCGCGCTCCGCGAGCGGCACGGTGGCCTGCCCGGTCCCGCAGCCGATCTCCAGCACGCGAGCGCCGGGACCGAGCCCCGCGACCCCGGCCAGGTCGTCGAAGACCACGCCGGGATACCCGGGGCGGACCCGGTCGTACAGCTCGGCGTCCTCGCCGAAGACGCCCCTCAGCGAACTCCGGTCGCCCACCCGTCGAGAATACGGCCCGTGCCTAGTCCGGCGGCAGGGGAACGGCCGGCCCCTGCGGCGACGCGAGGAGCACGTTGTGGATGTAGTCCTCGACCGCCGCGTCCAGGCCCACGTCGCCCTGGGCCCGCTCCGACATGAGCCAGCGGTGCTCCAGCAGCTCGTGGTAGATCTGCGCGGTGTCCAGCGAACCGCGCAGCTCGCGCGGCACGGCGCGGACCGTCGGGCGGAAGACGTCGCGCACCCACCGGTGGGCCAGCACCTCCGGGCGGGCGCCCAGCGGGTCGCCCGGGGCGTAGTCCTCCTGGCTCGCCATCCACGTCTCGAGGTCGTTGAGGAGGCTGCGGGCCTGGTTCTCCTCGGCGTCCAGGCCGGTGAGGCGCAGCAACTGGCGCTGGTGGTGCCCGGCGTCCACGACCTTGGGCAGGAAGGTGACGTCGTCGCCGTCGGGCGACTTCTGGATCTGCATCTCCGCCACGTCGAAGCCGAGCTCGTTGAGCCGCCGGATGCGCCGGTCGATGTAGTGCCGCTTCGCCACCGGGTACACCGACTCGCGGGTGAGCTCGTGCCACAGCTCCTCGTAGCGGTCCGCGATGGCCTGCCCGAAGGTGACCGGGTCCACCGACGGGTGCAGCGATCCGCCCGCCTCCAGGTCCATCAGCTCGCCCGCGATGTTCACCCGGGCCACCTCGATGTCGTACTCCCGCTGGCCGCGCGAGAGGGTGGGCTGGATCTGCCCGGTCTCCGCGTCCACCAGGTAGGCGGCGTAGGCGCCCGCGTCACGGCGGAAGAGGGTGTTCGACAGCGAGCAGTCGCCCCAGGCGAAGCCCGCCAGGTGCAGTCGGACCAGCAGCACCGCGAGCGCGTCCAGGAGCCGGTTGACCGTGCCCGGGCGCATCGTCGTCTCGAACATCGAGCGGTACGGCTGAGAGCCTCCCAGGTGGCGGGTGATCAGCACCGGCTCCAGGGGCTCGCCGCGGTCGTCGGTGCGGCCGGTGACGACGGCGAGGGCGTCGACCGCGGGTATGCCCATGCGGTCCAGGTCGCGCAGCAGACCGTACTCGCGGACGGCCGCCCACTCGCCGACCTCCTTGACCGCCACGACCTCGTCGCCGGCCAGGGCGAAGCGGACGACGTGCCGCGAGATGCCGCGCGGCAGCGACACCAGGTGCTCCTCGGGCCACTCCTCCAGCGGCACGTTCCACGGCAGGTCGAGGAGGGTCGCCGGATGGTCCGGGGAGGTCGCGGTGATCTGCAGGTCCATGCCGCCCAGTCTGCGGCAACGGGTTGACCGGGCGGGACACCGGGGGCGGCGCATACGCTGCGGGACATGAGGGAACGGCTGGTGGTCATCGGTGGGGACGCCGCAGGGATGTCGGCGGCGTCGCAGGCGCGCAGGAGGAAGGGGCCGGACGAACTGGAGGTGATCGCCTTCGAACGCGGGCGGCGCACCTCCTACTCGGCCTGCGGTATCCCGTACTGGATCGCGGGCGACGCCGCAGGACCGGAGAAGCTGATCGCCCGCACCCCCGAGAAGCACCGCTCCCACGACATCGACGTCCGGCTCGGCACCGAGGTCGTCGAGATCGACCGGGACCGCGGCCGGGTGCGCACCCGTGACGTCCTCGGGGCCGAGGAGTGGACGGGGTACGACCAGCTCGTCGTCGCCACCGGCGCCGTGCCCAAGCGGCCCCCGATCCCCGGCATCGACGCGGACGGCGTGTACGGGGTGCAGATCCTCGACGACGGCGAGGACATCATCGACGCCCTCGCCGACAGGTCCCCGCGGAACGCCGTCGTGGTCGGCGGCGGCTACATCGGCGTGGAGATGGCCGAGGCCATGCTGCGGCACGGGCTGCGGGTCACCCTCGTGGAAGCCGCCGAGCAGCCCATGGCGACCCTCGACCCGGACATGGGCCGGCTCGTGCGGGAGGCCATGGAGGGGCTCGGCATCACCGTCGTCACCGGAGCGCCGGTGCGCGAGGTGCTCACCGGGACGGACGGCCGGGTCCGCGCCGTGGCCACCGACGGGGGCGAGTACCCCGCGGACGTCGTCGTGCTCGGTCTCGGCGTCGCGCCCAGCACCGGCCTCGCCCGCGACGCGGGGCTGCCGCTCGGCGCGTACGGCGGGCTGCTCACCGACCGCGCGATGCGCGTGCGCGGCGAGGAGGCGATCTGGGCGGGCGGCGACTGCGTGGAGGTCCTCAACCTGGTCTCCGGCGCCATGCAGCACATCCCGCTGGGCACCCACGCCAACAAGCAGGGCCGGGTCATCGGCACCAACATCGGCGGCGGTTACGCCACCTTCCCCGGCGTCGTGGGCACCGCCGTCAGCAAGGTCTGCGACCTGGAGATCGCCCGCACGGGACTGAAGGAGTCGCAGGCGCGCGCCGCCGGGCTGCAGTACGTCACCGCGGTCATCGAGTCGACCAGCAGGGCCGGCTACTACCCCGGCGCCGCCCCGATGACGGTCAAGGCCATCGCCGAGCGGCTCACCGGGCGGCTGCTCGGGCTGCAGATCGTCGGCCGCGAAGGCGCGGGCAAGCGGGTGGACATCGGCGCGGTGGCGCTCACCGCGGGCATGACGGCCGAGCAGATGACCGCGCTCGACCTGGGCTACGCCCCGCCGTTCTCGCCGGTGTGGGACCCGGTCCTGATCGCCGCGCGCAAGGTCGACGGCAAGGTCCGGGCGGACGGCCAGGGCGCCTGACCGCACGCGTGCGCGCTCAGGAGGGGCGTACGGCCAGCTTCTCCAGGGACTCCAGCAGGCCGGGGAGCTCCGGCCCCCGGCCGACCGGCAGCACCTCGCCGGGCTCCTCGTCGAGCAGCACGAAGGCGATGTCGTCCGTACGGGCCACCAGGCTCCAGTCCTCGCCGTCCACGCGCAGGGTTCGGACGCCCTCGCCGGCCGCGGTCGAGCGTATGCGGCCGGGGGGCGGGGGCGTCCGCAGGTACTCCTGGGCGGCCACCAGTGCGCGGCGGACCCCGGGGTGGAGGCCGCCGGCGCCGGGCTCCGGGGCACCGGGCCCGGCGGCCTTGGGCTCGGGGCCGGCGGTGCCGGTGCCGGCGGACCCGGTGCCGTCGGGTTTCTTACCGGAGCCCTCGGCGGAGTCCTTCCCGGACGGCTCAGGAGACCGCTCCCCGGAGTCCTTGCCGGCCTGCGCGGTCGTACCCGGCGCATCGGAACCGACGGTGCCGCCGGTGTCCTTCGCCTCGCCCTCCTCGTCCGAGGTGTCCGACTCGTCCCCCGCGTCGAGCTGTTCCCGCCAGACCCGCCAGCGGAGCGCTATCTCGTCGGCGCCGAGGCGACGCTGCGCCGGCCCCCACGTCGTGGTGTCCGGCGGCGAGAGCGGCGGGCCGCTCTCCTCCTCCGGCGGATCATGGGGATCGGGGACGCCGGGCGCCGCCACCGCGACCGGCAGCGGCCAGCCGGGCAGGGCGGCGACGACGGAGCGTGCGTCGGGGGAGAGGTCGTACTCCAGCCCGCAGTCCCACGCGGCGAGGGCGCACGCCACCATCGCCGTGTCGCTGATCGCCACCGTCCACCGGGCGCCCGTCCCGTCCTGGCCGAAGACGAGGCCGTAGCCGTCGTCCACCGGCTGCAGCCCGAGTTCGGCGCAGGCCGCCGGATAGTCGTCGGCCAGGACGCCCGGGAACTGCGCGGGCGTCAGCATCGCCGCCGTGAGCACGAACAGCGCTTCGTCGTCCGTCGCGGACACGGGCATCCCCTCTCCGGTGTGTTCGCAGTGGTGGGCGCACCCTAACCACCGGGTAACACCCGCGTCGAGACCGGGGCCGGGCCTGTGAAAAACCGTTCGGCGGCCGGATCGCCGCCTTCTAGGCTCATGGCATGGTCAACTCCCGCCCCCACCACGGCGGCCGCCCGTGAGGAAGCGGCGCCGTCGCCTCCGCTTCGACGGCCGCGAGTTCGTGTGGACGGCCCGCATCGGGCACGCCGGCCAGTCCGACGGCACCTGCCGTCGTGTGGTCCTCGTCCGCGTGACGGACGCCGTCGCCCCCGGTGGCCGTGCCCTCGTCGCCGATCTCGTGTCGGCCTCCGGGCCCGGACCGTGGGGGTACTGCGTCACCGACACCGCCCATCCCACCCCGCGGGACGTGCGCCTGCTCGTGGAGCACGCGCTCTCCGCCGGCTGGGATCCCACCGTCCGCGGAACCCCCCTCGTGCTCACCGCGGGCGGCGGCGACCCCGGCCTCCCGGGGTTCCGGCTGCCCGCGGACGGGAACTCCCCTGGGTGAGAGGGGTGATGCGGATGGCCACCTGGCTCCGGAGGTTCACCGACGCGCGGCCGTCCGGGAGGTCCGCGAAGCCCCCGCCGCCCGGCGCGGAGCCGTCACGCCGCGCGCCCCGCGAGCGCAACCTCTTCGAAGCGGCGGCAGCCCATGTCGCGGCCTCCGTCGAAGGGGACGAGGAGGCGGTCGAGGCCGCTTCGGCGCGTGTCGCACCGGAGGCGCTGATGTTCGGGATCAGCGAACTCGCGCGGCGCGCCGTCGTGGTGCTCGCCCAGGAGCGCGGCGTCCCGCCGCGCGTGGTCGCCCGGTCGCTGCTCGGGCTCCCCGAGGTCTGAGGCGCCCGCCGCCCGGGTGCCGTGGCCCCGGCCGGGCCGTCAGCCCCGGGCCTCCACGACGGGCGTGGCCGCGGACTCCCGGGGGCCGTACCCGGGGAGGAAGAGCCGCATGGAGCAGTGGTCCTCGGCCTCCACGCCGACCTCCGTGCCCCAGTAGGCGCTCAGCCGGTGGGCGACGTCGACCAGCCGTCGCCGCTCCTCGGGCGAGTACGCCGGGAAGCGCACCCAGCCGCGGTCGGAGACGGCGCGGCCGAGGTCGTTGAAGAGCGCGGACCGTGCCCGCTGCTCCTCCTCGTCCGACAGCGGGGTCGGGTCCCCCTCGCGCGGCACCAGCCGGACGTTGTACAGCTCTCGGGTCACGGGTGGCCTCGCACTCCTCGTCGTTCGGACGTCCGCAGGCTACCGCTGGGCGAGGGGAAGGCGGCGCTCAGCCGAGTTCCGCCCGCGCGGTGGTGCGGGCGATCGGCGGTGAGACCTTTGTGACGGTCCCGCTTCCGGTCGCCGGCGCCGGTCACGACATCGTGGTCGGCAACCCGCCGCCTACACCGTCGCCGTCGCCATTGCGAGGAACCGCTCGTCGGTGTCGGTGTAGGAGGTCATGGTCCATCCCGAGGACTCCAGCAGGGGCCCGAGGTTGGGCTCGGCGCGCAGGTCGTCCGGGGTCAGCTCACGGCTCTGCCGGGCGGCCAGCGCCGCCCGGCCGATCGGGTGGAAGAGGGCCAGCCGGCCGCCGGGCCGGGTGACCCGGGCCAGCTCCCGCAGGCAGGACCGAGGTTCCGGCAGGTGCCCGATCAGCCCCGCGGCGAAGACGGCGTCCATGGTGGCGTCGCGCAGCGGTAGCCGGGCGCAGTCGGCCAGCAGCAGGGCGCCGTGTTCCCGGCGCCCGGCCCGTACCGCGGCACCCAGCATCTCGGGGGTCAGGTCGGCGCCGACGACCGTCCCGGAGGCGCCCACGGCCGCGCGCAGGAAGGGCAGCGCCCTGCCGGTGCCGCATCCCGCGTCGAGCGCCGCCTGGCCGTCCCGCAGGCCCAGTTCGGCCACGCCGGCCCGGTAGGCGGGCGCGTCGTCGGGATAGCGCGTCTCCCAGTCGGCGGCGCGGGCGGCGAAGAACGCGCGGATCTGCGCGGGGTCGGTGTGCACGGCGGTCCACCTCCGGTTCGGGGCGCGCCCCGGGGCGCACGGGACGCGGGGCATCATGGTCGCATGATCCCGTTCCGTTCCGTCGTCCTGTTCCTGCTTGCCGCGCTGCTGGAGATCGGTGGCGCCTGGCTGGTCTGGCAGGGGCTGCGGGAGCACCGGGGATGGGCGTGGATCGGGGCCGGCGTCATCGCCCTGGGCCTGTACGGGTGCGTCGCCACCCTGCAGCCGGACGCCGAGTTCGGCCGCATCCTCGCCGCCTACGGCGGGGTGTTCATCGCGGGCTCGCTCGCGTGGGGGATGGTGGCGGACGGCTTCCGGCCCGACCGCTACGACGTGACGGGCGCCCTGGTGTGCCTGGTGGGCGTCGGAATCATCATGTACGCGCCGCGCGGTGGCTGAAACACGCTTCCCTTGTGCAGGTTCGTGCCGCACGCGATCGTCGGGGACCGCATCCTGAAAGCACGCTGTCAAATAAGGCAGGGTTACGACATGGCCCGAGCGTGCGACCACCCCCGCACTAGCGTCCCGGGGCCATGGGACACATCGACCACGCCGCCTTCGGCTGGCTGACCCCGCTGCTCTCGTACGCCATGGCGTGCGTCGGCGCCGCGCTGGGGCTGCGCTGCACCGTACGGGCCCTGGCCGCGACCGGCCGTTCCCGGCGCAACTGGCTGCTCACCGCCGCCAGCGCCCTCGGCACGGGCATCTGGACGATGCACTTCGTCGCCATGCTCGGCTTCCGCGTCACCGGCACCGAGATCCGCTACAACGTCCCCCTGACCGTCCTCAGCCTCGTCGTCGCCATGGTGGTGGTCGGCCTCGGAGTCTTCGCCGTCGGTTACGGCGGCGGCCGCTTCCGGGCCCTCGTGGCCGGCGGCCTCACCACGGGCGTCGGCGTGGCCAGCATGCACTACCTGGGCATGGCCGCCGTCCGGCTGCACGGAGCGGTGTCCTACGAACCGTGGCTCGTGGCGCTGTCCGTCGTCATCGCCTGGGCCGCCGCGACCGCCGCCCTGTGGGCCGCGCTCACCATCCGCCGCCCCGTGGTCGTCGCCGGCGCCTCCCTGGTGATGGGCGCCGCGGTCAGCAGCATGCACTACACCGGGATGCTCGCCGTGCAGGTCCGGGTCCGGCCCTCGGCGGAGGTGCTGCCCGGTTCCGGCGCGACCGCGTTCCTCTTCCCCCTCATCGTCGGTCTCGGCTCCTACCTCTTCCTGACCTCCGCCTTCGTCGCGCTCTCCCCGACGGCGAGGGAACGCATCGCCTCCGCGACCGCCCAGCGCGTCGGCGAGGGGGCCCTGTGACGCCGCCACGGGGCCGCAGAGCGCACGCCGGCCTCCCCGCGGACGAGGAGACCCCGGGCATGACCGACGGCGCAGGGGGCGTGGGGACGCGGGGCCGGCTGAGCCTGCGGCCGCGGAGCGTACGCGCGAAGATCGTGTCCCTCCTGATGGTGCCCGTCGTCTCCCTGATGGCGCTGTGGGCCTTCGCCGCCGTCACCACGGCCCAGGACCTCTCCGGGCGGCTGCGTGCACAGCGCTTTGCAGAAACGATCCGCGAGCCGGTCGCCGACACCGTGACCGCCCTGCAGGCCGAACGCCGCGCCGCCACCCGCTACCTGGCCCGTCCCACCAGCGGGGCCGCCGCAGAACTGAGCAGACGCGCCACGGCCACCGACCGGGCCGCCGCCCTGCTGCAACTGGGCGGCGGCCACACCGTCGCCGACGGCACCGGTCTGCCGGGCACCGCGGCCGTACGGGTCCGCACCTTCGTCGGCGACCTGCAGCGCCTGCGGGCACTGCGCCCCGGCATCACCCGCGGAGCGGCGGACTGGCGGCAGACGTACCGCTCCTACACCGACGCCGTCACCGACGGCTTCGCGATCGGCGGCGCCCTTGCGACGTCCCGAGGCGAGCGCACGGCCCTGGAGATCGGCCGCGCCGCGGAACAGCTGTCCCGGGAGGACGCCCTGCTCGTAGCGGCCGCCCTCACCCGCGACCTGCCCACGGACCGCTACCGCGACCTGAGCGGCGCCGTCACCGCCCGCCGCGTCCTGCTCGCCGGGTCCGTCGCCGACCTCGGCGGCGACGCGCGAACCGCCTGGGAACGGCTGGCCCGCTCCACCGCGTACACGGACCTCGAGGCCATGGAGGACGCCGTCCTCGGCGCCGGGCCCGGCAAAGCGGCTGCGGCCGGGGTGACGTCCGATTCCTGGGACCAGGCCGCGGCACAGGTGCTGTCCGGGCTCGGCAAGGTCGCCACCTCCGCCGCGCCCGCCGACCGGACCGTCGTCCAGGGGCTGTTGAGCACCTCGGGCATCGCCGTCCTGCTCGGCCTCCTGGGCGTCGTCGCCTCCCTCTTCATCTCCGTACGGATCGGCCGCGGCCTCGTCGTGGAACTGATCGGCCTGCGCAACACCGCGCTCGAACTCGCCCGCCGCAAACTGCCGCGGGCCATGCGACGGCTCCGCGCCGGCGAGGAGATCGACCTCGGCAAGGAGGCGCCCCTCGGCAGGCACGGCGCCGACGAGATCGGCCAGGTGGCCGAGGCGCTGGCCACCGTGCAGCGCGCCGCGCTCCGTGCCGCCGCGGAGCGTGCCGAACTCGTCAACGGGGTCTCCGGGGTCTTCGTCAACCTCGCCCGGCGCAGCCAGGTGCTGGTGCACCGTCAGCTGGCGCTGCTGGACAGCATGGAACGGCGCACCGAGGACCCGGGTGAGCTGGAGGACCTGTTCCGGCTCGACCACCTCACCACCCGCATGCGGCGGCACGCCGAGGGCCTGATCATCCTCTCCGGCTCCGCTCCGGGCCGCGCCTGGAGCAGGCCGGTGCCCCTCACCAATGTGGTGCGCGCCGCCGTCGCGGAGGTCGAGGACTACGCCCGTGTCGAGGTACGCCGGCTGCCCCTGGCGGCGGTCGTCGGTTCCGCCGTCGCCGACCTCACCCATCTGATCGCCGAACTCGTCGAGAACGCGACCCAGTTCTCCCCGCCGCACACCAAGGTGCGCGTCTACGGCGAGCAGGTCGGCAACGGCTACGCCCTGGAGATCGAGGACCGCGGCCTCGGTATGGGCAAGGAGGCGATGGCCGAGGCCAACCGGCGCATCGCGCAGACCCAGGCGCTCGACCTGTTCGACAGCGACCGGCTGGGACTGTTCGTCGTCAGCCGGCTCGCCCGGCGGCACGACGTCAAGGTGTCCCTGCGCTCCTCCCCGTACGGCGGCACCACCGCCGTCGTCCTGCTGCCCACCGCCCTGCTCGACATGAGGGCACCCGAGGCCCGCGCCCCACGGGGTGCCGGGACGGGGGGCGCGGCGTCCGGCCCGCACGGCCCCCGCCAGGGGGCCGCGGAGGTCCCGCCCCCGGCGGCGGTCTCCCCGCGCGGCGACGGCGACGGGCTGCCGCGCCCCTCCACGCCCCGGCCCGTCCGCCGGCCGGAGCCCGTGACGGCGTCCGTACCCGCCCCCGCCCGCGGTGGCGCGCCCGCTCCCGCCGCTGTCGGCGCCCCCGGGGCCGCGCCTGCCACGGACGGCGGACTCCCGCGCCGGGTACGCCGCGCGAGCCTCGCTCCGCAGCTCCTGGAGCCCCGCGCACCCGAACACGTCCCCGGGCCGCTGGAGGCGGGGCACGACCTCCCCGAGCGGACGGCGGAGCAGGCGCGTTCGACGATGGCCGCCTTCCGCCGCGGCTGGATCCGCGGCGGCGGTGCCGGAGCACGCGACGCCGCCGACGGCGGACCGGGCGGCGCGCGCCCTCCGCGGCCCGCCCCGGACCACGGCGGCACCCGGCCCGCACCCGGAGGGCCCGGCCACGGGCACGGCCCGGACCGAGCGGACGGGGACGGCGAGCAGGACGCCGCCCGCACCACCGACCTGGCACCCCGCGAAGGAGAGCATGGATGATCGACGCATCGAACCGGTCCGTTGAACTGGACTGGCTGCTGGACGACCTGACCGACCGGGTGGCCCACGTCCGTCACGCCGTGGTGCTGTCGGGCGACGGCCTGGCCGTGGGCTCGTCGCGTGGGCTGACCCGGGAGGACGCCGAACACCTGGCGGCCGTCGCCTCGGGTTTCCACAGCCTCGCCAAGGGCGCCGGACGCCACTTCGCGGCCGGCCGGGTCCGGCAGACCCTGGTCGAACTCGACCAGGGTTTCCTCTTCGTGGCCGCCGCCGGCGAGGGGTCGTGCCTCGCGGTGTTCACCGGTGCGGACGCCGACGTCGGCCTGATCGCCTACGAGATGGCGCGCCTCGTCAAGCGCGTGGGCGAGCACCTGCACACCCCGGCGCGCCTCGGTGCCGCCGGTCCGGCCGCCGGCTGACCGGCGTACGGGTGATGGACCGCGGCTACCCGCGCGGGCCGGACGGCCGCTGGTACGACGACGCGGCCGGGCCCCTGGTGCGTCCGTATGCCTTGACGGGCGGCCGTACGCGGCCCGGCACCGCGGTCGCCGCCCTGGACCTGATCGCCCTGGTGCTCGCCGAACCCGGCGCCGCCGACGATCCCGCGCTCGAACCGGAGCACAACGCGCTGCTGGCGCTGTGCCGTGACGAGCCCCTGTCGGTCGCGGAGCTGGCGGCCGACACCGACCTGCCGCTGGGGGTCGTCCGCGTCCTCCTCGGCGACCTCCTGACGCTCGGCAGCGTACGGGTGAGCACCCCCGTGGCGCCGGCGCACCTACCCGACGAGCGCATCCTGCGAGAGGTGATCGATGGACTCCGGGCACTCTGAGACGCCGGTCATGGCCCTGAAGATCCTCATCGCGGGGGGCTTCGGGTCGGCAAGACCACCATGGTGGGCGCGGTCAGCGAGATCCGGCCGCTGCGCACCGAGGAGCAGCTGACCGAGGCCGGACGGCACGTGGACGACACCCTGGGTGTCGAGCGGAAGTCCACCACCACCGTGGCGATGGACTTCGGCAGGATCACCATTCGGGCGGGGCTGTCGCTCTACCTGTTCGGCACTCCCGGCCAGGACCGCTTCTGGTTCCTGTGGGACGAACTGTCACAAGGGGCGCTCGGCGCGGTCGTGCTGGCCGACACCCGTCGCCTGGAGGACTGCTTCCCGGCCGTGGACTTCTTCGAGCACCGCAAGATCCCGTTCGCCGTCGCCGTCAACCGCTTCCCCGGAGCGCTGGAGCATCGCCCCGAGGACATCGCGCGCGCCCTCGACCTGCAGGACGGCACACCGGTCGTCCTCTGCGACGCCCGGGACCGGGCCTCGGGCAAGGAGGTGCTGATCGCCCTCGTCGAGCATGCGGGGCGGATGCACGCGGCCCGCCTTCTGGAGTCGGTGCGCTGACGCCCCCTGCACGGGGCGGGGCACCTTAGCAGAACGGGACCCGTGATGAAGGAATTCACAGTGCATTGAGAGAGGGCCGAACCGGGTGCGTACAGGTGGCCAGACGGGGCGCACGGGCCCCGCGCCCCTACCGCTCAAGGAGTCCAGATGCACAAGCGGATCGGTGCCGCAGTCGCCGGAACGGCCGCTGCCCTCCTCCTCGCCACCGCCTGCGGCGGGTCGAACGGCTACAACCAGGCCAGCAGCGTGGCGCCGGCGGCCCAGCAGCAGGACGCGGTCCAGTCCGCCCAGCCGGGCACCGGGTCCTCCTCGGGCGACTACGGGTACGACAGCGAGACCTCGGCCGACCCCTCCTCGGGCACCGGTGATGGATACGCCGGCGGTACGGACGACAGCTCCGACAGCGGCACCACGGACGCGGCCTCCGACAAGAAGTGGCCCATCCTCTCCGTCGTCAACGACGCCAAGCTCGGCGACATCCTCGTCGACGCCAAGGGCCGCACCCTGTACCGCTTCGACAAGGACACCGACTGGCCGATGGTGTCCAACTGCACTGGCGAGTGCCTGAAGAAGTGGCCGGCCGCCAAGCCCGTCACCAAGGCGCAGGCCGAGGCCGCCGGCCTCAACCCCAAGCTCGTCAGCACCTACACCCGGCCGGACGGCACCAAGCAGCTGTCGTACAACTGCTGGCCCGTCTACTGGTACGTCGGCGACACCAAGCCCGGCGACACCAACGGCCACGGCGTGGGCGGCACCTGGTGGGCGATGGGCGCCAACGGCAAGAAGGCCAACGGCGGCAAGCCGATCCGCTGACGCGGGCCGGGCTTCGGCCCGAGGGGCTCAGTCCGCCACACCGGACTCGGCGAGCACCTTGTCGATCCGCATCCGCACGAGGAGTTCACCGGGCACCCCATTGCGGGCCCCGAACGCCTCGGCGACGTCCTCGCCCATGTAGCGGGCGGCGATGCGGGTGGCCCACTCCCGCAGGGGACCGGGATCCTCGCTCACCTCGGCCCGCCCCTGCAGCACCACGTACGCGAACGGCGGCCGGTCATCGTCCACGCACAGGGCGATCCGGCCGTCGCGCGTGATGTTGCGGCCCTTGACCGTGGCCTTGCCCGTGTTGAACACGACGTCGTCGCCGTCCAGCAGGAACCAGACGGGCGCCACATGAGGCGTGCCGTCCGCCCGCGTCGTCGCCAGCTTCCCCGTGCGCGTCCCGGCGGAGACGAAGGCCCGCCACTCTTCTTCGGTCATCCTGTGTCCCATGCCCCCATCCTGCCCCGGACGGCGGCCGGCGGCCTCAGGACCCGCTGGAGGGGTGCGGCGGCTCGACCTCCTGGTAGAGCGGCACGTCCACCCGCCCGTGCCGCAGCAGCCGGCGCCAGAGCACCGGGTCGTACTCCTGCGGCGTGGTGGTCGCGAGGAAGTCCTCCAGTACGTCCACGAAGCGCGCGGGCGCGTCATGGTGCGGGAAGTGCCCCGCGTCCTCGAACAGTTCCAGCCGGCTGCCCGGCATCGCCGTGTGCGCCCGCAGCGCGTGGCGCACCGGGATCACCCCGTCGTGCTCGCCCCACATGATGAGTGTCGGCAGTCCCGCCGTCAGGTAGCTGCGGTCCATCATCGTGATGACCTGGCCCCGCACGTCGACGCCCGCGCGGAGGGTGCGCAGGAAGGCCTGACGCGCCATGGAGCTGTCCAGCATGAGGTAGCGCTCCAGGATGTAGTCGAAGTCGTGCCGGCCCAGCCCGAGCCCGCCGGTGCTCCGCAGCAGTGGTGCGAGCAGCCGCAGCGCCTTGCGCACGGGCGGCGAGGTGGCCAGCGGCAGCGTCACCTCGGAACCCGGGCCCGCCGCGAGCCGCAGCAGCGGGTGCACCTCGATCCCCAGACCGCCACCGCCCACGATCACCAGGCGTTCGCACCGCTCCGGGAACTGGTAGGCGAACTGCATGGCGACGCCCGCCCCGAGCGAGTGCCCGACGACCGACACCCGGTCGACGTCCAGCACGCCCAGCAGGTCCCGCATGCCGCACGCGTAGGCCGCCACCGCGTAGTCGGCGCGAGGCTGCTCGCTGTCGCCGTGACCCAGCAGGTCGGGCGCGATGACCGTGTGCCGGTGCCCCAGACGGGGCAGGATGTGCTCCCACGTCGCCGACGAGTCGCCGAGGCCGTGGATCAGCAGCAGCGGCGGCCCGCTGCCGCCCAGCCGGAACGCCCGCCGGTAGCCGTGGATGTCCCGGTGGACCAGAGGGACGCCCTGTGAACCGTCCTCAGCGTCCCGGGCCGGACCGTGGACCTGGCGCAGGACCTGTCCCCGTTCCATGCGTCCAGCGTGCGGCAGCGTGGTTTCCCCCGCAATGCCGCGCCGTTAGGGCGACGTGAACGCGCTTGCCGCGGCCCTGCGGAACGCGGCAGGGTACGCCGGTCCCTCGCGTGCCGCACCTGAGAGCGCCGTGGGGAAAGGGATTGTGAGATGTCACAGTCGGCGTCGCCAAGGGGGCATTCTTGGGTCAGACTGTGCCCCTCCCCATCGAACCCATGGTCGACCGAGGACCTCACGCATGCGCCTGCGCCCCCGCACCATCCGCACGCAACTCGTGGTACTTCTCCTGGTGCCGCTGATCTCGCTGGCGGGTCTGTGGACATACAGCACCCTCACCTCGGTGCGCGGGGCCTTCGCCCTCATGGGGATCGCGGACACCTACCGCTACTACGGAACCCCCGCGGACGACCTCGGACGGGCCCTGCAGGTCGAGCGGCGGCTCGCCGTCGCCTATGTGGCGTCCGACGGTGAGACCGGCGGTACCGAACTCGAAGGCGCCGAGCGCACCACCGACCGGCTGCTCGCCGTCGTCCGGGAGCACGCGCGCCGGCAGGCGCAGGGCACCGAACTGGACCTCGCCCAGCGGCAGCGGCTCAGCGAGCTGATCACCGCCGCCAAGGACCTGGAGCCGCTGCGCGAGGACGTCAGGCAGCGCGACGTCGGCTGGTCGATGACGCTCCACCGCTACTCGGCTGTGATCGACCCCATCTTCCGGCTGCGCGGATCGCTCGCCGCGCTCCAGAGCGGCGAGGTGGCCCGGCAGGGCGGTTTCGTCATCGACCTCGTACGCGCCAGGGAACTGCTGTCCCGTGAGGACGCCATGCTCACTGCGGCGCAGGTCGGCCCGCCGATGACGGCCAGTCAGTACCGCGAGTTCATCGGCACCATCGACGGACGCAAGCTGCTGCACTCCATCGTCGACCCGGAGCTGACGAAGGCCGCCAAGGAGAGGCTCGACGAGTTCGAGGGCGGCAGCGTCGCCTGGACGCTGGACTCCATGGAGACCGCGGCCCGTTCGGCGGGTGCCAAGGACGTCGGCCTCGTCGTCTCCCGGGACCGCTGGCGGCAGAACGCCGACCGGGCGCTGACCGAACTGAGCGACATCAACATCGCCGCCGCCGCCAGGGTGGGCGAGCAGGCGCGTGACGACGGTATGGACGTGCTCGTGCGGACCGGCGCGGTCAGCTTCGCCGGACTGTTCCTGGTCGTGCTGTCGGTCGTCATCTCCCTGCTCATCGGGCGCGGCATCGCCCGCCGGCTCACGCTGCTGCGCAACCAGGCCCTGGAACTGTCCGGGAAGCGCCTGCCGGAGGTGCTGCGCAGGCTGCGCGCCGGCGAGGAACTCGACGACGACGCCGTCGCCCGGGCCGCCCCCGACCTGCGCTTCGGCGCCGACGAGATCGGACAGGTCGGCCGGGCCTTCAACAACGCCCAGCGGGCCGCCGTCCAGGCGGCCGTCGACCAGGAGAAGCTGCGCCGCGGCGTCTCGGCCGTCTTCACCAACCTCGCCCGCCGCAGCCAGGTGCTGCTGCACCGTCAGCTGACGCTGCTGGACGCCATGGAGCGCCGCTCCGGCGACCCGGAGGACCTGGACGACCTCTTCCGCGTCGACCACATCGCCGTCCGCATGCGCCGCCACGCCGAGGGCCTGCTGATCCTCTCGGGCAACGCACCCGGTCGCGCCTGGCGGCGCCCGGTGCGGCTCGCGGAGGTCGCGAGGGCCGCGGTCGGCGAGGTCGAGCACTACCAGCGGGTCACCGTCCGGCGCATGCCCCGAGTGGCGCTGACCGGCCCGGCCGTCGCCGACGTGCTGCACCTGCTGGCGGAACTCATCGACAACGCCACCGCCTTCTCGCCGCCCGACACCAAGGTCGAGGTACGCGGCGAGGTCGTCGCCGGCGGTTACGTCCTCGAGGTCGAGGACCGCGGTCTGGGCATGAGCGCCGAGCGGCTCGCCGAGGCCAACAACGAACTCGGTGAGGCCGGCGGCGGGACGGAGCTCCCCGAGACCGACCGTCTCGGACTGTTCACCGTCGGGCGGCTCGCCGCCCGGCAGGGGGTGCGCGTCACCCTGCGCCGCGGACGGTTCGACGGCACCGTGGCGGTGGTGTTCGTCCCGCAGTCGGTGCTCGTGGACGCCTCGGGTGACGACGTCGAGACCGGCGAGCACGTGCTCCGGCCGCGAGCCGTGCCCGAACCGCCCGGGCCGGACCGCGCGGACGCGGGTCCGCGCACGCCGAGGACCCGGCGCGGACCGACCCGGCCGCGTGAGGAAGGTCGCACGGGTACGGGGTTGCCGAAGCGCCAGCGGCAGGCGAGTCTCGTGGCCCAGTTGCGGGACGACGGGGCGCACCAGAGCCCGGCGGAGCCGCCGGGCGGGGGAGACGAAAGGGAACGATCTCCGGAAGAGGCTCGTTCCACCATCACGGCGTTCGCCCGCGGCCTGGCCCGCGGCAGGGACGCCGCAGCACCGCAAGGGACAGCGGAGACCGGGGAGAACGGGGGATGACGGTGAGCAGTGGACTCACGTGGCTGATGGACGATCTGACAGAGCGGGTGCCGCACGTCAGGCACGCGCTGGTGCTCTCCGGCGACGGTCTGGTGACCGGGGCGAGCACCAGTCTGGACCGTGCCACGGCCGAGCACCTGGCCGCCGTCTCGTCCGGCTTCCACAGCCTCGCCAAGGGCGCGGGCCGGCACTTCGACGCGGGCGGCGTACGCCAGACGATGGTGGAGTTCGACGACGGCTTCCTGTTCGTCACGGCCGCGGGCGAGGGCAGTTGCCTCTCGGTGCTCAGCGGGGTGCAGGCGGACGTCGGGCAGATCGCCTACGAGATGACCCTTATGGTCCACCGGGTCGGTGAACACCTCGGTGTCACGCCGCGCCGGCACGACGCGGCGGCACCGGGGGAGTGATGAAGCATGAACCCGAGCCCGCCGGGAGACGAGGGCGCGCTCTGGTATGACGACGAGGCCGGTCCGATGGTGCGCGCCTACACCATCACCGGCGGTCGCACCCGGCCGGACTCCGACGGTGACGTCGACCTGATCGCCGTCATGGTCCCGGCCGTCGGCACGGCCCCGGACGACGACCTCGACGAGGAGCATCTGGCCCTCCTGGACCTGTGCCGGGACGGCCCGCTCACCGTGGCCGAACTGGCCTCGGAGGCCGACCTCGCGCTCGGAGTCGTCCGGGTGCTGCTCGGGGACCTCCTCCGGGACGGTCACCTGCGGGCCATCCGGCCCGTTCCGCCGGCCGAACTGCCCGACGTGGGGCTCCTCAAGGACGTCATCGACGGCCTGCGCGCCCTGTGAACCGGGCCGCCGGTCAGGCGGCGTTGTCGGACCCCGGACGTACGGTGACCGCATGGAGGGGATCACGTACGTCCGGGGGGACGCCACCGTGCCGCAGGGCAAGGGCGTCAAGTTGATCGTCCACGTCTGCAACGACGTGGGCGGCTGGGGCAAGGGGTTCGTCCTCGCGCTCTCCCGCCGCTGGCCGGAGCCCGAGGCCGCGTACCGGCGATGGCACCGCGAGCGTGCCGGCAACGACTTCGCCCTGGGCGCCGTCCAGTTCGTCCGGGTCGGCGAGTGGATCTGGGTGGCCAACCTCGTCGGGCAGCGCGGCATCCGCAGGGGGAGCAACGGCGTTCCCGTGCGGTACGAGGCGATCGACGCCGGGCTGGCCCTGGTGGCCCGGAAGGCGGCGGAGCTCGGCGCGTCCGTGCACATGCCCCGCATCGGGTGCGGGCTCGCGGGCGGCCGGTGGGAGCGGGTCGCGCCGTCGGTCGAGGAGCGGCTCGTGAGCAGCGGGATCCCCGTGACCGTGTACGACCACGGGGCGTGACGGGAGTTATCCACAGGCCCCGGCGGATGTCGCCGTGAGGACCTATCGTCGTGACTGTCAGTGATGAGTCGCTACGGAAGGTCAGGGGGAGTGGCATGGCTGTCAAGGAGACCGCCGCCCGCGAGGCGCTCGGCATGCAGCGCGCCCGGGAGGAACTGTGCCTGGAGGCAGAGGAGTTCGAGGTCGCGCTGCAAACCGGCGAGCTGCGTACGGCGCCGGCCGTCGGCGGACGCCGCCGCGTCGTCCGTGAGGACGTGGACCGGTTGCGGGATGAGGAGGGCTTTCCCGACCGCCTGCGCGCGCGGCTGGAACTGGTGGGCGGCATCGAGGGCGCGGCGCTGATCGGGATCAGCCGGGAGCGCTTCGCCCGGCTCGCCAGGGGCGGCTTCCTCCGTCCCGTCCGTTGGTACGTCAACCGCTACCGCGCCGTGGTGTGGCTCTACCTCGCCGAGGACGTGCGGAGGTTCGCCCGGGCCCATCCGGAGCTGCTGGAGGGCCGGTTGCCCGCCGAGCTGCGCGACGCCCTCGACGAGGGCGAGGACCACCGCGCCCGCGGCTGGCGGGCCCGACGCGTCGAGGAGCTCGTACGGGACGCCGAGGACGCCTGGGCCGAGGCGTCCGCATGGTCCGCCCTGCTGGGCCCGCAGGCGGCCGCCGACGCCGTGCCCGACGCCCACGAACGGGCCTACCTGCGCCGGGTGTGCCCGGCGCTCCCCGCCGGCAGCCCGGGCTCGTACGCGACCCGCGAGCTGATCGAGGCCCAGACGGTCGCATCCCACCCCGACGAGGTCACCTTCGCCCAGGTCTCGCTCGCGGACGCCCTGCTCAGGGCCCGCGCCGCCCGCCCCGCCCCGCACCCCGGTCGCGGCGAACCCCCCGCCCCCGCCCGCCCGGCCACCCCACCGCCCCCGGCCGAGTCCGCGCCCCCGCCCACCACCCCACCCACCACCCCACCCAGCCGCTGGCGCCGCCTCCTCGGACTGGGGTGACCGGGCCGTGTGTGCCGAAAAGCAGGTGCGGGCGGGCGGCGGCAGGGGTGAGACTTCTCGGGCCGGCCGGCGCCCGTCGAGTGCCCGCCACCCCTCGATCCCCAAGGAGCCCGCGCTTGCAGGGTGTTGTCACCGTCTCGCCTTCCCAGGTGCCCGAGCTGCTGCTCAACCTGGCCACCGTGCGCCCGGTCTTCCTGTGGGGTGCACCCGGCATCGGGAAGTCCTCCCTGGTCAGGGAGTTCGCCAACTCGCTGGGACTGGAGTGCGTGAGCCTCATCGGAACGCAGCTGGCCCCGGAGGACCTCATCGGCGTTCCGCAGATCGTCGACGGCCGCTCGCGGTTCTGCCCGCCGGAGACCATCGCCCGCGACGAGCCGTACTGCCTCTTCCTCGACGAGCTGAACGCGGCCACCCCGGATGTGCAGAAGGCCTTCTACTCGTTGATCCTCGACCGGCGCATCGGTTCGTACGAGCTGCCGCCCGGCAGCATCGTCATCGGTGCGGGCAACCGTGCCACCGACAACGCCCTGGCGCGTCCCATGGCCTCCGCACTGGTCAACCGGCTGGCGCACATCCATCTGCAGGCGTCCGCCGCGGACTGGCTGGTGTGGTCGGCCGGCGCCGGCATCCATCCCTGGATCACCGACCATCTCACCGACCGGCCCGACCACTTGTGGTCCGCACCGCCCAAGACCGAGGAGCCGTTCTCCACCCCACGCGCCTGGCACATGCTCTCCGACGCGCTCCACTCCTTCGGACCCGCCCTGGACGAGGAGACGCTGAAGGTGCTGGCCTACGGCACGCTCACCCCCGCGCACGCCACCGCCTTCTGCGGCTACGTCAAGATCGTCCGGCACTCGTACGGTCTGGAGGCCATCCTCAAGGGCGACGCCTCCTGGCCGCGCCGCGTCGAGGACCGCGACCTGCTCTACTACCTCGCCGACTCCTTCCGAGGCCGACTGGTCAAGGAGTTGCCGGCGCAGCGGGAACACGCGTCCCCGGCCGTGCGGCAGATGGCCTACCGGGCCAAGGCCCTGCTGGTCCAGTTGGCCGAGATCTCGGTCGAGGTCGCCCAGACCGTGATCGCCGACGGCGACGACGACAACCCGGTGCTGCCCTCCTGGTTCCTCCTCGAGGCCGCCCGGGACATGCCGCGGCTGGTCGAGGCACGCCGGTGAGTGGTGCGCGCGGTGACAGGTCCCGGGCCCGGTCGGTGCCCCGCAAGGATCCCGCCGACGAGGCGTTCGCCGCCGGGGTGGAGCTGCTGCGCCGCAACACCGCCCTCGCCGCGCTCTCCGCCGTCAACGGCCGCCTGTGTCGCAGCGAGGAGTGCGAGGAGCACCCCCGCGGCGGCTGGGCGGCGGTCACCTCCAACGGCGTCGTGCACGTCGACCCCCTGCGTCACGCGGCGCCGGAGGAATGGGCGTGGGTGCTGGCGCACTGCCTCCTGCACCTCGGCTTCGGGCACGTCCCCGCCGCCAGGGGTCCGCGCGAGCAACCCGACCGCTTCGACCTGGCCGCCCGCTGCGCGGTGGTCAATCGCTTCCTGGGCACCTTTCCCGTGGGCCGGGCACCCGTCACCCTGCCGCCGGACTTCCCGGACGGAGACGAGGAGCAACTCGCGGCGCGCTGGCGCCGTGAGGGCATCCCGGCTGCGTTCGCGACGTGCGGCACCGGAGGCCCGGAGCGCGATCAGGTGCTCCACCCCTGGAAACAGTCCTGGATCCCGGAGGACTGGACCGTCGCCTTCGCGAGCGCCCTCACTCGCACGATGTCGGCGGCCATGGACGTCGCCGCCGGCCGTCGCGAGGAGCTCACCGGGGCGAGGCGTCCGCTGCGCCCCTGGGAGCGTGCCCTGAGCTGGTTCGTCTCCTCCTACCCGCTGCTCGGCGGCATCGCCGCCGGGATGACCCTGGTCGCCGACGCCGAACTCGCCCGCGCGCAGCGGATCTCGGTGGCGGCGGTCAACGCCGAGGCGGGGGAGATCTACCTCAACCCGCTGTGCCGGTTCGAAGACGAGGAATGGCGGTTCATCCTCGCCCACGAGATGCTGCACGCCGCACTGCGCCACGGCGAGCGCCAGGGTGGCCGGGACCCGTACCTGTTCAACGTCGCAGCGGATTACGTGATCAACGGCTGGCTGCTGGAAATGGGCGTCGGGCACATGCCCGAGGGCCTGCTGCACGACCCGGCCCTCGCCGGACTGTCCAGCGAGGAGGTCTACGACCGCATCGCCCGGGACCAGCGGCGGTTGCGCCGTCTCGCCACGCTGCGCGGCAAGGGCCTCGGGGACGTCCTCGGCGAGCCGCTGCCACGCCCTGGGGAGACCGCGCCCTCATGGGTGGACCTGGACGAGTTCTACCGGCGCGGGCTGCTTCAGGGGCTCGAACTGCACCGCCGTGAACGCGGCCTGCTCCCCGCCGGACTGGTCGAGGAGATCCGCGCGCTGTCCCAGCCGCCCCTGCCGTGGGACGCCAGGCTCGCCCGCTGGTTCGACGAGTACGTGCCCAGCCCCGAGGCGGTGCGCAGCTTCGCCCGTCCCGCCCGGCGGCAGGCCTCCACCCCGGACATCCCCCGGGCCGGCCGTAGCCACCCGCCTCAGGAAGTGGCCCGCTGCACCTTCGGCGTGGTGCTGGACACCTCTGCGTCCATGAGCCGCACCCTGCTCGGCAAGGCGCTCGGCGCCATCGCGTCCTACGCCACCGCCCGCGACGTGACCGCCGCGCGGGTGGTGTTCTGTGATGCCGCGCCCTTCGACGCGGGCTATGTGCCGGTCACCGAGATCGCGCACAAGGTCCGCGTCAGGGGCCGCGGCGGCACCGTGCTGCAGCCCGGTGTCGACCTGCTCCAGCGCGCCCCGGACTTCCCTCCGACGGCCCCGGTCCTGCTGATCACCGACGGCGAGTGCGACGTCCTGCGGATACGCCGCGAACACGCCTTCCTGATACCCCACGACGCCGGCCTGCCGTTCACGCCGCGAGGCCCGGTCTTCAAGATGCGCTGACGGCCGGCCCGCGGAACGACGCCCGTTGCAGCCCAGCGTCCCGGCGCGGAGGGGTCAGTCGCCGTGCTTGCGGAACAGTCCCTCCTGGACCACGGAGACCAGCAGGCGGCCCTCGCGGTCGTAGATGCGGCCGCGGGCCAGGCCGCGTGCCCCGGTCGCGACGGGGGACTCCTGGTCGTACAGGAACCACTCGTCGGTGCGGAACGGCCGGTGGAACCACATCGCGTGGTCCAGCGAGGCCATGTCGAAGCCGCGCGGCCCCCACAGCGGCTCGACCGGCACGCGCACCGCGTCCAGCAGCATCATGTCGCTGGCGTACGTCAGGGCGCAGGTGTGGACCAGGGGGTCGTCGCCGAGCGGGCCCACCGCGCGCATCCAGACCGCGCTGCGCGGCTCGGCGCCCTCGACCTCCGCGGCGGTCCAGCGCAGCCGGTCCACGTAGCGGATGTCGAACGGCTGCCGGCGCGCCATCCGCTCCAGCTGCTCGGGGAGTTCGCCGAGGTGCTCCCGCAGCTCGTCGCTCAGCTTCGGCAGGCTCTCCGGGTCCGGGACCTCGCGCATCGGCAGCTGGTGCTCGAACCCGGGCTCCGGCACGTGGAAGGAGGCGGTGAGGTTGAAGATCGTCCGGCCCTGCTGCACCGCGACCACGCGCCGCGTGGTGAAGGAGCGGCCGTCGCGGATCCGCTCCACCTGGTACACGATCGGCACCCCGGGACGCCCCGGGCGCAGGAAGTACGCGTGCAGGGAGTGCACCGGACGGGTGCCGTCCGTCGTGCGTCCGGCCGCGACCAGCGCCTGGCCCGCCACCTGGCCGCCGAACACCCGCTGGAGGCGTTCCTGCGGGCTCTGCCCGCGGAAGATGTCCTCCTCGATCCGCTCCAGGTCGAGGAGGTCCACCAGCCGCTCGGCGGGGTTGGTCATCGGGTGCGCTCCTTCGTGCGGGTGGCCGGTCGTGAGTCCCCGGAGGCCCCTGAGGTCCTCCCCGAGGTCACAGTGCCCCCACCCCCGTCACCTTGACCACCGCGCGGCCCTCCTCGTCGGAGGCGGTGAGGTCGACCTCGGCGGAGATGCCCCAGTCGTGGTCGCCCTCCGGGTCCGCGAAGGTCTGGCGGACCTTCCACAGCCCGTCGCCGGGACGCTCCTCGATCTGCAGCAGCTTCGGACCGCGCGCGTCGGGCCCGGTGCCCAGGTCCTCGTACTCGTCCCAGTAGGCGTCCATGGCCTCGGCCCACGCGTCCGCGTCCCAGCCGGACGAGGCGTCCATCTCGCCGAGTTCGCCGAACCGCTCCAGCGCCGCCAGCTCCACCCGGCGGAACATGGCGTTGCGCACCAGGACCCGGAAGGCGCGGGCGTTGGCCGTGACGGGCTTGACCTGGTCGGCCCGCTCCTGGGCCTCCTCGGCCGTCATCTCGCCGGGGTTGGCGAGCTGCTCCCACTCGTCGAGCAGGCTGGAGTCGACCTGGCGGACCAGCTCGCCGAGCCAGGCGATGAGGTCCTGCAGGTCCTCGGACTTCAGGTCGTCCGGGACGGTGTGCTCCAGCGCCTTGTACGCCCCCGCCAGGTAGCGCAGCACGATGCCCTCGGTCCGGGCCAGTTCGTAGTACGAGACGAACTCGGAGAAAGTCATCGCCCGTTCGTACATGTCGCGCACGACCGACTTGGGCGACAGCGGGTGGTCGCCGACCCACGGGTGGCTCTTGCGGTAGACGCCGTAGGCGTGCGACAGCACCTCCTCCAGCGGCTTGGGGTAGGAGACGTCCTGCAGCCGCTCCATCCGCTCCTCGTACTCGACCCCGTCGGCCTTCATCGCCGCGACGGCCTCGCCGCGCGCCTTGTTCTCCTGGGCGCCGAGGATCTGCCGGGGGTCGTCGAGGGTCGACTCGATCACCGACAGCATGTCCAGCGCGTAGGAGGGGGACTCCGGTTCCAGCAGCTCGAACGCGGCCAGCGCGAAGGTGGACAGCGGCTGGTTGAGCGCGAAGTCCTGCTGCAGGTCGACCGTCAGCCGGACGATGCGTCCCTCTTCGTCGGGCTCGTCCAGCCGCTCCACGACCCCGCCCGCCAGCAGCGAGCGGTAGATCGCGATGGCCCGCCGGATGTGCCGCAGCTGGGACCTGCGGTCCTCGTGGTTGTCCTCCAGCAGCCGCCGCATCGCGTCGAAGGCGTTGCCGGGGCGGGCGATGACCGACAGCAGCATCGCGTGGGTCACCCGGAAGCGGGAGGTGAGCGGCTCGGGGTCGGAGGCGATCAGCTTCTCGAAGGTGTTCTCCGTCCACGCGACGAAGCCCTCGGGCGCCTTCTTGCGGACCACCTTGCGGCGCTTCTTCGGGTCGTCGCCGGCCTTCGCGAGGGCCTTCTCGTTCTCGATCACGTGCTCCGGCGCCTGGGCCACCACGAAGCCCGAGGTGTCGAAGCCGGCGCGCCCCGCGCGGCCCGCGATCTGGTGGAACTCACGGGACCGCAGCACACGCACGCGGCTGCCGTCGTACTTGGTGAGGGCGGTGAAGAGCACGGTGCGGATCGGCACGTTCACGCCGACGCCGAGGGTGTCCGTGCCGCAGATGACCTTCAGCAGGCCCGCCTGCGCCAGCTTCTCCACCAGGCGCCGGTACTTGGGCAGCATGCCGGCGTGGTGCACACCGATGCCGTGCCGGACGAACCGGGACAGGTTGCGGCCGAACGTCGTGGTGAAGCGGAAGTTCCCGATGAGCTCGGCGATGGCGTCCTTCTCGGCGCGCGTGCACATGTTGATGCTCATCAGCGCCTGCGCCCGCTCCACGGCGGCCGCCTGCGTGAAGTGCACGATGTAGACGGGGGCCTGGCGGGTCTCGAGCAGCTCGGTCAGCGTCTCGGTCATGGGGGTGAGCCGGTACTCGTACGACAGCGGCACCGGCCGCGTCGCCGAGCGCACCACGGAGGTGGGCCGGCCGGTGCGGCGCGCGAGGTCCTTCTCGAAGCGCGTGACGTCGCCGAGCGTCGCCGACATCAGCAGGAACTGGGCCTGCGGCAGCTCCAGCAGCGGGATCTGCCACGCCCAGCCCCGGTCGGGCTCGGCGTAGAAGTGGAACTCGTCCATGACGACCTGGCCGATGTCGGCGTCCTTGCCGTCCCGGAGCGCTATCGACGCCAGCACCTCGGCCGTGCAGCAGATGACGGGCGCGTCCGGGTTCACGGAGGCGTCCCCGGTGAGCATCCCGACGTTCTCGGTGCCGAAGAGCTTGCACAGGTCGAAGAACTTCTCCGACACCAGGGCCTTGATCGGCGCGGTGTAGAAGGTGACCTCGTCCCGGGCCAGCGCCGCGAAGTGCGCACCCGCCGCGACCAGGCTCTTCCCGGAACCCGTGGGCGTCGACAGGATGACGTTCGCACCCGACACGACCTCGATCAGCGCCTCCTCCTGGGCGGGATAGAGCGTGATGCCCCGGCCCTCCGCCCAGGACGAGAAGGCCTCGAAGAGGGCGTCGGGATCGGGCTCGGAAGGCAGCTGATCGATGAGGGTCACACCACCATCTTGCCTGTCCCGGGGACCAGGGGAGGAACCGGCGGCGCACACGAAGATCGGCCGACGGTATGGTGTGCCGTCGACTGGGCGTCAAGTCCGCTGTCAGAGCGGGCCGAAAGGGCGGGACACACACCATGATGGGACCGGCACACTCCATCTCCGGAGCGGCAGCGTGGCTGTCCGTGGGAGCAGTCTCCGCGGGGCTCGGTCATCCGATGCCGTGGCCGACCATCGTGGTGGGCGCGCTGATCTGCGCCGGCGCGGCGCTCGCCCCCGACCTGGACCACAAGGCGGCGACGATCTCGCGGGCCTTCGGCCCCATATCGCGCGGGCTGTGCGAGATCATCGACAAGCTGTCGTTCGCCACCTACAAGAGGACCCGGAAGCCCGGTGACCCCGTACGCCAGGGCGGACACCGCACCCTCACCCACACATGGCTGTGGGCGGTCCTGATGGGCGCCGCGGCCTCCGGCCTGGCCCTGGTGGGCGGCCGGTGGGCAGTGCTCGTCATCCTCTTCGTGCACGCGGTACTGGCCGTCGAGGGGCTGCTGTGGCGGCAGGCCCGCGTCTCCAGCGACATCCTGGTCTGGCTGCTCGGCGCGACCAGCGCCTGGGTGCTGGCGGACGCCCTGGACAGCACCGAGAGCGGCAAGGCCTGGCTGTTCACCGAGCCCGGCCAGCACTACCTGTGGATCGGCGTCCCCATTGTGCTGGGCTCCATCGTGCACTGCATCGGCGACGCCCTGACCGTGTCCGGCTGCCCCGTGCTGTGGCCGATCCCGATCGGGCGCCGGCGCTGGTACCCGCTCGGCCCGCCCAAGTTCATGCGCTTCCGCGCCGGCAGCAAGGTCGAGGTCAAGGTGCTGACGCCGGTGTTCTTCGTGATCGGCGGCGTGGGCGCGGCCGGGGCCCTGTTCTTCGGCTGAGAGCCCCTGCCACGCCACACCGCCACACCGCCGTGCCGTGACGCGGCGCCGTGCCGGTCCGCACTATCCGTGCCAGGACCGCCACAGCGCCGCGTAGGCACCGTCGGCCTCCACCAGCTGGTGGTGACTGCCCAGCTCGCTGATCCGGCCGTCCTCGACCACCGCGATCAGGTCGGCGTCGTGCGCGGTGTGCAGCCGGTGCGCGATGGCCACCACGGTCCTGCCGTCGAGCACCCGGGCCAGCGACCGCTCCAGGTGGCGCGCCGCACGCGGGTCCAGCAGCGAGGTCGCCTCGTCCAGCACCAGGGTGTGCGGGTCGGCGAGGACCAGCCGGGCCAGTGCCACCTGCTGCGCCTGGGCCGGGGTGAGCGCGGTGCCGCCCGAGCCGACCTCGGTGTCCAGGGCGTCGTCGAGTGCCCGCGCCCACCCGTCGGCGTCGACCGCGGCGAGCGCCGCCCACAGCTCCTCGTCGCCCGCTCCCGCCCGGGCGAGCAGCAGGTTGTCCCGGAGGGTGCCGACGAAGACGTGGTGCTCCTGGTTGACCAGGGCCACGTGCTCGCGGACCCGCTCCGCGGGCATCCGGGCCAGCTGGGCGCCGCCGAGGGTGATCTCGCCGGCCCGCGGACTGTAGATCCCGGCCAGCAGCCGCCCCAGCGTCGACTTGCCCGCCCCGGACGGCCCGACCAGGGCCAGCCGGGTGCCCGGACGGACCCGCAGGCTCACCCCGTGCAGCACGTCGCTGCCGGCGCGGTAGCCGAACCGGACCTCGTCGGCGTGGACGTCGCGGCCGACCGGCGTCACCCGCTCGTCCCCGGCTCCCGGCTCGACCTCCCGGACGCCGACCAGCCGGGCCAGCGACACCTGCGCCACCTGCAGCTCGTCGTACCAGCGCAGGATGAGGTTGACCGGGTCGACCAGCATCTGCGCGTACAGCGCGCCCGTCGTCAGCTCGCCCACCGTCATCCGGCCGTGCAGCACCAGCGTCCCGCCGATCAGCAGCACCGACGCGAGGATGAGCGCGTACGTCGCGTTGATCACCGGGAAGAGCACGCTGCGCAGCCACATCGTGTAGCGCTCCCACGCCACCCACTGCCGGATCCGCGTTCGGGACAGCTCCTCGCGGCGGTCGCCGAGCCGGTGCGCCTCGATGGTGCGCCCGGCGTCCACCGACTCCGCGAGGACGGCCGAGACGGCCGCGTAGCCGGCCGCCTCGGAGCGGTACGCCTTCGGAGCGCGCCGGAAGTACCAGCGGCAGCCGGCGAGCAGCACCGGGACGGCCACCAGCACCGCCAGTGCCAGCGGCGGCGAGGTCGCCGTCAGCGCGCCGAGCAGCAGGCCGCTCCACACCACGGCGATCGCCAGCTGGGGGACGGCCTCGCGCATGGCGTTGGACAGCCGGTCGATGTCCGTGGTGATGCGGGACAGCAGGTCGCCCGTTCCCGCCCGCTCCAGGACCCCCGGAGGCAGCCCCACGGACCGTACGAGGAAGTCCTCGCGCAGGTCCGCCAGCATCCGCTCGCCCAGGACCGCGCCGCGCAGCCGCACCTCCCGGACGAACACGGTCTGCACGGCGAGCGCCGCGGCGAACAGCGCCATGGTGCGTCCCATGTGCAGGTCGCGGTGGCCCGCCGCCAGGTCCTCGACGAGCCGGCCCAGCAGGTAGGGGCCGACCATCGAGGCGAGGACGGCGACGGCGTTGACCGAGACGAGGACGGCGAACGCGCCCCGGTGCCGCCGGGCCAGCTCGGCGACGTAGCCGCGCACCGTGGCGGGCGAGCCCACCGGCAGGGTCGTGACGTGCCGCGGCGCGGCCGGGTCGTACTGCGGCGGTTCCACGCCGATCATGCGGTTCCCTCGGCCTTCTCGAGTGGTGCGGATTCCCCGGCCTCCGGCTCGGTCTCGCGGGTGACGACGGCGCGGTAACCGAGGTCGGTGCGGAGCAGTTCGCGGTGCGTGCCGGACGCGCGCACCGCGCCGTCCTCGACGAACACCACCCGGTCCGCACGGTCGAGCAGCAGGGGGCTGGAGGTGAGGACCACCGTCGTCCGCTGGGCGCGCAGCGCCTTCAGGCCCTGGGCGATCCGGGCCTCGGTGTGGGTGTCGACGGCGCTGGTCGGCTCGTCCAGCACCAGGACGCCGGGATCGGCGACGAGCGACCGGGCCAGCGCCAGACGCTGCCGCTGGCCGCCCGACAGCGAGCGTCCGCGCTCGGTGATCCGGGACCGCATCGGGTCCCCGCCGGCGTCCACCGAGGCCTGCGCGAGCGCGTCGAGCACGTCGCCGCACTGCGCGGCCGCCAGCGCCTCGGCCGAGGTGACCCGACCGGAGGCGGGCACGTCCAGCAGATCGGTCAGCGTCCCGGACAGCAGCACCGGGTCCTTGTCGTGGACCAGCACGGCCGCGCGGGCCGCCGCTGGCGGCAGGTCCTCCAGCGCCGTACCGCCGAGCAGCACCGAGGGGGTGTTCCCGGACCCGTCCCGGGAGTGCCCGCCGAGCCGGTCGGCGAGCGCGCCCGCGGCGTCCGGGTCCCCGCACACCACGGCGGTCAGTTCCCCGGCGGGCGCGAACAGCCCCGTCAGCGGGTCGTGGAGGTCACCCGTGGGCAGCCCGTCCGGGTGCCTGACGGTCCCGCGGTCGCCGCCCGCGCCGTCCCTCCGCAGGGCCAGCACCCGGGCGGCGCGCGTGGCGGACGGCCGTGAGAAGGAGTACGCCATCGCGATCTCCTCGAAGCCCCGCAGCGGGAAGAGCAGGAAGACCACCGTCCCGTAGACGGTGACCAGTTCGCCCACCGCGATCCGTCCCTCCAGCGCGAGCCGGGCGCCGTACCAGGTCACCGCGAGGAGCAGCAGCCCGGGCAGGGCCACCTGCACGGCGCTGATCAGCGCCCACATCCGGGCGTTGCGGACGGCGGCGCCGCGGACCTCCTGGGAGGCCTGCCGGTAGCGGGACAGGAAGAGTTCCTCGCCGCCGATGCCGCGCAGTACGCGCAGCCCGGCCACGGTGTCGGAGGCGAGTTCGGTGGCCTTGCCCGCCTTGGCGCGCTGTTCGTCGGCGCGCCGTGTCGCGTGCGGGAGCAACGGCAGGACGGACAGGGCGAGTACGGGGACGCCCGCGGCGACGATCAGCCCGAGCTCCGGCCGGTAGACCAGCAGGGCGACGGTGACGCCCACGGTCGCCAGCACGGAGCAGGCGAAGCGGGCCAGCGCCTCGACGAACCAGCCGATCTTCTCGACGTCCCCGGTGCTCACCGCGACGACCTCGCCGGCCGCGACCCTCCGGGTGAGCAGCGAGCCCAGTTCCACGGTCTTGCGCGACAGCAGCAGCTGCACCCGGGCGGCCGCGGTGATCCAGTTGGTGACGGCGGTGCGGTGCAGCATGGTGTCGCCGACGGCGGCCACCACGCCCAGGGCGAGGATCAGGCCGCCCGCGAGCGCCAGGCGCCCGCCGGAGCCGTCCACGACGGCCTGAACGGCGATGCCGACGGCGGCCGGGAAGCAGGCGACGGCCGCCATGTGGAGGGTGCCCCACAGTGCGGCCTTGACCTGGCCGCCGATCTGGCGCCGTTCCAGCCAGAGCAGGAGACGGAAGCCGGAGCGGGCGTCGGGGACACCCGGGTCGGCATGGGGGAGAGCGCGTAGCGACATGACGTCCCGACATCGGTGCTGGAGTGGGAGCGGACGTGTCAGCGTCGCGTCACCGGCGTGACGAATTCAACCCGTTTTTTCCCGCGTCGGGTGGAACGGCCGGCGGCTCCCGTCCGTCCCCACCGGAGGGTGCGAAGATGGAACGCGACTGCACGGAAGAGGGGCGGTTCGAGTGATGCGTGGGGCGGGGACGGTGGTCGTCGCGGCGGCGCTGGTGCTGCTCGCCGGTTGCGCCGGGAGCACCGACGGGCACCAGGACGCCTCGGGGCGGACCGTGGAGAAGCAGCGGCCGCGCGCGACCCAGGCGGCCGCCACGCGGGCGATCCCGGGCGTCGGCGCCGCGCTGCGGGACCGTATCCCGGGCGAGGCCCGTCAGGTCGTCGCGGTGTACGGGGACGGCGCGGGCTCCGCGGACTCGACCATCGTGCTGTACACCCGGCAGGGCGATTTGTGGAAGCGCGAGCGCTCGTGGCCCGGGCACAACGGCAAGCGCGGCTGGACGACCGACCACCACGAGGGCGACAGGAAGAGCCCGGTGGGCGTCTTCACGCTGTCGGACGCCGGCGGCGTGCTGGCCGAGCCGGACTCCCGGCTGCCATACCACCGCTCATCCGCCTTCGCCGCGCCGCGGTCGTGGTCCCGGTCGCACTGGCACGACTTCGACCTCGTCATCGCCATCGACTACAACCGGGTCAAGGGCACCTCCCCGCTCGACCCGACCCGCCCCCAGGGCCAGTCCAAGGGCGGAAGCATCTGGCTGCACATGGACCACGGCAGTGGCACGTCGGCCTGCGTCAGCCAGTCCAAGGCCGACATGGAGTACCTGCTGCGTACGCTCGACCCGGCGCTCCACCCGGTCGTGGTGATGGGGGACCGCGCGCACCTGGCGGCCTGACGGCTGATCAACAGGAGGCTCCGCAAGGGCCGGAAAGCCGCCGCAAGAGCCAAGCAGCCTGTTTCCGCAAGAAGTTGAAAGTTTTTCCACGCGACGTATTGACGCTACCCGCCCGTGGCGCCAGTCTCCTACCCGGAGTTCCCACGGGCGGGAACCCCGCCCCCACACTCGATGGCCCGGCGCGTGGCTGTCTTCGGGGCACCTTTGTGCCCGAACACGAAGGAGCCGCACCATGAGATCGCGTTTTCTGCGCGCGGGTCTGGCCGCCCTGCTCGGCACCGCCGGGCTCGTCGGCGTCTCGCAGCAGCCGGCCCACGCAGCGCCGCCCGGAAGCAAGGACGTCACGGCCACCCTGTTCGAGTGGAAGTTCGCCTCGGTCGCCAAGGAGTGCACCAGCACCCTCGGGCCGGCCGGGTACGGCTACGTCGAGGTGTCGCCGCCCCAGGAGCACGTCCAGGGCGCGCAGTGGTGGACCTCCTACCAGCCCGTCAGCTACCGCATAGCGGGCCGGCTGGGCGACAGCACGGCGTTCCGGAACATGGTCGACACCTGCCACGCCGCCGGGGTGAAGGTCGTCGCGGATGCCGTCGTCAACCACATGAGCGCCGGCTCGGGCACCGGCACCGGCGGCACGTCGTACAGCAAGTACACCTACCCGGGGTACTACCAGAACCAGGACTTCCACTCCTGCCGGACGAACATCACCGACTACACCAACCGCGACAACGTCCAGAACTGCGAACTCGTCGGGCTCTCGGACCTGAACACCGGCAGCGACTACGTGCGCTCGACGATCGCGGCATACCTGAACGGCCTCATCGCGCTGGGCGTCGACGGATTCCGCATCGACGCCGCCAAGCACATCGCGGCCTCCGACCTCGCGGCCATCAAGGCCAAGCTCAGCAACCCCTCCGTCTTCTGGGCGCAGGAGGTCATCTACGGCTCCGGGGAGGCCGTGCAGCCCGGCGAGTACACCGGCACCGGTGACGTCGACGCCTTCCAGGGCGCGTACGACCTGAAGCGGATCTTCACCAGTGAGAAGCTCGCCTACCTCAGCAACTGGGGCGCCTCATGGGGCGCGGGCTACCTCCCGAGCGGCAGCTCCCGCACCTTCGTCGACAACTGGGACACCGAGCGCAACGGCTCGACCCTCAACTACAAGGCCGGCGCGACCTACACCCTGGCCAACGTCTACATGCTGGCCTGGCCCTACGGTTCGCCGAACGTCCACTCCGGCTACGAGCTCTCCGACAACGACGCCGGGCCGCCGAACGGCGGCTCCGTCAACGCCTGCTACAGCGACGGCTGGAAGTGCCAGCACGCCTGGCCGCAGATCGCCGGGATGGTCGGGTTCCGCAACACGGTGGCCGGCACCGCGGTGACCAACTGGTGGTCCAACGGCAACAACGCCATCGCCTTCGGGCGCGGCAGCAAGGGCTACGTCGCGATCAACCACGAGAGCGGCCCGCTGACGCAGACCTTCACCACCTCGCTGCCCGCCGGCACCTATTGCGACGTGCAGCACGGCGGCGCCACCTACACCGTCGGATCCGACGGCAGGTTCACCGCCACCATCGGCGCCAACGACGCGGTCGCGCTCTACGCCGGCGCCCCCTGCGGCACGGGAGGCGGCGGCACCACACCCGCGAGCGGCGCGTCCTTCTCGGTCAACGCCACCACGGTGTGGGGCCAGAACGCGTACGTGGTCGGCAACAACGCCGCGCTCGGCAACTGGAACACAGGGAGCGCGCTGCCGCTGTCCTCGGCGGCCTATCCGGTGTGGAAGCTCGACGTCTCCATGGGCGCGGGCACGTCCTTCGAGTACAAGTACGTCAAGAAGGACGGCAGCGGGAACGTCACCTGGGAATCCGGCGCCAACCGCACGGCGACCGTCCCCGCGAGCGGCAAGGTGACGCTGAGCGACACCTGGCGCTCCTGAGGCCCCGGCCGGCACGCCCCCGCGCGCCGGCCCCGGTCCCGGACCTCAGCAGCGACCCGGCGCGGTGTCCAGGGCGGCGAGCAACGCCGTCAGGGCATCGCGCTGGTCCGTGTCCAGGGGGGCGAGCAGCTCCTCGGCCGCCGCCCGGCGGGCTCGGCGCAGCCGCCGTACGGCGTCGTCGCCCTCCTCGGTGAGCTCGATGCGCACCACCCTGCGGTTGGCGGGGTCGGGCGCCCGGCGGACCAGCCCCCGCTCCTCCAGGGCGTCGGTCAGGCTCGTCACCGCGCGCGGCACGACGTCCAGCCGCTCGGCGAGGTCGGCCATCCGCGGCGCGGGCCCGCTCCCCAGGATGTGCGCGACCGTGCGCAGCATGCGCGCCTGGGCGGGCGTGACGCCCACCGGCTCCAGGTGCCGCCGTTGCGCGCGGTGCAGCCGGCGGGTCAGCCACAGCAACTGGTCGGCGAGGCGCCCGGTGGTCTCGTCGCTGTCCGCGGCAGGGGTGCGGGATTCCATGGTCAGAGGGTATCAGGATGCGGTTCATTGTGAGTATAGGTAACAATGAACTACACTCTCATCGTCCTGCCCTGCCCGGACCTTTCGGAGGCCCTTTGCACCCCGATGAAGCCCCGCGGTGGACCCCGCCGCCCAAGGACCCCGCCCGCACCACCGACGTACGCCGCGTCCTGCAGCTCTTCCGTCCCTACCGCGCCCGCCTCACCCTCGTCGGGCTCCTGGTCGGCGCCGCCTCGCTCGTCTCGGTCGCCTCGCCCTTCATGCTGCGCGAGATCCTCGACACCGCGATCCCGCAGGGCCGTACCGGCCTGCTGAGCCTGCTCGCCCTCGGCATGATCGCCACCGCCGTCCTCAACAGCGTCTTCGGCGTCCTGCAGACCCTGATCTCCACCACGGTCGGCCAGCGCGTCATGCACGACCTGCGCACCGCCGTCTACGAGCGGCTGCAGCGCATGTCGCTCGCCTTCTTCACCCGGACCCGCACCGGCGAGGTGCAGTCCCGCATAGCCAACGACATCGGCGGCATGCAGGCCACCGTCACCTCCACCGCGACCTCGCTGGTGTCCAACCTCACCAGCGTCGTGGCCACCGTCGTCGCCATGATCGCCCTGGACTGGCGACTGACCATCGCCTCCCTGCTGCTGCTCCCGGTCTTCGTGTGGATCAGCCGCCGGGTCGGCACCGAACGCAAGAAGATCACCACCCAGCGCCAGAAGCAGATGGCGGCGATGTCCGCCATCGTCACCGAGTCGCTGTCGGTCAGCGGCATCCTCCTCGGCCGCACCATGGGACGCGCCGACTCCCTCAGCCGCTCCTTCGCCGAGGAGTCCGACCGGCTGGTCGACCTCGAGGTGCGCTCCAACATGGCCGGCCGCTGGCGCATGTCGACCATCGGCGTCGTCATGGCCGCCATGCCCGCGCTCATCTACTGGGTCGCCGGGATCGCCGTGCACGGAGCGGGCGGCACCGTGTCCATCGGCACACTCGTCGCCTTCGTCTCGCTCCAGCAGGGCCTCTTCCGGCCCACCGTCAGCCTGTTGTCGACCGGCGTCCAGGTGCAGACCTCGCTCGCGCTCTTCCAGCGCATCTTCGAGTACCTCGACCTGCCCGTCGACATCACCGAGAAGGACGACCCCGTACGCCTGCCGCGCGTCCACGGCGACATCCGCTTCGAAGGCGTCGGCTTCTCCTACGACGCGGCCTCGTCCGCACGCACCCTGGACGGCATCGACCTGACGGTCCCGGCCGGCGGCAGCCTCGCCGTCGTCGGCGCCACCGGCTCCGGCAAGAGCACCCTGAGCTACCTGGTGCCCCGGCTGTACGACGTCACCGAGGGGCGCGTCACGCTCGACGGCTTCGACGTGCGCGACCTGGCCTTCGACACGCTCGCCGCATCGGTCGGCGTCGTCTCCCAGGAGACGTACCTCTTCCACGCCTCGGTCGCCGAGAACCTGCGCTTCGCCAAGCCCGACGCCACCGACGAGGAGATCGTCGCCGCGGCGCGCGCCGCACAGATCCACGACCACATCGCGGGCCTGCCCGACGGCTACGACACCGTCGTCGGCGAGCGCGGCTACCGCTTCTCCGGCGGCGAGAAGCAGCGTCTCGCCATCGCCCGGACGATCCTGCGGGACCCGCCGGTCCTCATCCTCGACGAGGCCACCAGCGCGCTGGACACCCGTACCGAGCACGCCGTCCAGGACGCCATCGACGCCCTCTCGGCGGGCCGGACGACCATCACCATCGCCCACCGGCTGTCCACCGTCCGGGACGCCGACCAGATCGTCGTCCTCGACCACGGCCGGATCGTGGAGCGCGGCAGCCACGACGAACTGCTCGCCATGGACGGCCGCTACGCCGCCCTGGTCCGCCGTGACGCCCAACTCGTCCATACGGCATGATCCTCGGCCATGGGACCCATCGCGGGGGCGGAACTCCCCGGCTACCGGCAGATCGAGGCGGACGCCTGGACCAATGACCACGGCGACCTCGTCAGCCTGCACTGGTTCGACGTGCCGCCGGACATACCCGCGCCCCTGGAGGACCTGCCGCGCCTGCGGCACACGCTGGCCCACTACACGGCCGCGGCGGGCGGCGGCCTCATCGAGGCCGACGTCGTCCACCTGGGGACGGTCCCGACGCTGCGCCAGGTCATCAAGGTCCCGCTGCCGGACCGCCCCACCGGGCAGGCGTTCCTGGGCAGCTACACCCTGCCCCGCGCCTCCTGCAGCGCCGTCGTGAAGGTGCAGGCCCTGGAGCAGGGCACCACCGGCACCCGGGAGGCGCGGGTGCTCATCGAACTCGGCCCCGAGCGCTACTTCATGCCCCACCCGTACGCCGCAGACCTGCGGCAGGGCCTCCCCTTCCACTGGGGCGACGCCCCCCACTACGACGCGCACTTCCCGGAGCATCCCCTCACCCGGGTCCGGGACACCCTGGCCCAGCTCGCCGTCTCGCTCCGGGTCGCGCCGGAGTTCGCCGCCCTGCCGGCGTTCGCAGGACCGGCCGCCACCACCTCGTGAGCGGGCGGGCAGGCGCATCCCCGGGCCCGGGCGACCGCCCGCCCGGCACAGGACGGCGGCGCCGACGCGAGCGGCGCCGCGCAGACCGCAGGAGGCACCGATGCCCGCGTCCGACCGTTCCGCCCTGCTGCCGGCCGGACTGCTCGCCACCGCGGGCACCGCGCACTTCGTGGTGCCCCGGCCCTTCGACGCGATCGTTCCGCGCGTCCTGCCCGGGGCGCCCCGCACCTGGACCCACGTCAGCGGCGCGGCGGAACCGGCGCTCGCCGCCGGCATCGCCCTTCCCCGTACACGCCGGGCGAGCGCGCGGCCGGCGGCCGGCTTCTTCACCGCCGTGCTCCCCGCCAACGTGAAGATGGCCCGCGACCGGCGCGACCGGCCCGCGCCGCTGCGGAAGGCGGCCTGGGCCAGGCTGCCGCTGCAGGCTCCGCTCGTGCTGTGGGCCCTGAAGGTGAGCCGCGACAGCCGCCCCTGACCGGACCGCGGGCGTCGGTGCCCCATCGCTGTCAGTGCCCCGTTCTACCCTCGAACGGTGACCTCGCCCAGGACCCTGTCCGTCGCCGCCGTCGCCGATCCCCTGGGGACCGGCGGGCGGCTGCAGGCGCTGCGCGAGGACGGCACCGCGGACGGCCCCCCGCAGAGCGTCGGCGACCTGGCCGCGGCCGTCGCCGAGCGCGAGGCGCGGCAGGCGCCGCGCTGGGTGTGGGCCGCGACCGACGAGATCTACCCGCCGCTGCTGGAGCGCGCCCCGGCGCGTCCGGCCCGGTGCCACGACCTCAAGCTCGTCGAGTCCCTGCTGCTGGGTTCCGAGGAGCGCTGGGGTTTGCCGCGCTCGCTCGGCGCCGCCTGGGCCCGGCTGCGCGGACTCCCCGTGCCGGACGACGCGCGCGAGGGCGGCCCCGACGACCAGCCGGTGCTCTTCGCCGCCGACCGCCACCATCTGCCGCCGGGCACCGATCCGCTGGAGGCGGTGGTCGCCGTCCACGCCGAGCAGCAGCGCCGGATCGCCCTGTCCGAGCACCCCGACCGGCTGCGCCTGCTGTCCGCCGCCGAGTCCGCCGGCGCCCTGGCCGCCGCCGAGATGACCTGGGACGGCCTGCCCTGGAGCGCCACCGCCCACGACGCGGTGCTCACCGGTCTCCTGGGCCCCCGGCCGGCCGGGGGCGTCCGCCCCAAGGTGCTGTCCGAGCTCGCCACCGGCATCCAGGAGGCGTTGGGCCGTCCGGTCAACCCCGACTCTCCCGCGCAACTGCTGCCCGCCTTCGAGCGCGTGGGCGTGAAGATCGGCTCGACCCGCTCCCATGTGCTGCGGGAGGTCGGGCATCCGGCCGCCGCGCTGCTGCTGCGCTACAAGGAGCTCTCCCGCATCCACAGCGCCCACGGGTGGGCGTGGCGCGAACAGTGGGCGCCCACCGGGCGGTTCCACCCCGAGTACGTCGTCGGCGGAGTCGTCTCCGGCCGCTGGGCCACCCGCGGCGGCGGTGCCCTGCAGATCCCCCGGCAGATCCGTGCCGCGGTGGTCGCCGACCCCGGGCACCGGCTGGTCGTCGCCGACGCGGGCCAGCTGGAACCGCGCGTCCTGGCCGCCCTCTCCGGCGATCCCGGGCTGGCGGCGGCCGCCGCCGAGGGCGACCTCTACGCCGCCCTCGCGCGCACCGCGTTCGGCGGCGACCGCGCCCGGGCCAAACTCGGCCTGCTGGGCGCCATGTACGGCCAGACCAGCGGCGAGGTGGGGCCGTTGCTCGAGGTGCTGCGCCGCCGCTTCCCGGACGCCATGCGCCTGGTGGAGTCCGCCGCCCGCACCGGCGAGGGCGGCGGCGTCGTCCGGTCCCACCTCGGGCGCACCTCACCCGCCCCGTCAGCCGACCGGCAGGACCTCACCGACGCGCAGGCCCGCGCCTGGGGACGCTTCACCCGCAACTTCGTCATCCAGGCGACGGCCGCCGAGTGGGCGCTGGCCGTACTGGCCTCCCTGCGCCGCCGTCTGGCCGCCCTCGGAGGACGGCCGCGCCTGGTGTTCTTCCTGCACGACGAGGTCATCGTTCACACGCCGCAGGAACTGGCTCCCGACGTGGAGCGCGCCGTCGCCGAGTCCGCGGAGGAGGCCCGGCGCCTGCTCTTCGGCCCGACGCCGGTGCCCTTCCCCCTGCAGACCCACGTGGTCGACTGCTACGCGGACGCCAAATGAGCGGCGTGCGGTCAGTCCGTCACGAGCAGGACCTCCAGGGTGCGCGGCCCGTGCACACCCTCGACCCGGTCCAGCTCGATGTCGCTGGTGGCCGAGGGCCCGGAGATCCACGTCAACGGCCGCACGGGATCCAGCCGTTCCAGTGCCTGCGGCACCGAGTCCACGACCTGTTCCGGGACGCGCACGACGACGACGTGGTGGTCCGGGACGAGCGTGATCCTGCGTCGCCCCTGGTCGGGTCCGCCGTCCAGCACGATGGTGCCGGTCTCCGCGATCGCCACCGCGCAGCCGGTGACGACGCTGTCGACCGCGTCGAGTTCGCGTGCCGTCAGCCCGGCCGAGTCCGCCACCTGTTCCACGCCCTGCACGGCGGAGAGCCACTGCTCCGGCAGGCCGGGCGGCACGACGACCCGGCGGGTGCCGCGGGCCGCGAGCAGGCCCGCGAGGCGGCCGGGGAGTTCGTCGCCGGTGGCGCGGTGGACGATCGCGCGGTAGTCGGCGAGGTTCTCGGCCAGCAGGTCGGCGGTCTCCGCCGCGTCCCGTCGCCCGTGGACGCGGAGATAGCCGCGGTCCACCGCGCCGCGCGCCGGTACCGTCTCGCGGTGCGTGTCGGCGAGGGCGCGGCGGATCCGCCCCAGGACCTGGTCGCGGGTGCTCACTTGGTGCCCTCCCTGCTCTCGGTGCCGGTGCCGGTGCCGGTGCCCGTGCCTGTGCCCGTGCCTGTGGCGCCCGGCCCCCGGGTGCGTCGCCACCAGTCGCGGAAGGACTCCGCCGGCACCGTCGGGACCTCCCGGGTGTCGGTCCACGCCTTCCCGGGCCCCGGCAGCCGCCGGGGGTGGAACCTGCGGGTCCGCGACGCCAGCCGCTGGCCGGCGCGCAGGGCCGCCGGATGGTCCAGCGTCCAGCGTGCCGCGCGCATCGCCGCCCGCTCGGCGGCGTGTCCCTTGGCGGGCCGGAGCGTCACCTTGTTGCCCGCCCGGGTCACCTCACCGCCCTGCACCACGCGTTCCCGCAGGTGGACGAGGACCTCCGGGATGTCGATGGCGACCGGGCACACCTCGTAGCAGGCGCCGCAGAGGGAGGAGGCGTACGGCAGCGAGGCGTCGAGCGCCGTGTCCGTGCCGCGCAGCTGCGGGGTGAGGATGGCGCCGATCGGTCCCGGGTAGGCGGATCCGTACGCGTGCCCGCCCGCCCGCTCGTACACGGGGCAGACGTTGAGGCAGGCCGAGCAGCGGATGCAGCGCAGCGCCTGGCGCCCCACCTCGTCGGCGAGGGTGTCGGTGCGGCCGTTGTCGACCAGGACGAGGTGGAAGGTGCGCGGCCCGTCCTCGTCGGTGGTGCCGGTCCAGGTGCTCGTGTACGGGTTCATCCGCTCGGCGGTGGAGGAACGCGGCAGGAGCTGCAGGAACACCTCGAGGTCCTGCCAGCGCGGCAGCACCTTCTCGATGCCGACCACCGAGATCAGGGTCTCGGGCAGCGTCAGGCACATGCGGCCGTTGCCCTCGGACTCCACCACGACCAGGGTGCCGGTCTCGGCGATCATGAAGTTGGCGCCGGAGATGCCGACCTTGGCCCGCAGGAACTTCTCCCGCAGGTGGAGCCGTGCGGCCTCGGCCAGTTCCGCGGGGGAGTCCGACAGGCCCTCGGGTGCGGGACGGCCCCAGCGGCCCATGGCGTCGTTGAAGATGTCGCGGATCTCGGAGCGGTTGCGGTGGATCGCGGGCACGAGGATGTGGCTCGGCCGGTCGTCGCCGAGCTGCACGATCAGCTCGGCCAGGTCCGTCTCGTAGGCGGAGATCCCGGCCTCGGCGAGCGCCTCGTTGAGGCCGATCTCCTGGGTCGCCATGGACTTGACCTTGACGACCTCCGTCTCGCCCGTGGCGCGGACCAGGTCCGTCACGATGCGGTTGGCCTCGTCCGCGTCGGCGGCCCAGTGGACGGTGCCGCCCGCGCCGGTGACCGCCTCCTCCAACCGGACCAGGTAGTGGTCGAGATGGCGCAGGACGTCGTCCTTGATCTCCTTGCCCGCCGACCGCAGTTGCTGCCAGTCGTCGAGTTCGGCGACGGCGCGGGCCCGCTTGTCCCGGATGGTGTGGGTGGCGTGCCTCAGGTTGCCGCGCAGCGTCGTGTCGCGCACGGCCTCGCCGGCGGCGACGGGGAAGGCGGGCATGCCCAGGTAGGTGCCGCTCATCGGATGCCTCCGTAGGGCTGCTCCTCGGTCGACGCGAGGATCTCGGCGAGGTGCACAGGCCGCACCTCGGAGCCGAGCCGGGCGAGGGTGCCGCCGATGTGCATCAGGCAGGAGTTGTCCACCGTGCACACGGCGCGCGCGCCGGTGGAGGTGACGTTGCGGGCCTTGTCCGCGCCCATGGCGGCGGAGACGGCCGCGTTCTTGACGGCGAAGGTGCCGCCGAAGCCGCAGCACTCCTCGGCGCCGGGCAGTTCGACCAGCTCCAGCCCCTTCACATGGCTGAGCAGTTCCTGCGGGCGGCGGCCCAGCCCCAGCATCCTCAGCCCATGACAGGTCGGATGATAGGTGACGGGGTGGGGGAAGTAGGCGCCGACGTCCGTCACCTTGAGTACGTCGGTGAGGAACTCGGTCAGCTCGTAGGTGCGCGGCACGACGGACGCGGCGAGCGCGGCGAGGCCCTCGCCGCGTCCCTCGGCGCGGGCCCGCTCGCCGATGCGGGGGTAGTTGTCACGCACCATCGCGGCGCAGGAGCCGGACGGTGTGACGATGTAGTCATAGCCCTCGAAGGCCTTGGCGTACCGCTTGACCAGGGGCTCCGTCTCCTGCCGGTAGCCGGTGTTGAACTGCGGCTGGCCGCAGCAGGTCTGCGCCGCGGGGAAGTCCACGCTCACCCCCAGCCGCTCCAGCAGGGTCACGACGGCCTTCCCCGTCTCGGGGTACAGCGTGTCGTTCACGCAAGTGACGAACAGTGCTACGCGCATGCGGCCTCCTCACGGTCGGCACGGCCACCCGTGGGCTCATACTGCCGTATTCGCACCGCGCCGTGGGGTAGAGATCGGATGTCTGTGCGGCGCGGAGGGTGCCATTGACGAGCCATGTCGGGGTGTCCTAACGTCCCTGCCATCGATTGAAACCTTTCATATCAGACCCGAGAGGCCAGGGCCGACCGTGCAGCGCGTCTGTTTCCTGTTGAAGGTCCGCAAGGACCGGCTCGCCGAGTACCGCGAGCGCCACGCCGCCGTCTGGCCCGAGATGCTGGGGGCGCTCTCCGCCACCGGCTGGCACAACTACTCGCTCTTCCTGCGCGAGGACGGCCTGCTCGTCGGCTACCTGGAGACGGAGGACTTCGCGGCCGCGCAGGAGGCCATGGCGGCGACCGACGTGAACGCCCGCTGGCAGGCGGAGATGGGGGACTTCTTCGAAGCGCTGGACGGGGCCAGGCCCGACGAGGCCATGCGCCCGCTCACGGAGGTCTTCCACCTGGCGTGACGTCGCCGGGCAGTGCCCCGGCCGGCGATCCGCCCCGCCCCGGGAGGCTCCCGTTCCGTTCCGGAACACATGGTTCCGCTCCACCGTCACTGTTCGGCCACCCGGACACAGTGGGCACCTACGCGGTCACGTATGCGTAGCATGAACCCGCGGCCTGCGGCGGGCCGGCGGCAGGAGGTAGGGCGGAGCTCGTGACACGCATGGTGGGGATCAAGGACGTCGCCCGGCAGGCGGGTGTTTCGGTCGGCACGGTGTCGAACGTGATCAACCGGCCCGACATGGTCTCCGAGGACACGCGTGCCCGCGTGCTGTCGGTCATCGAGCAACTGGGCTACGTCCGCAGTGAGTCCGCGCGGCAGCTGAGGGCCGGGCGCAGCAGGATCATCGCGCTGCTCGTGCTCGACATGGCCAACCCCTTCTTCGTGGACGTCGCCTCCGGGGCCGAGCGGGCCGCCCGGGAGACCGGGCTCGGCGTGATGCTCTGCAACAGCGGCGAGAGCCCCTCGGAGGAGGCCGACTACCTCGGGCTCTTCGCCGAACAGCGGGTGCGCGGCGTCCTGGTGACGCCCGCGGACACCAGCGGCCGCAACATCGCCTCCTTCCGGCGGCACGGCATCCCGTTCGTCTTCGTGGACCGCGTCGTGCCGAGCGCCGAGGCCTGCTCGGTGTCCGTGGACGACATCGAGGGTGGCCGCCTGGCGGTCGACCACCTCATCGAGCGCGGCCACGAGCGCATCGTCTACGTCAGCGGTCCGATGCACCTCGCCCAGTGCCAGGACCGGCGCACCGGCGCCCTGGACGCGCTCGCCGCCGCCGGGCTCCCCGCCGAGTCCCTGGCGCACATCGAGGCGGAGCGGCTCGACGTCCCCTCCGGGCGCGACGCCGGCGCCCGTCTGCTGGGGATGGCGAACCGCCCGACCGCCGTCTTCTGCGCCAACGACCTGCTCGCGCTGGGCGTGCTGCAGGCGCTGTACGCCGCGGGCATCACGGTGCCCGAGGAGATCGCGCTGGTCGGCTACGACGACATCGAGTTCGCGGCGGCGGCCGCGGTGCCGCTCACCTCGGTGCGGCAGCCCGCGTACCGGATGGGCCGCGCGGCGGCCGACCTGCTCATCGAGGAGACCGGGGACGCGGCCGAGGAGCACGAGCACCGGCGCATCGTCTTCCAGCCGGAACTCGTCGTCCGGGCCTCCACCCTCGGCAAGGGCGGCCGTACCGCCCGCTGATCCCTCCCGGCGGGGTGCGCGGTCCGTGCGGAACCCGTACGGGGTGCGAGCGGCCCGCCGTCAGCCGGCCGCGGCCACCGGCTCCGGCGTCCCGGGCGCGTCCGGGGCTTCGGTCTGTCGTCCCCGCAGGTAGGCGCGGATCTCGCGGACCGCGCTGCGGCCGGCCCGGTTGGCGCCGATCGTGCTCGCGGAGGGGCCGTAGCCGATGAGGTGGACGCGGGGGTCGCCCGCGACCTGGGTGAGCCCTTCCAGACGGATGCCGCCGCCGGGCCCGCGCAGGTGCAGCGGGGCCAGGTGGTCGAGGGCGGCACGGAAACCGGTGGCCCACAGGATGACGTCGGCGGCGACGTGGCGGCCGTCCGCCCAGCTCACGCCGTCCGGGGTGACCAGGTCGAACATCGGGAGGCGTTCGAGGATGCCGCGCTCGCGGGCGCGTTCCATCGCCTCGGTCATGGGGAGCCCCGTCACGCTGACGACGCTCTGGGGCGGCAGGCCCTGCTTGACGCGCTCCTCCACGAGCGCGACCGCGGCCCGTCCCTGGTCCTCGCCGAAGGGGCCGGACCGGTAGACGGGGGGCCGCCTGGTGACCCAGGTCGTCGCCGCCGCGCCGCCCGGCTCGTGGAGTTCCATCAGCAGCTGGACGGCGGAGGTGCCGCCGCCCACGACGATCACGTGCTTCCCCGCGAACTCCTCGCGCCCGCGGTACCCGGCCGTGTGCAGCTGGCGGCCGCGGAAGCTCTCCTGGCCCGGGTAGCGGGGCACGAAGGGCCGGTCCCAGGTCCCGGTGGCGTTGAGCAGGGCGCGGGCCGCCCAGGTGCCGGCGTCGGTCTCGACGAGCAGCCGCCCGTCCGGCCCCTCGTCGACCGTGGAGACGTCGACCGGGCGGTGCACACGCAGGTCGAAGGTGCGCTCGTAGCGGTCGAAGTACTCGGCGACGACCTCCGCGGACGGCCGGTCGGGGTCGGCGCCCTCCAGCTCCATGCCGGGCAGCGAGTGCACCCCGTGCGCCCTGCCGTACGTCAGCGTCGGCCAGCGGAACTGCCAGGCGCCGCCCGGGCCGGGGGAGTGGTCGAGGACGACGAAGTCCTCGTCGGGCCGCATCCCGGCCCTGCGCAGGAAGTACGCACCGGACAGCCCGGCCTGCCCGGCCCCGATGACGGCGACGTCCACATCCACATGGTTCACGTTTCCACCAACTACGCGCCTTCGCGGAAGCTTCCCGCGGTCACCTCGCGGCGCAGCCGGGCCACCCGCGCGGCGGCCTCCTCCAGGCGGGACAGCGGCAGGTCGCCGTCGGCGACCGCGCGGGTGGCCGCGGTACGGATGGCCTCCAGGACGCCCGTGCCGCAGCCGGGGCCGAGCTGGAGCAGGTCCACGCCCGAGAGCCAGGCGAGGACGGCGGCGCCCGGCACGCCCCAGCCCTCCACGACCTCGTCGGTGTCGAGCGGTTCGCTGATGACGACCGCGCCGTCGCCGAACTCGTCCCGCAGCAGTTCGGTGACCGCGGGCCCGCTGAGTGCGGCGGGGACCCCGATGGTGACCGCCCCGGCGCGTTCCAGTCCGCGCCGGAGCCACTCCGGCGGTCTGCGGGTCCGGCCGACGGGCAGCAGGCAGACGTCGACCAGCGCGGCGACGCGGTGCGGTGCGTACACGTGGAGTCCCCCTCTGGCGCTCGGGCGGGCGCTGCCGACCCTATCCCGAGGGGCGGCAAGTGGTCCAGACCAATCGGGGGCGGCCGCCCGGATCAGGACAGCCGCCCCCCGCCGCGCGGCGACCGTCAGCGCCCTCCGGAGAGCAGCAGCGGCGCCCCGCCGGGTGCGGACGCCGGACGGCCGTTCGCCGCGGGGACACCCGCGAGGGGTGCGGCCGGCAGCCTGTCGAGCAGGCCCCGCGCGGCCAGTTCGGGCATGACGCCCTCCCCGAACCAGTACGCCTCCTCCAGGTGCGGATAGCCCGACAGCACGAAGTGGTCGATCCCCAGGGCGTGGTACTCCTCGATCCGGTCCGCGACCTGCGCATGGCTGCCGACCAGCGCCGTTCCCGCCCCGCCGCGCACCAGGCCCACCCCGGCCCACAGGTTCGGCGAGATCTCGAGCCCGTCGCGCGAGCCGCCGTGCAGCGCCAGCATGCGCTGCTGGCCCACCGACTCGCTGCGCCCCAGCGCCTCCTGCGCGGCGGCGACCGTGTCCTCGTCGAGGTCGTCCAGCAACCGGTCCGCGGTGGCCCAGGCCTCCTTCGCGGAGTCACGGGAGATCACGTGCAGGCGGATGCCGAAGCGGACGGAGCGTCCCTCCGCCTCGGCCAGGGCGCGGATCCAGTCGGTCTTCGCCCTGACCTGCTCCGGCGGTTCGCCCCAGGTCAGGTAGACGTCCGCGTGCCGGGCGGCGACGGGCCCGGCCGCCGGTGAGGAGCCGCCGAAGAAGACCTGCGGCAGCGGGTCGGGCGGCAGCGCGGTCAGTCCGCCCTCGACGCGGTAGTGCTCCCCGTCGAAGTCGAAGGGCAGGCCGCCCCACACCCCGCGCACCACCGAGAGGAACTCGTCGGTGCGCGCGTAGCGCGCGTCGTGGTCCAGGTGGTCGCCGAAGCGGCGCTGTTCGACGGAGTCCCCGCCGGTGACGACGTTGAGCAGCAGGCGGCCGCGGGTGATCCGCTGGTAGGTCGCCGCCATCTGCGCCGCAAGGACCGGCGAGACCACCCCGGGCCGGAACGCGACGAGGAACTTCAGCCGTTCGGTGTGCTGCGACAGCGCGACCGTGGTCAGCCACGCGTCCTCGCACCAGGTGCCGGTGGGCGTCAGGACGGCCTCGAAACCCAGTTGGTCGGCGGCCCTGGCGATCTGCGCCAGGTAGGCGACGTCGGGCGCGCGCACCCCGGAGACCGGGGTGACGCGCGAACGCTTCACGCCGCCGTCGGTGTAGGCGTGCCGGTCCACCAGAGTGCGGCCGTCGCCGCCGGTGGGCAGGAACCAGTGCAGGTGCACGGACATGTGCGGCCCCTCTCAGTGGGTACGTGCGGCGGTGGTGGAGGCGGGCAGGCCGGCGTTGAAGCGCCGGTCGACGAAGGCGGCGAAGTCCACGTGTCGCGGGATCAGCCCCAGTTCCTCGAAGGTGTCGGCGATCTCCTGCTCCGAGGCGACGGCGGCGTCGTCCACGGCCACCGAGACGCGGGTGCCGTTGGTGCGCTTCACCGAGTCCAGGGCCACGTCGTACGGCAGCCCGGTCTCCTCGGCCCACACCTTCGCCCACTCCTCGGGGTGCCCGGCGACCCACTCCTGGGCGCGCCGCAGCCGCTGCAGGTAGTCGCCGATGGCGGCCGACTTCGCCTCGTCGGCGAGCGCCCCCGGCGCGGCGACCTGGAAGGCGAGCCCATTGACGCGCCCGGTGCCGGTGGTCAGGACGCGCGCTCCGTGGCCACGCAGTACCTGGGAGGTGTACGGGTCCCAGATCGCCCAGGCGTCGACCTTGCCGCCGCTGAAGGCCGCCAGCGCGTCGGCGGGCTGCAGATAACTGACGTCCACGTCGTCGAGGGACAACCCGGCGGCCCGCAGTGAGGTGATCAGCTGGTAGTGCGCGGAACTGCCCTGGGCGACGGCGACGCGCCGGCCCTTCAGGTCGGCGAGTCGCTTCAGCGCCGAGCCCTTCGGGACGACGACGGCCTCGCCCTCGGAGGAGCCGTGCGAGGCCGCCACGACCGTGATCCGGGAGCCGGAGCCGGCGGCGAACACCGGCGGGGTGTTGCCCACCCCGCCGATGTCCACGGCCTTGGCGTTCACCGCTTCGAGCAGGGGTGGCCCGGAGGTGAAGGTGGACCACTTGATCCGGTAGGTGAGCTTGTCGAGTTCGCCCGCGGCCCTCAGGACGGCCTCGGAACCGCCCTTCTGGTCGCCGACGTTCAAGGTGACCGTGCCCTTGCCGTCGGTGCCGTCACCGGTGCCGCCCACGGAGGTGTCGGCCGTGGAGACGCCGCAGGCGGCGAGCAGGAGGGCGAGCGGGAGCAGCAGGGCGGGCGTGACGCGCCGGATGGTGTCCGTCATGGGTTCGGCATCCTTCTCGTGAGGGCGGTCAGGCCGCACCGGCGGACGCCGGGGCGGCGACGCCGAGTTCGGCCAGCAGACGGGAGCGCAGGGCGGCGAGACCCGGATCGCCGGCGTCGCGGGGGCGGCGGAGCGCGACCGGTGCGTCGTGGGCGATGACCCCGTCCCGCATGACCAGGGCCCGGTCGGCCAGGAGCAGGGCCTCGTCCACGTCGTGCGTGACGAGCAGCACCGCGCAGCCGCGGCGTTGCCACAGCTCGGCGACGAGCCGCTGCGCCTGGATGCGGGTCAGCGCGTCCAGCGCGCCGAACGGCTCGTCCAGCAGCAGCAGATCGGGCTCGCGCACCAGCGCCCGGGCGAGCGAGGCACGCTGGGCCTCGCCGCCCGACAGCGTCTTCGGCCAGGCGCCGGAACGCTGCCGCAGCCCGACCTCCTCCAAGGCCGCCTCCGCCAAGGCCCGTCCGGGCCGTCCCGGCAGTCCGAGCAGGACGTTGCGCCACACCCGCTTCCACGGCATCAACCGCGGCGCCTGGAAGGCGACGGCACGCCTGTCCGGCACCAGCACGGTGCCCTCGATCTCCCGGTCGAGCCCGGCGAGGACCCGCAGCAGGGTGCTCTTGCCGCAGCCGCTGCGGCCGAGCAGCGCGGTGAACTCGCCCGGTCGCAGGGTGAGGTCGAGGCCGTCGATGACGCGCCGGCCGCCGAAGGAGCGGGTCAGCCCCGCCACGCGTACGGCCGCCGGGCCGTCCGGCGCGGGCGGCGGCGCGTCGTGGCTCACTGGCCGGTGAAGGTCGGTCGCCATTGCAGCAGCAGCCTTTCGAGAGCGCGGACGACGATGTCGGCGGTGAGGCCGAGGAAGGCGTAGACGACGAGGCAGACCACGATCACGTCGGTCCGCAGGAAGTCCCGTGCCTGCGTCATCAGGAAGCCGATGCCGTCGGAGGCGTTGATCTGCTCCCCGAAGACCAGCGCGAGCCACGCGGTCGCGAGCGAGTAGCGCAGCCCCGTCATGGCGCCGGGCAGCGCGCCCGGCAGGACGACGTGCCGGACCAGCCCCCAGCGGGACAGCCCGAGCGAGGTGCCGGCCTCGATCAGCTGCTCGTCGACGCCGCGGATCCCCGCGTAGACGTTGAGGTAGAGGTGGAAGGCGACGCCGAGGGCGATGAGGGTGACCTTCGGGGCCTCGCCGATGCCGAGCCAGATGATGAACAGTGGGATCAGGCCGACGAACGGCACCGCGCGCAGCATCTGCACGCTCGCGTCGACCAGGTCCTCGCCCAGCCGGGACAGCCCGGACACCAGGGCCAGCGTGATGCCTGCCGTGCCGCCGAGGAGCAGCCCGGACACCACGCGCTGCAGCGACACCGCCATGGCGGAGCCGAGTTGACCGCTCGTCACGAGGTCGGCGGCCGTGCCGGCGATGGTGCCCGGCGAGGCCAGCACCTCGGGCCGCAGCACACCGGTCGCGCTGAGCAGCTGCCACAGCGCGAGCAGCAGCAGCGGGCCCGTCGCGCGCCGCAGCCAGCGCGGGAGCGTACGGCGGCGGGCGGAGACGGGGACCACGGGCCGCAGTCCGGGAGCGGCCGCGGGCCGGAGGGCAGGAGGTGCGTCCGGTGCGTCCGGAGGGACGTCTGCTGATACAGGGGATATGTCCGGTGGCGCTTTGCTGATGCTCATGAGAGGGCTCCACATGGGGGAGGCGGCGAGCGGGCACGCACGCCCGTCCCTACGCGCGGCCCGTCAGGTGCAGGCCGGGGTGCGGGCGCTGCGACTCGTCACGGAACGCGTACGGCGGCGGTGCGGGAAGGGCGCGCAAGAGGCGCGGAGGGCACACCGGAAGACGGGCGTGCGAAAAGGTGGGGAAGCGTCAGCAGCCGCGGCGACAGGCGGCGGAGGCCACCCGCAGCAGGTCGATGTGACCGCGCGTGGTGAGCAGAACGGGACGCGACATGCGGACGACCGTAGCCAGGCCGTCCGGATGGCGTCAACGGCGTCTCGGTCCTCGGAACGCGCCGTCGGAACGCGCCCCCGGAACGCGCGTCGCCACCCCGGCACGCACGGGGCCGCGGCGTGGGCCACCATGGTCACATGGCCGACGCTTTCTCCACCCGCACCATCGACGTCACCACCGGCAGCCGGGAGACGGTCCACGACCTGACCGGCGCCTGCGCCGACTTCCTCGACGACGTCGCCCACGGACGCGACGGGCTGCTCAACGTGTTCGTCCCGCACGCCACCGCCGGGATCGCCGTCATCGAGACCGGCGCGGGCAGCGACGACGACCTCCTGGCGGCGCTCCACGACCTGCTGCCGGCCGACGACCGCTGGCGCCACCGGCACGGCAGCCCCGGGCACGGCCGTGACCATGTGCTGCCCGCCGTCGTCCCGCCGCACGCCACACTCCCGGTGATCGGCGGCCGGCTCGAACTCGGCACCTGGCAGTCCGTCGTCCTCGTCGACACCAACCGGGACAACCCCCGGCGCCAGGTGCGGCTGAGCTTCCTGGGGTGACCGTTGCGAGGCCCGCGCGTCAGGCCGTCAGGCCGTCAGCCAGGCCATGACCGCCCGGGCGTCGAAGGCGCTCTGCCCTCCCCGCACCAGCAGACCGGCCGTCGCAAAGGCGGCGTCGTCCGCCTGCGCCGTCAGGTAGGGGACGGCGACGCAGCGCATGCCCGCCCGGTACGCCGCCTCGGCGCCGGGCGGCGCGTCCTCGACGACCACGCAGTCCGCCGGATCCACGCCGAGCCGGGCCGCCGCCTCCAGGAAGACGTCCGGGGCGGGCTTGCCGCGCTCGACCTCCTCCGCCGACACCACGGTCGTCAGCAGCGCGTCCAGCCCGGTGGCCGCCAGCACGGCCCCGATCGCCTCCCGCGAGGAGCCCGAGGCCACCGCCACCGGGTGCCCGGCCTTCGCCAGCAGCTCGACGAACGCCCGCATCTGCGGGAACACGTCGGTGGCCCCGCGCGCCAGCTCCAGGTAGAGCCGGTTCTTGGCGTCGAGCAGCTCCTGCACGGACGCCGACAGGCCGTACTCCTCGCGCAGGGTCTCCAGCGTCTCCTTGGTGCCGATGCCGATGAAGCGCCGGTGCTGCTCCCAGGTGAAGTCGTCCACACCGTGCGCGGCCAGCAGCCGGCGGCCCGCCTCGTAGTAGTTGGGCTCGCTGTCCACGAGGGTGCCGTCGAGGTCGAATATCACCGCGGGGAGCGTCATGCCCCCAGCATGCCAAGCCGGTGATCAGGGCGTGCGCCCGGCCGCCGCGTCCTGGCCGACCTCCCGGACCAGCGGCAGCATCCGCTGCGGCACCCGCTCGCGCAGCGCGACCTCGGTACGGGTGCGCACCACGCCCGGCACCTGGATCAGCCGCTGGATCACGTCCTCCAGGTGCGCGGCGTCCCGGGCCACAACCCGGGTGAGCAGGTCCCCGCCGCCGGTGATCGAGAACGCCTCGATGATCTCGGGCACGGCGGCCAGGGCCGCGCCCGTGGCGTCCAGGTGCCCCTGGGTCACCTCCAGGTGGACGAAGGCCAGCACCCGGTAGCCGAGGGCCTCGGCTGACAGCCGCGGGCCGTACCCGGTGATCACCCCGTCCCGTTCCAGCCGGTCCAGCCGCGCCTGCAGGGTCCCGCGCGCCACACCCAGGACGCGGGCGTACTCGCGCACGCTGGTGCGCGGCTGTTCCAGCAGCAGCGCCAGGATCCGGGCGTCCAGCTCGTCGGCGGGCACGGGGCGCGGCCTCCTCGGGTCCGGGGCGTCACGGGAACGGGCCCGGCGCATCCGGCGGCCCGTGCCCGCGCGCCGCTCAGAGCAGGTTGTCGATGGTGATCGGCAGGTCGCGGATCCGCTTCCCGGTGGCGTGGTAGACGGCGTTGGCGATGGCGGGCGCGATGCCGACCAGGCCCACCTCGCCGACGCCCTTGGTGCCGGTCGGCGTGCCGCGGTCGGGCTCACCGACGAAGACCACGTCCAGCTCGGGGATGTCGGCGTTGACGGCGACGAGGTAGTCGGCGAACGTCCCGTTGGCGATGCGGCCGGTACGCGGGTCGGTGACCGTGTCCTCGAAGAGGGCCATGCCGATCCCGCCGACGGTCCCGCCGATGATCTGGCTCCTGGCCGTCTTCTCGTTGAGGATGCGGCCGCCGTCGATCGCGGACACCACCCGGGCGACGCGGACGAGTCCGAGGTCGGCGTCGACGCGTACCTCCACGAACTTCGCGCCGTACGCCCCGGCCAGGGACATGCCGATGTCGGCCGGCTTCGGGGGCGTGCTGCTCCCGGTCGCCGTGAGCTGGGGCAGCTCGTGCCGGGAGAGGATGTCGGCGTACGACTCCCCGCGGTCCGGGCGGCCGACGAGGTGGACCCGGCCGCCCGAGGCCTCGACGTCCTCGGGGGAGGCACCCAGCAGCGGTGAGTCGGCGTCTCCGCGGGCGAGTTCCGCGAACTGCCCCACGAGCCTGCGGCAGGCGTCGTGCACGGCGTTGCCGAGCGCACCGGTCAGGCCCGAGCCGCCCGCCATCATGGAGTCGGGCATGTCCGAGTCGCCGAGGTCGAACCGGACCTTGTCCAGGGGCAGGCCCAGTTCCTCGGCGGACAGCTGCGCCATCACGGTGTACGTACCGGTGCCGATGTCGGTCGCCGCGCTGCGCACAAAGGCGCTGCCGTCGCGGTTGACGGTGGCCTCGGCCATGCAGGGCGTCGCGAAGTACGGGAACATCGCGCTCGCCATGCCGAAGCCGACCAGCCAGTTCCCGTCGCGCATGGAACGCGGCTCCGGGTTCCGGTCGGCCCAGCCGAAGCGCCGCGCGCCGACCTCGTAGCACTCCATGAGCGCCTTGCCGGACCACGGCAGCCCGTTGCGCGGGTCGACCTCGGTGTGGTTGCGCATCCGCAGGTCCAGCGGGTCCATGCGCAGGGTGTAGGCCAGTTCGTCGAGGGACGACTCCAGCGCGTGGCAGCCCTGCGCCTCCGCGGGGGCGCGCATCGAGGTCGGCACGGCGATGTTCAGCTTGGCCTGCTCGTCCCGGGTGACCACGTTCGGGCACCGGTAGGCGAACGCGGTCCCGTGGGAGAAGGGTTCGTAGTCGTTGTCCTCCATGCTCAGCGAGCTGAGGCTGCGGTGGTCGAGGCCGACCAGCTCGCCGTCGCGCGTCGCCCCCACGCTGAGCCACTGCACCCCGCTGGGGCGGTGCCCGACGGAGGTGAACATCTGCGGCCGGGTCAGCACCAGCTTCACCGGGCGCTTGGTCGTCCGGGCCGCCATGGCGGTGAGGATCACGTGCGGCCACGCCCGCAGCCCGGCGCCGAAGCCGCCGCCCACGTAGGGCACCAGCACCCGTACCGAGCTCTCGGGGATGCCGAACACCATGGCGAGGGTGGTGCGCACCATCGAGGGCCATTGGCTGGTGTCGTGGACGGTGAGGGTGTCCCCCTCCCACACGGCGAGGGTGGCGAACAGCCCGAGCGGGTTGTTGGTGTTGTCCGCCGTGAAGTACGTCCCGCGCACGACGACCTCCGCGGACTCCAGGGCGGCGGCGACGTCCCCGCGCGAGTGGTCCATCTTCCACGGGTCCACCAGATGCTGCGCCCTCGGGTCCTGCAGGTCCAGCAGCGGCTCCGCGGCCTCGTACTCGGCGTGCACCAACCGTGCGGCCGCGGCGGCCTGTTCCGGCGTCTCGGCCACCACGAAGCCGATGTGCTGCCCGTGGTGCATGACCCGGTCGTTGCGCAAGGGTGCGGGCGGCGACTCGCCGAGCACCGACGCGGGCCCCGTTCCGACCTGGGGGGCGTTCTCGTGGGTGAGCACGGAGATCACGCCCGGTGCGCGTTCGGCCTCCTCGGTGTCCATGCGGACGATCCGGCCCGCGGCGACGGTGCTCTGCACCAGGGCGCCGTAGGCCTGGCCGGGGACGCTGAAGTCCATCGGGTAGGGGGCGGTGCCGGTGACCTTGCGCGGTCCGTCGACCCGGTTGACGCCGGCGCCGACCAGTGGCCTGCTCTCGACCGTGCTCATGCCGTCACTCCTGACACTGTCTGCAGCTCGCGGACGAGGGTCCGGCGGGCCAACGGCACCTTGAACGCCGTGCCGGGCACGGTCCACGCGTCGCGCATCGTCGCCTCGGAGGCGTCCTGGAACGTGGCCGTCGTCGCGGGAGCGCCGGTCAGCACGTGCTCGGCCTCGTACGCCCGCCACGGCTTCGAGCCCACGCCGCCCAGCCCGGCCCGGGCCTGACGGATCGTGCCGTCCTCCACGACCAGCACCACGGCGGCCGAGGTCAGCGCGAACTCGTACGACACACGGTCGCGGACCTTGAGGTACCCCGACCGGGCGGAGGGCGGCGGGAGCGGGATCTCGACCTCGGTGATCAGCTCGGCGTGCTGCAGGACGTTCTCCCGCTCGGGACTCTCGTCGGCCGTCACGTAGAACTCCGTCAGCGGGACGCTGCGCCGGCCCGACAGCCCTTGGATGTGCACGACCGCGTCCAGCGCCACGAGTGCGACGGCGAGGTCGGAGGCGTGCAGCGCGATGCAGTTCTCGTTCACGCCCAGCACGGCGTGCATCCTGGCCGCGCCCTGCACGGCCGCACAGCCGGTGCCCGGTGCGCGCTTGTTGCACTCGAGGACGGCCGGGTCGCGGAAGTACCGGCAGCGGGTGCGCTGCAGCAGGTTGCCGCCGATGGTGGCCATGTTCCGCAGCTGCACCGACGCACCCAGCAGCAGGGCCTCGCGCACGACGGGCAGCCGCTCGGCGACCGTGGCGTCGGCGGCCAGTTCCTCCATCGTGGCCAGCGCCCCCACGTGGAGCGACTCGCCGCGCCGCTCGATGCCGTGCAGCGGGAGGCGGGTGATGTCGATCAGCGTCGGCGGCCCGAGGACGCCGTCCTTCATCAGGTCCAGCTGGGTCGTGCCGCCCGCGAGGCAGGACGCCGACGGGTCCTCCGCCAGCATCCGCACGACCTCCTGGGTGTCGGTGGCCCGTACGTACTCAAAGGTGCGCATCGTAGCCTCCCCCGGCCGCCGCTGCCTCGCGGATCGCGGCCACGATGTTGGGATAGGCGCCGCAACGGCACAGGTTGCCGCTCATGAACTCCCTGATCTCCTCGTCGGAGCCGGTCCGGCCCTCGGCCATGAGCGCCACCGCGGACATGATCTGTCCGGGGGTGCAGAAGCCGCACTGGAAGCCGTCGTGGTCCATGAAGGCCCGCTGCACCGGGTGCGGTCCCTCCGGGCCCGCGACGCCCTCGATGGTGGTGATCGCGCGACCCTCGGCCTGGGCCGCCAGCGTCAGACAGGACAGCACTCTCCTGCCGTCGAGATGCACCGTGCACGCCCCGCACGCGCCCTGGTCGCACCCCTTCTTGGTGCCCGTCAGGCCCAGCCGGTCCCGCAGGGCGTCCAGCAGCGTGACCCGGGTGTCCAGGCGCAGGGTGTAGGACCGGCCGTTGACGTCGAGTGTCACGACCCGCTCGATGGTTCCGGGACGTCCCACGTCCCGCTCGCTCGCAACGTCCCTCATCGCGTCCTCCTCCGGACGGGTCGGATACGACTCGAGCCCCTCCTGGGGCGGATCCGGTGAGTTTGGTTCGTCAGGCGCCGTTAAAGGCGGGATCGACTTTTATGTGTCAATACGTCCGCCTTTCTCCTCAATATACGCCGAATGGGCGTTCCGGCATGAGCCAGTGGTCCGGCCCGGCCCAGGCCGTGCAAGCGACGACCGGGCCAATGGCCCAGTCGGAACGCATCCGGTTGAGCCATGGGCCCGGAGGATGTTCTCCTGGGGGCGACGATGGCGTTGCGGCACGCAAGGGTCCCCGCAGCGCCTTTTCCATGCGTGGACATGCGCCGCGACACGACGAGGGGGCAGGGCGGGCACGTGGTGAGGCGGATGTTCATCACACCGGACCCGGGGCGCGCGCGGCTGCGCGCCGCCTCGCGCGCGGTCCTGGGCATCGCGGGGGCCGTCGCCGCCGTGACGGCGGCCGGGCTGCCGCTGCCCGCCGTCGTGACCGGCGGCCTGGCCGCACTGCTCGCGCTGTTCGTCGTCGCCGACCCGGGCCCGGCCCGCCAGGCCGTGACGACCGCCCTGATGCCTGCCGCGGGCCTTCCCGTCCTCGCGCTGGCCGCGTGGCTGCACCCGTACCCCGGTGCACGGGACGCGGCCTTCCTCGCGGTCGTCTTCGCGGGGGTCTACGCCCGCCGCTGGGGGCCGCGCGGCCACGCCCTGGGCGTCTTCGCCTTCATGATGTTCTTCGTCGCCCAGTTCCTGCGGGCCTCTCCCTCCCTGCTGCCCGGGCTGTACGCGGCCGTGGGCCTCGGACTGGGCTGCGCCGCCCTCGTCCGCTTCGGCCTGTGGTGCTACGAGCGCGGTGCCGTCCTGGCGCGGGCCGTCGTCCTGCCCCAGCCGCGGGGGCTGCGCCGCCCGACGACCCGGCAGGCGTTCCAGGCGGCGCTCGCGGGCGGCATCGCGGTGGCGGTGGGCCAGGCGCTGTCCGAGGACCGCTGGTACTGGGCGGTCGGCACCGCCTGGTGGATCTTCGTGAACACCACCTCGCGGGGCGAGACCCTCGTACGCGGCTTCCGCCGGGTCCTGGGTACGGTCACCGGCATCGCCGCCGGGCTCGCCGTGGCGCTCCCGCTGCACGGGGCGCCGGCGCCGACCGCCGCTCTCGTCGCCGTGTGCGTCTTCGGGATCTTCTACACCGGCCCGGTCTCGTACAGCTGGATGATGTTCTTCGTGACCCTGATGGCCGGGCTGCTCTACGGCCTGCTCGGCATCCTCCACCCCGGTCTGCTCGCGCTGCGGCTGGGGGAGACCGCCGTAGGCGCCCTGGGCGCGGCCGTCGCGGTCCTCGTGGTGCTGCCGGTGACCACGCACGCGGCGACCGACGCCTGGATCCGCCGCGCGCTGCACGCGGTCCACGAGTTCACGGGCGAGGCCGCCCGCCACCTCGCCGGCGGCCCGGGCGACGACCTGGCCCGGCACGTGGCCGAACTCGACGTCCTCCTGGAGCGGGTGCGGTCCGCCGTCGCCCCGCTGGTGCACCCCCTCAGCCCGATGCGGCACCGCGGGGCCCGGGCCCGTACCGTCCTCGCCCTGCTCGACGAATGCGCCCGCCAGGTCCGGGGCCTCGCGGAGGTCGTGGCCGATCCGCACGCCTGCCACGACGAACGCCTCACGGCGGCGTGCCACCGCGTGGAGACCGCCGTCCGGCGCCTGGTGCCTCCGGGCACGGCCGGGAGCGTCGTGCCCGCGCCCGGGGCGGCAGCCGGTGGGACGGCGCGCCCGCACCCGCAGGCCGACCGGGCCCTGGAGCACCTGCGCGGCCTCGAGGCGGCCCTTACCGGCTTGGTCGTCCCCCTCGGCGCCTCCTTGCGCCGGGAGACCGCCGCCGAGCCCGTCTGAGGCCGTGCCCCGCGCGCTGGGCGGAGGTGTCTGGGCCAGTGGATGGACGGCGTGCCCGCGGCGCACGGAGGCCGGTCGGCGGCGCCGGGCGTGCGTGCCGGCTTCATGTGCGCCTGCGGGCCGAACGGGACCGGTCACGGTCGTCACGTGACCGGATTGCGTCCAACCTGGGTCGTGATGTCGTCAATTCACCCGATAGGGCGTTCCGTTCGGCCCGGCGTGCCAGGATGACTGACTCCGGACGAGTGGTGAGACCGATTCCAGTCTCGTGCCGTACCCGTGGGCCGTGCGGAAACGGTTCACGCAGGGCGGTCTTGGGGGTGCCAGGCGTGCTGAGATTTCTGCGCCGTACCGGGGGGAAGAGCGAACGGCGTGCCGGGCCGGCCCGCGTCCCGCCCGCGGCGGAGCACCAGCGGATGGAGGGCCCGGAGCCGCTGGCCGGCTGCCCGGCGGGCCATCCGCAGGCCGCGGAGGAGGCGGACCCGCAGGCCGTCGGCGCGGGACGTCCCGAGCGGGCGGCGGCCTCCTGCCCCGTCGACGGCGCGGACGGCCCGGGCGCCGCCCCGGCCGTCCGGCACAAGGACGTGGACGTCCGCGCGCTGGCCACCGACTTCCTGCGGCAGTACCACCGCGAACTGCCCGGCGCCGCCGGCGACCCGCAGCAGCGGCTTGCCGCGGTGCTCGCGGAGATCGACGCGACGGGCACCTACCGGCACACCCACGAGGAACTCGTCTTCGGCGCACGGGTCGCCTGGCGCAACAGCAACCGCTGCATAGGGCGGCTGTACTGGAACTCCCTCCAGGTCCGCGACCGCCGCCACGTCGCGACCGCGCGCGGGGTGGCCCTGGAGGCCGCCGCGCACCTGAGGGTCGCGACCAACGGCGGGCGGATCCGCCCGGTCATCACCGTCTTCGCCCCGGACGCGCCCGACCGCCCGGGCCCGAAAATCTGGAACGACCAGCTCATCCGCTACGCCGGTTACCCCCGCCCCGACGGCGGTGTCGTCGGCGACCCCGGCAACACCGGCATCACCGAGGTGGCCCGGCAACTCGGCTGGCCCGGCGGCCCCGGCACGCCCTTCGACGTCCTGCCCCTGGTCGTGCAGGGCGGAGCCGAACCACCGCGCCAGTTCCCGCTGCCGGCCGACGCCGTGCTGGAGGTGCCGATCGCCCACCCGGAGCTCGACTGGCTGGCGGAGTGGGGCCTGCGCTGGCACGCCGTCCCGGCCATCTCCTCCATGTGCCTGGAGATCGGCGGCGTCTGCTACCCGGCCGCCCCCTTCAACGGCTGGTACATGGGCACCGAGATAGGCGCCCGCAACTTCGCCGACGCCGACCGCTACGACCTCCTGCCGCGCTTCGCCGACCGGCTCGGCCTGGACACCGGCAGCGACCGTTCGCTCTGGCGCGACCGGGCCCTGGTCGAGCTCAACCGGGCCGTCCTGCACTCCTTCGACAGCGTCGGCGTCAGCATCACCGACCACCACACCGAGTCCCGGCGCTTCCTCGCCCACATCGAACGGGAGGAGCGCAAGGGCCGGCCCGTGCCCGCCGACTGGTCGTGGATCGTGCCGCCCATCTCCGGCTCGGCCACCGGCGTGTTCCACCGCTACTACGACACCGGCGAGCTGACCCCCGCCTACGTCCACCACCCCGAGTCCCTCGCCCTCGCCCGCGGCGAGACGCTCGTGTGACGGGGGCAACGGGATCGGTTTCCGGCCACTGCGTTACTCTCAGCCGCCGTACAGACAACCTGCGGAAGAGGTACGGCAGTGGCCGGGCACGTTTACATCGGGTCGTTCACCTCGGCGGGCGGCAAGGGACTGACCACCGCCGCCGTCGACCCCGACTCGGGAGCGCTGACGGTGCTGCGCGCCGACTCCGCGGTGGAGGACCCCTCCTTCCTCGTGCTCTCCGAGGACCGCGTCCTGCTCTACACCGTCAGCGAGCACGCCGAGGACGGCGGCGCGGCCGTGTTCTCGCTGGCCGACCCCGCCCGCCCCGAACCGCTGGGCGCCACGGTGCCGGTGGGCGGTGGCGCGCCCACCCACCTGTGCCTGCACCGGGGGCACCTGCTCACCGCCAACTACGCCTCCGGCACGGTCAGCGTGCTGCCGGTCGACGACCGCGGGGCGCTGGGTTCGCCGCGCCACGTCATGGAGCACGAGGGCGACGGCCCCGACCCCGAGCGCCAGGAGGGCCCGCACGCCCACATGGTGCTGCCCGACCCCTCCGGGCGCTGGGTGCTCACCGTGGACCTCGGCACGGACTCCGTGCGCGTCTGCGAACTCGAGGCGGACAGCGGGGAACTGGAGGTGGAGCGCGAGATGGGGCTGCGCTCCGGCACCGGCCCGCGCCACCTCGCGTTCCACCCCCGCGGCGACCGCGCCTACGTCATGAACGAGCTGGACTCCGTGGTGACGGTCTGTCACTGGGACGCCGAGGTGGGCCGTCTGAAGCCCGTCGCCGAGGTCTCCGTGCTGCCCGCGGACGCCGCCGGCCCGAACTACCCCTCCGAGCTGGTCGTCTCGCCCGACGGCCGGTTCGCCTGGGCGGCCAACCGCGGGCACAACAGCATCGCCGTGCTGTCCGTCGACGAGAGCGGTGACGGGCTGGAGCTGGTGGAGACGGTGGACTGCGGCGGCGACTGGCCGCGCCACCTGACCCTCGACCCCTCGGGCAAGCGGCTCTATGCGGCCAACGAACGCTCCGGTGACGTCAGCTGGTTCGACGTGGACCCGGCCACCGGTACGCCGAAGCTCGCGGGCTCGGTGGCGGTGCCCGCGGCGTCCTGCGTGGTCTTCGGCTGACGGCGGCCGCCTTGGGAACGCGACGGCGTGGTGCCGCCGGGTCCGGCCCGCCAAGAGGCCCTTAACGGATTGGGGATGGCCAGGGCCGCGGTTTGCGTTGCGACGACCAACCTTCCGACGGCCGGGTCGGAGACC
>NZ_JBVKBW010000007.1:128648-297894 GCF_055635295.1 Streptomyces sp. NPDC111520 | reverse complement strand
TGGGTGGTGGGGGTGTTTTTTTATGGTTTTTTCGCTGCGGCGTCCCCGTTGGGGGAACCGCGGGGTGGTTCCCCCCCCTTTTCGTACAACGGGGCCCCTCCCCCCACGCCGTCGTCGAGGTCCCGCCGGTTCAGCCCAGCGAAGCGCCCTGCGACGGCTGGGGGATGCCCAGGGCCGCGGTGTACGTGGCGACGACCAGCTTGCCGATGGCCGGGTAGGGACCCAGCGCGTCGGCCGCGGAGCAGTCGGCCTCCTTGGCGGCGTCGTGCAGCACCTCGGGGGCGACCTCAGGACCGATCACGTACGGCGCGAGCGCCAGCGTGGTCGAGCCGGAGGAACGCAGCTGCTCCGCGGCCCCGGCGACCGACTCCTCGATGTCCAGCGCGGCGGCCAGCACCGGCACCGCGAGGCGCGCGGCCAGCAGCAGACCGGTCACCCCGGCGGCCTGGACGGCCTCCTCGCCACCGACGGTGGCCAGGATGATGCCGTCGGCGGCCGTGGCCACCGTGAACAGGCGGGCGCGGTCGGCGCGGGCCAGGCCTGCCTCGGAGAGGCGCACGTGCAGCGCCTCGGCCAGCAGCGGGTGGGGGCCGAGCACGTCGGTGACCTCCGCCGCGGAACGGCTGTCCGCCACCGCCTGGCGCAGCCGGCGCATCACCGAGGCCTCGGGACCGGCCAGCAGCGGCACCACGACGGCCGCGGGCGTCTGGTCGCCGCGCTCGGTCGCGGCCTGGGCCAGCACCGACTCCAGGGTCGGGTACTCCTCGCCGTCGCCGTCGACGTAGCCGATGCGCGGGTCGAGCCCGGAGAGCTCGATGCGGGCGATGCTGACGATCTCCTCCGCGAGACTGCGTATCGCGGGGGAGGGAGTGCCGGGCACGGCGAGGACCAGCGCGGGTGCACCCTCAGGCGTGGTCAGCGGCTCCGGCCGCCGGTGCCGCCCGGGCTGGCGGGGGCGGGGCATTCGAACGGGCAGGCCGGGTGCGGGGCCTTCGGCAGTGCTCATGGCGAGGCATGCTAGTGCCTTTGCGCGCTCTGTTGTTCGGGCGGGTCCGTCGCAGGGGTTACCTGTCCGGTTCTGTCCCGATACGGTGCCGGGTCCGCTCGACCCGGCACCGTATGCGTCCCACGATCAGCCGAGTCCGCGCGAGTCCTGCTTGAGGGCGGTGTCCACGGTGAGCGCGGAGGCGACGACCATGCTCAGCAGGGGGTCCGCCAGTTGCCGGTGGATCTGCAGCACGTAGTTGTCGGCCGTGGTGAACATCGTCTTCGCCAGGCCCTCCCAGGTCTTGGTGATCCGGGCGACCTCGGTGTCGGTGTGGTCGACGATCGCGAAGTTCCAGGCCCGCCAGTTCTCGGCCTTGATCGCGCCGATCTTCTGGCCGTTCACCTCGAAGGAGAAGTTGATCTTCCCGATGGCGTTCTGCTGCACGATCTCGCCGAGGGTCGTGCCGTCGGCGCGCTGCACGATCACCTTGGACTTGATGAACTTCGCCGGCCGGGTCAGCAGCAACAGGGGCTGCCCGTGCGGGTCACGGACCTCCAGGCGCACCGACAGGAACTGGTCGACGCTCGAGACGAAGCGCAGCACCTTGCGCGCGGTGCTCTGACCGACCTGGAGCACCGAGCCGAGCTGGCGCCCGTGCTGGTCGAAGACGCTGTACTCGTTGTTCAGCTCGATGAGCTTGGCCTTCTGGTTGACCACCAGGACGGGCTCGCTGAAGAGCGTCCCCCCACCGGGGCCGGTGGGGGCGACGCCCGCCTGCTGATGCACCTGGCGCTGGATGCGCGCGGGGTCGGGACCCCCGTCGACGCCCAGCTCCCAGGGGTTGTCCTTGGGCTGCGGCGGGACCTGCGCCCCGCCCGCGTGGGTGTGCTCCGTCCACTGGGAGCCGTCCCAGTAGCGCAGCAGGTTCTGCGTGCCGTGCGGGTCCGGATACCAGCCCGCCGGGGTGTTCGAATGCGTCGTCACCCGGGCAGGGTAACGGCTGCCCCCGTCAGGGCAGCCGCCAGTCCACCGGTTCCGCGCCCTGCCGCGCCAGCAGGTCGTTGGCCCGGCTGAACGGACGCGAGCCGAAGAAGCCGCGGTCGGCCGACATGGGGGAGGGGTGGGCGGACTCGACGGCCGGCAGGTTCCCCAGCAGCGGGCGCAGCTTGCGCGCGTCGGAGCCCCACAGGATCGAGACCAGCGGCTTGCCTCGCGCGACGAGCGCCCGCATGGCCTGTTCGGTGACCTCCTCCCAGCCCTTGCCGCGGTGCCCCCCGGGCTTGCGCGGCGCGGTGGTGAGCGCCCTGTTGAGCAGCAGGACGCCCTGCCGGGTCCAGGGGGTCAGGTCCCCGTTGGAAGGCTGGGGGAGGCCGAGGTCGGTGTTCAGCTCCCGGTAGATGTTCTGCAGGCTGCCGGGGAGCGGTCGCACCTCCGGGGCCACCGAGAACGACAGCCCGACGGCGTGCCCCGGGGTGGGATACGGGTCCTGGCCCACGATCAGCACCCGGACGTCGTCGAAGGGCTGCTGGAACGCGCGCAGCACGTTCGCCCCCGACGGCACGTAGGTGCGGCCCGCGGCGATCTCGGCGCGGAGGAAGTCGCCCATCGCGGCGATCCTCCCCGCGACCGGCTCCAGCGCCTTGGCCCAGCCTTCTTCGACGATTTCGTTCAACGGTCTTGCAGCCACGGTGAGTCACTCTAGTGGCTCACACCGACAGTCAGACCACAGCCGCCCGGACGCACAGCACATCCGGCAGGTGCGAGGCCACGAGCCGCCAGGTGTCGCCCTCGTCGGCGCTGGCGTAGACCTCGCCGTTGCGGTTGCCGAAGTACACGCCGGCCGGGTCGGCGTCGTCGGTGCGCAGTCCGTCGCGCAGGACCACGCCGTAGTGCTCGTCCGTGGGCAGGCCGGCGGACAGGGCCGTCCACGAGGCGCCGGCGTCCTCGGTGCGGTAGACGCGGCAGCGGTAGTCGGGCTGGTAGCGGTCGCTGCCGTCGTTGACCGGCGAGACGTAGGCGACGCCGCCGCGGCGGGGGTGGACGGCGACGGCGAAGCCGAAGTCCGCGGGCAGGCCCTTGCCGATCTCCGTCCACGACGCGCCGGCGTCGTCACTGCGGTAGACCCCGCCGTGGTTCTGCAGGTAGAGCCGGTCCGGGTCCACCGCGTCCCGGGCGATCTTGTGCACGCACTGGCCGAACTCCGGGTACGGGTCCGGCAGGAACTCCGCCTTGAGCCCGGTGTTGGACGCCTCCCAGCTCGCGCCGCCGTCGCCGGAGCGGTAGACCCCGCCGGAGGAGACGGCCGCGATCACGGCGTCGGCGTCACGCGGATCGGTGACGACCGTGTGCACCGCCTGCCCGCCGAACCCGGCGCCCCACAGCTCCCGCTGGGGGTGCTCCCACAGGCTCCGCACGAACTCGAAGGTCACGCCGCCGTCGTCGGAACGGAAGAGCGCGCCCGGTTGCGTGCCCGCCCACACCAGGTCCGGGGCGTCGGTCCCGGCGGGCTGGATCTGCCAGACGCGCTCCAGCGAGGTGTCCGTGTCTTTGGGGAAGCTCACCGCGGGCCGGGCCGGCTCCTCCCAGCTGCGCCCGAGGTCGTCGGAGCGGAACACCGACGGCCCCCAGTGCGAGCTGTCCGCGCCGACCAGCAGCCGGGGAACCGCCCGGCGGGTGTCGATGCCCACCGAGTACACCGCCTGCATCGGGAAGTGCGGGCCGGTCAGCTCCCACCCCCCGGCGGCTGTCCGCCGTCCGAGGAACAGGCCCTTGCGCGTGCCGATCGCGAGTACGACGTCGTCCATGACGCACCATCTCCGAGCTACGGGAATGTGTCCTGCATCACAGATTCTGCACTGCCCCACCGACAACGGGGGGTCGCGGCGCGCGTTCGCCCCGGCGACGGGTCCCGCCCCGGACCGCGGGACGAGGGGCCCCGCGCGTGGACAGCTCGGCGGCGGGGCCGGACCGGCGTGCCGTCAGCCCCGGTGGAGCCCGGCCTCCTCGGCGCCCGAACCGGAACCGCCGGGCAGGTGGTTGAAGAGCAGGTTCAGCGCGATCGCGGTGATGCACCCCGCGCTGATGCCGCTGTCCATCACCGTCTGGAACCAGTCGGGGAAGGCGTCGTACACATGCGGCACGCCCACCGGCAGCAGTCCCACGGCGACCGACACGGCCACCACGGTCAGGTTGCCGTTGCCGTGGAAGTCGACGGTCGACAGGGTCCGTACCCCGCTCGCCGCCACCATCCCGAACATCACGAGGCCCGCCCCGCCCAGCACGGGCGCCGGGATCGCCGCGACCACCGCGCCCAGCTTGGGCAGCAGCCCCAGGAACACGAGGATGCCGCCCGCGGTCGCCACCACCCAGCGGCTGCGCACCCCGGTCATCCCCACGAGGCCCACGTTCTGTGCGTAGGCGGTGTACGGGAAGGTGTTGAACACCCCGCCGAGCACGGTCGAGACGCCGTCCGCGCGCAGCCCGTCGGCGAGCCGCCGCGGCTCCACATGGCGGCCCGTCAGCTCGCCCACGGCGATGATGTCCCCGGTCGTCTCGGTCATCGTCACCAGGGCCACCACGAGCATGGAGACGATTGCCGCGCCCTGGAAGTGGGGCGTGCCGAAGTGGAACGGCGTGCTGATCCCGAGCCAGCCGGCGTCGCCGACCGCGCCGAAGTCGGTGAAGCCCAGCGGCACGGACGCGAGGGTGCCCACCACGATGCCCGCCAGGACCGCGACGCGCGCGACGACGGGGGGCGCGAAGCGCTGCACCAGCAGGACGACCACCAGCACCGCCGCCGCGAGGCCGATGTTCCGCGGCGCCCCGAAGCCGGCCGACCCCGCCCCTCCCGCGGCCCAGTTGCCGGCGACCGGCAGCAGGCTGAGCCCGATGACCAGGATCACGGTGCCCGTCACCAGCGGGGGGAAGAACCGCAGCAGCCGTCCGAAGACCGGTGCCAGTACGACCATCGCCACTCCCGAGGCGATGACGGCGCCGTAGATCGCGGGGAGTCCGCCGTGCTGGCCGATCAGCACCATGGGTGAGACCGCCGCAAAGGTGCAGCCCTGCATGATGGGCAACCGGACGCCGAACCGCCACCATCCCACGCACTGCAGCAGTGTGGCGATGCCGCACACCAGCAGGTCCGCCGTGATCAGGTAGGCGAGGTCGGCGGGCGACAGCCCCAGTGCGCCGCCGACGATGAGCGGCACGGCCACCGCCCCGGCGTACATCGCCAGCACATGCTGCAGCCCGAACGCCCCCAGCTGGACGGCGGGGAGGACCTCGTCGACGGGATGGACGGCGGAACGGTGCGGCGGCGTCGCCACAGGCGGCTCCTCGAACGCGGCGCGGGTGTGCGGTGGCAGGACGAAGCGGCTGCCCGGGACCTGGTGCTGCCGGGGGGACTGTCCCGCGGCCTCACCCCGTGGGGCGGGCGGCCGCCAACAGCCCTTGCCAGTCGTGGATCTTCACCGTCGTGCGGTCCAGCGACCGGCCCAGCGCCGCTTCGGCGGCCTCGATGGCCTCCCACCCGGTCCACTCCACCGGGTCCTGGCCGAGCGCGCGCAGCCCTTCCAGCGGATCGGCGGCCGCGGTGTGCCTGGCCAGCAGCTCAGGCGCGTCGGCGACCAGGGCGGCCGCCGTCTGCTTGGCGCAGGGGCGGTTGGTGCCGATCACCCCGGTCGGCCCGCGCTTGATCCACCCGGCGACGTACTCGCCCGGTGAGGGCGCGCCGTCGCGCAGCACACGCCCCTCCTCGTTGGGGACGATGCCGAGCCGGTCGTCGAACGGCAGCCCCTCCAGGGGGACGCCGCGGTAACCGACCGACCGCAGCACGAGCCCGGCCTCGATGTCCTCCAGGACGCCGGTGCCGCGCACCCCGCCCTGTCCGTCCGGCGCGGTCCGCTCGAACCGCACCCCGGTCACCGCGTCCGCACCGAGCACGGCCACCGGCCGCAGGAAGAAGCGCAGATTGATGCGGCGCCGCCGGCCCGCCGGCGGCCGGGCGGCCCAGCCGCGCAGCACCTCCACGTTGCGCCGGGCGACCGGGACGAGCCCCTGCGGGTCGGTGTACGCGGGGTCGAGCGCCAGTTCCGAGGGCCGGACGACGACGTCCGCGTCGGGCAGGTCGCCGAGCTCGCGCAGCTCCTTGGTGGTGAACTTCGCCTGCGAGGGCCCGCGGCGCCCCACCATGTGGACGTCCGTGACCCGGCTGTCCGCCAGGGCCCGCAGCACTTCCTCGGGCACATCGGTGCGGCGCAGCTCCCCGGCGCCCCGGGCCAGGACGCGTGCCACGTCGACGGCCACGTTGCCGACCCCGATCACGGCGGCGGAGCGGGCGTGCAGGGGGAAGGTGCCGGGAGCCTCGTCGGGGTGGGCGCTGTACCAGGAGACGAAGTGCGTGGCCGCGCAGCTGCCGGGCAGGTCCTCGCCGGGCACCCCCAGGCGGCGGTCGGTCGCGGCGCCGACGCAGTACACGACCGCCTGGTACAGCCCCAGCAGCGCCCGCGGGGACAGCCCGGGACCGCCGACCGTCACATTGCCCAGGAAACGGATCCGGGGGTCCTCCAGGACGCGCCGCAGCGTGCCCTGCAGGGACTTGATCTTCTCGTGGTCGGGGGCCACCCCGTACCGGACCAGCCCGTACGGGCAGGGCAGCCGGTCGAGCACGTCGACGGCGACGTCCGGCACCGACTCCTGGCGGGTCAGCGCCTCGGCCGTGTACACCCCGCTGGGACCTGATCCGACCACTGCCACACGCAGCACGGGCGCCTCCCCTTCGGCGAGGGTTGGGTTCACCTCGGCGGCCCGTGCGCCGCCCGGAACGGGCGGGACGGGCGGCCACGTCCAGCATCGCACCGAGGGACCACCGGGGGGAGGGCACCGGCGCGTGTCGCGGCCGGGGATGTCAGCCCATGGCCTGCATCCGGGCGATCTCGGCGCTCTGCTGGGCGATCACGTCGTTCGCCCACTCGCCGACCTGGACGTTGCGGCCGTGGGTGAGCTCGTCGGTGGCCATCGTCACCGCTCCGCGGTGGTGGGTGATCATCAGGTGCAGGAACTGCCGGTCGAACTCCGCGCCGCGCGCCGCGCGCAGCGCCGCCAGTTGCGCCGCGGTGGCCATCCCGGGCATCGAGGAGTGGTCGTGGTCGTGGGCGGCGCCATGGGAGCCGCCGTTGGTCTTGAGCCAGGCCTCCATGACGTCGATCTCCGGGCCCTGTGCGGCGTCGATGCGTCCGGCGAGTGCGCGGACCCGCTTGTCCGAGGCGTGGGTGCCGGCGAGGGCCGTCATGACAAGCGCCTGCTGGTGGTGGGCGACCATGTTCGTCACGTAGGTGAGGTCCGCCGCGTTCGGTGAGTCGTCGGGCAGGGCCTCGGCCGCCTCGTCCCGGGACAGGGTGGTGGCCTTCTCACCCGGTGCTCCCGGTGCGATGACCGAGGACGCGGCGGACGCGGAATCGCCTCCGGAACCGCCGTCGCAGCTGGTCAGGGCGAGGGTTAAGGCGGCGGCGAGGGCCAGCGCGGGCAGCGTCGCAACGCGATACGAAGAAAACACCAGTGCATTGTCATCTTTTGACGCGCGCATGAGAAGGGCCATACTGCCGGGGTCCGCATGAAGTTCAATCGCGAACGGACTCAAGGGAGGAACGCGGTGAAGCGCTTACGTACAGCCCTCGCTCGCCCCGGACGACTGGTGGCCCTGGCGGCCGCAGCCGTCGCGCTGCTCGGACTGGCGGCCCCGGCCCCCGCCACGGCCGACGGGAGCATCCCGGGTGTCGACGAGGTCGTGACGAGCGCCAACGTCGAGCACCTGGTCAACATACCCAAGCAGTCGCTCGGGGGATTCAACACCGACCTGGCGTTCCAGGGGAGATACGCCTTCGCCGGCAACTACGACGGCTTCGTCATCTGGGACATCAGCCGTCCCACCAGCCCCAAGATGGTCAGCCAGGTGCTGTGCCCCGGATCCCAGAACGACATCTCGGTCTCCGGGAACCTGCTGGTCCTGTCCACCGACTCCTCGCGCTCCGACAACACCTGCGCGAGCACGAGCCAGTCCGCCGCCGAGAAGTCCTCCTGGGAGGGCGTCAAGGTCTTCGACATCAGCGACAAGGCCAACCCGCGCTACGTCGCCGCCGTGGAGACCGCCTGCGGCTCCCACACCCACACCCTTGTACCGGAAAAGCGCGACCTGTTCGTCTACGTGTCCTCCTACTCGCCCAGCGCGAGCTTCCCGGACTGCCAGCCCCCGCACGACGGCATCTCCGTCGTGAAGATCCCGCGCAGCCACCCGGAGAAGGCGGCCGTCACGGCCTTCCCCGTCCTCTTCCCCGACGGCGGCAACCCGGGCGTCCCGCCCACCGACACCCAGGCGCGGGTCAGTGAGACCACCGGCTGCCACGACATCACCGCGTTCCCGAAGATGAAGCTCGCCGCCGGTGCCTGCATGGGCGACGGCATCCTGATGGACATCTCCAACCCCGAGCGGCCGAAGGTCCTCGACCGGGTCCAGGACAACGTCAACTTCTCGTTCTGGCACTCGGCCACCTTCAACGAGCGCGGCACCAAGGTCGTCTTCACCGACGAGCTCGGCGGTGGCGGCGGCGCCGAGTGCAACGCCGCGATCGGACCGAATCGAGGCGCCGACGGCATCTACGACATCGTCCGCAAGCACGGCAAGTCCGAACTCGTCTTCCGCAACTACTACAAGATCCCGCGCCACCAGGCCGACACCGAGAACTGCGTCGCCCACAACGGATCGCTCATCCCCGCCAAGGGCCGCGACATCATGGTCCAGGCCTGGTACCAGGGCGGCGTCTCCGTGTGGGACTTCACCGACTCCTCGCGTCCCAAGGAGATCGGCTACTTCGAGCGCGGGCCCATCTCGACCGACACCCTGACCCTGGGCGGCTCCTGGAGCGCCTACTACTACAACGGATACATCTACTCGAACGACATCGCCAAGGGCTTCGACGTGCTCCGGATCTCCGACCGGCGCACCGACAGCGCCCGCGGCGTCCGGATCGCCGAGCTCAACGTCCAGACCCAGCCCGACTACCGCTGAGCGGTCCCGGGCAGCGGCGTTCCGCCGGGCGGCAGGTCGCCCGGCGGAACGCCGAGTTCCCAGGACAGTCCGTACCGCTGGAACATCTCGGCCCGCAGCCGCGCCAGCGGCATCGCCGCGCCCGGGATCAACTGGGCGAACACCCCGCCCATGAGCTGCGCCCGCAGCATCCGGTAGTCCTGCTCGGGGTCCTGCGAACCCCATGCCGTGATGGCGCCGAGCAGCAGTTCGGCCAGGCGCTGCCGCTCCTCGCACTCGCTGAACCCCGCGGTCTGGAGGATGCCGGCCATGTGCGCCCGCATGACGACCGGGTGGTGCACGGGCAGCCCCAGGACGGCGTCGATCGCCCGGGCCAGCACCTCGCGGCCGTCGGAGGGGGCCGGTTCCCGCCCGAGGGCGGCGGCCAGTTCGGTGTGCATCAGACGGTGCGCGGCCGACTGCAGCAGCAACCGCTTGCCGGGGAAGTAGTACGACACCAGACCGCGTGCCGAACCCGCGCGGTCGGCGATGTCCCCGAGGGTCGTGGCCTCGAAGCCGTTCTCCTCCACCAGTTCGACGGTCGCCTGCAGCAGACGCTCCCGAGAACGCCGGCGCATCGCTTCATTGACCGACGGTCGCCGAGGGGACATGCTTTACTCCTGCGTTGACTGGCTCGGAGCCAATATACTCAGGGCCGGCCCGCGGTGAGTGGCATGCTCACGCGGGTCCACGGGGGTGAGGTGCACGTACCCGGCGGCGCGGGGGACCGCCGGGTACCGCACCTCCGAGCCGGTCGCCCGGGCGCCCTCAGATCCTCGCCACCGGTCAGGAACCCGTCACGCGGTCAGGTCCAGCACCGGCAGCAGCCCCGACGGCCGCTGTTCCACCGGCAGGTGGTCCACCAGGTGCAACGTGCAGCCCAGCGCCGCCGCCCCGCCGTCCGCCCGCCGGTCGTCCCCGACCATCACGACCCGCTCCGGCGGCAGCCCCAGTCCCTCGCACGCGACGCGGAACAGCCGCGGATCCGGCTTCTGGACGCCGTGTTCGAAGCTCAGCACGAAGACGTCCACCAGCCCCTCCAGACCGTGCGCCCGGAACACCGGCCGCAGGTCCCACCCGATGTTGCTCACCACCGCCACCGGCACGCCCCGGCGCCGCAGTTCCTCGAGCACCTCGACCGTGTCCGGGTACGGCGACCAGGCGGCGGGCTCCATGTGCCGGTCGTACAGCGCCGCGTGGACGTCGCCCCACGGCAGCTCCACCTCCCGCGCCAGCGCGGTGAACGCCGCACGGTGGTGCTCCGCCGACAGGTCCCGTTCCCGGTACAGCCGCTCCAGCCGGGCCGGCACCCGCTCGGGTGCCGCCCCACCAGGAAGCCCTCCGGCCCGCTCCAGCCGTTCCGCGTACGCCGCCAACTCCTCCTCGCCGGGGGTGATCCCCATCCGCTCCAGAACGGCGCCCAGCCAGCTGCGGGCGGACTCGGCCCGCAGCAGCGTCCCGGAGAAGTCGAACATGCATCCCTTGATGGTCATGCCCGCCATCCTCCCCGCCCCGGCTTCCCGGTCAACACCCGGACCCGGCGCCGGCCGGGCCCCGGTCAGGAGGCGTCGAACCAGGGCCTGCCGGCCGCCCAGTGCCCGACCCACCCCGCGAACCCCGCGTCGAACGGGCAGGCGCCCTCGCCGGTGATGTTCCACACGCGGCCGCGCTGAGGTCCGGTGACGACCAGGTGCCAGTACATGCCGCAGCCGTCCGTGCCCAGCACGACCGAGCCGTGGTCGAACACCTGGGAGCGGAGCGGCGCGAGTTCCTCCTCGGGCCGGTCGTCGTCCTCCCAGAGCCACGCCGACGTCAGGGGGAAGGGCCGGCCGAGGTCGCGCTCGGGACGCTCGTCGCCCCAGTCGTCCGGCAATTCCTCCAACCCCACGAGCCCGAAGTCGGGAGGCCCCTGGAAGGAGCCGTCGGTGATCTCGGCGACGAACGTCCGGTAGGGCTCGGGCAGGACCACCCCGTGCCGCGCCTCGAAGGCGTGGACGGCCTCCCATCCGAGCGCCGACTCACCGCCGTCGTCCACGTCGAAGGCCGCGCGGAGCGCGGCGAGGTCCTCGGGGGAGGCGTGTTCGGTGTCCATGCCGACCATGGATACCAGCCGGTACCGGCAGCTCGGGAGGGCAGTCGGCGGGCGGCCCCGATCTCCCCTGAACCTGCACGACTCCCGGCCCTGACCGGCGGGGTCACGAGGACGTACGGCCCTGCTCCGAGGAGCCCGTGCGCCACGGTTCGCAGAGCGCGGCCGTACCCGTGAGCACGGCCGCCGCGAGCAGCCAGCCCCCCAGGACGTCGGAAGGCCAGTGGACGCCGAGGTAGACGCGGGTGAAGCCGACACCGGCGACCGACACGAAGGCGACGGCGCAGGCGGCGACGCACCAGGGGGAACGGGCCGGCACGCGGAGCAGCAGCAGCCACAGCAGCGCGCCGCAGACGAGCGCGGCGGTCGTCGCGTGGCCGGAGGGGAACGCCGCGAAGGCGGCCGAGTCGACGGGGTCGGGCCACCGCGGGCGTTCCCGCCCGAGGAGGGCCTTGGCGGCCTGCTGGAGCACCCAGCCGAGGGTGCCGGCCACCACCAGCCACAGGGCCTGGCGGTTCTCGCGCCGTACGACCAGCCACGCCACGGCCGCGAGCAGCAGCAGACGCATCGTCAGCGGGTCCCAGACCCAGTCGGTGAGGACGCGGTTGAGCCGGGTCCAGCCGGAGTGCCGTACGGCGACGGCGTGCAGGTCCACGACGGCGGCGCGGTCGGCGGCCAGCAGCGGCCCCCAGCGCGCCGCGACGAGCCCGAGCAGCAGCAGGAAGGCGGCGGAGACCGCCGCGCACTGGCTCAGGCACGCGGTGCGCGGGGCACTGTCGGGGTCCCGGACATCGGAAGGTGCGGGAGGGGCGTGCATGCAGCCGAGGCTACGTGAGCGCCCCGATTCCGGGGCCGAAGGCCACGAGCAACGGCACGACGGGAATCAGCAGCGCGCACGCCGAGGCATGGGCGCGGCCGAGGCGGGTGAGGCGGGGCGCGGGGTCCAGCAGCCGGTTGACGCGGACCGGGACCTGCGCGTCCGGCGTAGGGCAGGGGCCGAACACGCCGCGGTCCTCGTTGAGTTCGACCAGGGCCAGGGCCGTGGTGAGCCGCCCGAAGCGGCGTGAGGCGATGTCGTCGGCGGCCAGCTCGACGAGCCGGTGCACCTGGTCGCGGAACCCGGCGAAGACCGGCACCTGCGGGAAGCCCGAGGCGAGCGCCCCGGCGCAGTGCAGCAGGACGTCGTGCCTGGCCCGCGCGTGGCCCTGCTCGTGGGCGAGGACGGAATCGAGCTGACGGCCCTTCAGCCGCCGCAGCGCGGCCGTGGTGATGACCAGCTGCGGCCGGGGACCGGTCAGCCACCAGGCGTCCGGACGCTCGCCCTCCAGGACGACCAGCCGCTCGTCCGGCGCGGCGGCCTCACCGGGCAGCCGGGGCGAGCGGGCCCGCAGTTCGGTGCGGCGCGCCCGCTGCCGGGCCCGGGCCCCGCGGATCTCGCGGGCCAGCATGGCCGCCGTCCAGGCGCCCCCGCAGGCCAGCAGCACCGCCAGGTAACCCGCCCAGGGGCCGTAGCCGGGCAGCTCGTAGGCCTCGACGACGTCATGGGGGGCGAAGGCGAACAACCCCTCGCGCAGCGAGGACCAGGTGGCGGAGGCGCTGAGGGCCATGGCCAGGAACAGGCACAGCAGGACCGCGCCGACCACGCACTGCCACACCCACAGGGCCAGCACCGGTTCCCGCTCGGGCCAGACGGCGCGGGTGAGCAGGCGCGGGGCCATGGCGGCCGCCACCGCACCGAGCAGGAGCAGCGCGAGCGGGACGGTCATGCCGCCAGACTATGAGGGTGCCGCTGCGCACGGGTACGTTCTCCGGCGGGAAAGTGACGCGCCTCACTGCCGTCACAGCGTGAGGAGCATGGCGAACATCCCGATCGCCATGGACACGCGGCACGCCGACGTCAGTTCGGGCGCGTGCGCCACCGGGACGACGCCACCCGCGGGCGCCGGACCGGCCGCGGTCACGGCGGCTGGGACCGAGACCAGGCGGACGCCCGCCGCCAGGACGTACACCGCGAAGTAGGCCAGCAGCAGCCCGGTCGCCGCGGGCGTGCCCGCCGGGGTGTGACCGGCGTGGGCCGCGCCCCCGGCGGCACCCGCGGCGCCCGCCTCGGCCATGGCCACCGCCATGTAGACCATCGCCCCCGCACCCACCGCGTGGTGCAGATGGTGCGGGTCGTGCCGCGCCAGCAGCAGCGCGCGCACCGCGGCGGCCCCGAAGACCAGGCCGAAGGCCGCCGCGGCCCACCGCGGCGGATCGAGGACCGACACCGGCACCGCCATCACGGCCATGCCCAGCCCCATCAGCGCCTCCGCGCGCGCCGTCCGGCGTACGTCGGGCCCGGTGCCGGGGCAGCCCCGACGCGTGCGGAACAGGCAGTACGCCCCCGTGGCGGCGCCGAGCGCCACGAGCAGCCAGGCCACCAGCGGCGGTCCGTGCATGAGCGGCCCTCCTTCGGCTCCTTCGCGGAGGATGCCCGCCGCCGGCGGCGCACACTCCAGCGCACGGGCGTACCGGGGGAGCGCGGCACGGCCCGCCGCCGTCTCAGCTGCGGGCCCTCTGGGTGACGGCCACGCACACCAGGACCGCCACCGCCGCGGGCGCGGTCAGCGCGCCCAGGTCCTCGCCGAGCAGCGCGGCCGCCCACACCAGCGTCAGCAACGGCTGTGCGAGCTGCAACTGGCTGGCGCGCGCCACACCGACGACGGCCATGCCCCGGTACCAGACCATCAGCCCGAGGAACTGGGACACCACCGAGACCCAGAGCAGCCCCGCCACCGCCTGCCCGCCCAGGTGCACGGGTTCGAGCGCGAGCGCGACCCCCGCCGCCGGCACCGTCAGGGGCAGCGCACCGACCAGCGCCCACCCGATGACCTGCCAGCCCGGCATGACCGAGGCCAGCCGCCCGCCCTCGACGTAACCGGCCGCGCAGACCAGCAGCGACGCGAAGAGGAAGAGGTCGCCCCTCGTCGGGGCGCCGCCGCCCTGCCACAGGGCGAAGCCCACGACGATCGCCCCGCCCGCGACCGCGGCCGACCAGAACAGCCGTGACGGGCGGGTCCCGACGCGTACGGCGGCCAGGACGGCGGTGACCAGCGGCAACGCGCCCACGACGACGGCGGCGTGCGAGGTGTCGGTGGTGCGCAGCGCCAGGGTGGTCAGCAGGGGGAAACCCAGGACGACGCCGAGCGCCACGATCCCGAGCCCCACCCAGTGCCCGCGGTCGGGCCGCGGCACCCGCGCGACCGTGAGGCAGACGCCCGCCACGGCCGCCGCCAGCACGCCCCGGACGGTCGTGGCCGTCCAGGGGCCGAGTCCGGTGAGGGCCCAGTGCGTCGCGGGGAACGTCAGGGAGAAGGCGGCGACCCCCAGCCCGGCGAGGGCGGTGCCCCGTGCACGGCTCCCGACCGCTATCGACGGGGCCGCGGTAGCGCTATTCTGTGCTGTCATGAATGACGGTAGCAGTTCCGGAAACCTCGCGGACACCCTGCGGAACGAGCTCCAGCGCTACTCGCTCGGTGAGAAGCTGCCCTCGAGCCGTGTCCTCGTCGAGCGCTTCGGCGTCAGCCCCGTCACGGTCTCCCGCGCCCTGGCCGCCCTCGCCGCCGAGGGCCTGGTGGTCACCCGCCCCGGTGCCGGCGCCTACCGTGCCCACCGTGCCGAGGGCGGGCCCCGCGCCGTCGACACCTCCTGGCAGCAGATGGCCCTCACCGTCGAGGAGCAGCACGGCGAACCCGCCCCCAGGGTCGTCGACGCCTCCGGCGTGACCGCCAGCCTCGCCGTCCCGCCGCCCGGGGTCATCGCCTTCAACGGCGGCTACCTGCACCCCTCGCTCCAGCCCGGACAGGCACTCGGCGCCGCGCTCGCCCGCGCCGCCCGCCGCCCCGGCGCCTGGGACATGCCGCCGCTGGAGGGGCTGACGGCGCTGCGGGCCTGGTTCGCGCGCGAGGCGGGCGGCCCCGGCGGCACGCTCGGCCCCGCCAACGTCCTGGTCACCGCGGGCGGCCAGGCAGCGCTCACCACCGCCCTGCGGGCGCTCGCCCCACCCGGTTCGCCGGTGCTGGTCGAGTCGCCGACGTACCCCGGCGCCATGGCCGTCGCCCGCGCGGCCGGGCTGCGTCCCGTCCCCGTCCCCATGGACGACGACGGCGTGCGCCCCGACCTGCTCGCCGACGCCTTCGCCGCCACCGGCGCCCGGGTCTTCTTCTGCCAGCCGCTCTTCCAGAACCCCACCGGGGCCGTCCTCGCCGCGGACCGCCGCCGGCGGATCACCGAGATCGCCCACGCCGCCGGGGCCTTCCTGGTCGAGGACGACTTCGCCCGGCGCCTGGGCCACGGCGCCGAAGCCCCGCCGCCCCTGGTCGCCGACGACCCGTACGGCACCGTCGTCCACGTCACCTCGCTGACCAAGCCCACCTCGCCCAGCCTGCGCGTCGGCGCGCTCGTCGCCCGCGGCCCGGTCATGGAGCGGCTGCGCGCCATCCAAGTCGTCGACAGCTTCTTCGTGCCGCGCCCCCTCCAGGAGGCCACCCTCGAACTCGTCGGCGCCCCCGCCTGGCCCCGGCACCTCCGGGCTGTCTCCGCAGGGCTTCGCGAGCGCCGGGACGCCATGCTCGCCGCCCTCCACCGTGACCTGCCGGCGCTCGCGGCCGCCGTCCGCGTCCCCGTCGGCGGCTACCAGCTCTGGCTCCGGCTCCCGGACGGCACGGACGAGTCCGCGCTGGCCGCCGCCTCGCTGCGGGCCGGCACCGCCGTCGCCCCCGGCCGCCCCTACTTCGCCGCCGAGGCGCCGGCGCCCTACGTCCGCCTCAGCTTCGCCGACACCCGCGGCACCGAGGAGATCGCCGAGGGCGTCCGCCGCTTCGCGGCCGCCTGTGCCGAGACCGGCGTGGCCGCGTGACCGGGGCCGGTGCGCGGACGCCGCGCCGCACGGCCCGGTCCGGCTCGTGACCGCGCGGGCCTACGGCCGGTAGCGCAGCGGATGGTCGGCGGGGACCTCGACCACGCAGATCCGTACGCCGTCGGGATCCTCGATCCACATCTCCACCAGCCCCCAGGGCTCCTGGACGGGCTTGCGCACGATGCGGACCCCGCGCCCGGCGAACCGCCGGTGGCACTCCGCCACGTCCTCGACCTGGAGCCACAACTGGAGCCCCGGAGCGGGTGGTTCATCGGCGTGCCCCGAGACCTCGAGGAAGCCCCCGCCCAGGAAGAAGACGGTGCCGCGCTCCTCCCAGGGCCCGAACTCGCGGTAGACCGCGAGCCCCAGGTCGTCCCGGTAGAAGGCACGGGACCTGGGGAGATCGGTCGGCCGGAGCAGGATCCTGCTGCTCAGTACGTTCGTCACGGGCCCGAAGCTACCCATGCGCCGCCGGGAAAACCGGCTGACACGGCGCCTTCCGCCGGGGGAGGCTGCGCCGCATGGACCACGGCCCGGGCGCGATCGCCCCGCTGTTCAAGACCTGCACCGGCTGCGGCGCCGAGGCCGGCCACCACGCAGGTGTGATCGTCATCGACGGCGCCCTTCACTGGAGCGTGGAGGGTACCTGCGAGGCGTGCGGTTCCGGCGAGGTGGAGTGCGGTCGCGACGAGGTCCCCGAGCACGTCAGCGCCGCCCTGATCGCCGCGCACGGCCCGGTGGTGCTGCGCGCCGAGCCGCCGCCCGGCGCGGCGGGCGCGCGGGCGCTCAAGACGCTGCGCGAGGTGTTCGGCCTGCCGCTCGCCGAAGTCCGCGGGCGGCTGCGCGCGCTCGCGGCGGAGGGGGAGCGGGGAACGGGGCCGGAGACGGCGCTTCTGGCCGCACGGCTGAGGGCGGGCGGATTCGCCGTCACCCTGGAGGCGGGGGAGCCCACGGGCGAGGAGCGCTACGTGCGCACCGCGCCCGGCCGCCGCCGGCCGGCCGACCCGGCCGCCCAGGGCCACCCCGTCTTCACCGCCGCTCCGTCCCGCGTCGGCCGCGGCAGGGGCCGCCAGGTGCGTCTCGTCCCGGGGAGCCTGCCGGAGGAGCTGCGCGAACCCCTCGCGGACTAGCTCGCCGCGGGCCGGATCCTGGTCATCGCGGCGAGCCACGCCCCGGATCCACTGGCGGAGGGGCCGTACGAGTACGTCCGCCCGGGACGGGCCACCGACGGCACCTGGGCGTGGGACCTGGCCTGGGAGCAGTGGGTGCGCCGGCGCGGGTGCGCGCCGCCGGAGGAGTTCCTGCGCCATGTGCGGGCCAGGGGTTTCGTGCCGTCCCCCGATACGACCGGCTAGCCTCGGGACGAGCCGCCGCCGCAGAGAGGACGCCCCCCGTCATGGAGACCGCGCAGCCCGTCGCCCGCCCCGTCTTCCGTACCGCCACCCGTGAGGACGTCCCGGCGCTCGTCGCGCTGATCGAGTCGGCGTACCGCGGGGAGTCCAGCCGCGCCGGGTGGACGACGGAGGCGGATCTGCTCGAGGGGCAGCGCACCGACCCCGAGGGCGTGGCGGCCGTCATCGACGGCGAGCACAGCCTGATCCTCGCGGTCGAGTCCGACGGCGCCGTCGTCGCGTGCTGCCAGCTGGAGAACCGCGACGGGCACGCCTACTTCGGGATGTTCGCCGTGCGTCCGGCCCTGCAGGGCGGCGGCATGGGCAAGCTGGTGCTCGCCGAGGCGGAGCGGCTGGCCCGCGAGGAGTGGGCGGCGGACGAGATGCACATGACGGTGATCACGCAGCGCGCCGACCTGATCGCCTGGTACGTGCGCCGGGGCTACGCGCGGACCGGCCGCACCAGCCCCTTCCCGTACGGCGACGCGCGCTTCGGGCTGCCCACCCGCGACGACCTCGCCTTCGAGCTGCTGGTCAAGAAGCTCGGCTGAGCCCGGCGCCCCGTCCCGGCGCGCTTCGCCCGCCGGGGCGGGTCACCAGTCGGTGAGGCCGCCCTCGACCGCGCGCTTGACCGCCGGCATGTCGGTGACGACGCCGTCCAGGCCGAGGGCCCGTGCCAGCGCGAGGTCGGCCGGGGTGTTCACCGTCCACGCGATCACCGAGATCCCCGCGCGCCGGCACTCCTGCACCAGCGCCAGGCTGATCCGCCGCAGGCTCAGGCTGACGAGCCGCGCCCCGACCGCCTGGGCCCGGGTGACGATCTCCGAGCCCATCGGGCCCTGGGCGACCAGCACGGTGCGCACGTCGGGCACCAGCTCGCGGATCTCGGCGAGTGCCTCGTCGTGGAAGGACAGCACGTCGACGCGCTCGACCAGGTCGCGCTCGCGCATCACGCCGGCCAGGACGCGGGCCGCCGCGACGTCCTTGATCTCGGCCTGGATCGGCTTGGTGACCGCGTCCAGCACCTCCTCGAACACCGGGACCCGCTCGCCGTGGCCCGCGTCGAGCTCGCGCAGCTCGTCCAGGGTGAGGTCGCCGATCAGCCCCGCCCCGTCCGTGGTGCGGTCGACCTTCACGTCGTGCATGACGATCAGGGCGCCGTCCTTGCTCAGGTGCAGGTCGAGCTCGATCTGGTCCAGGTCCTCACGCTCGGCGCGGACGAAGGAGCGGAGGGTGTTCTCGGGCTCGACGCCCATGACACCGCGGTGGCCGACGGTGAGAAAGCTCAAGGGGAACCGCTTCCGTGCTGGGTGCTGCGGGTGATCGACGGACTACCCGGCAGCCTAGCGGTCCCTTGCGGCGCAAGGCCGAACGCGGGATGAACGGCGCGGCCGCCCACAGGAAGATCCACGGTCCGGGGCCGTGTCGGCGGAAGAATCTCCTCCGCCTCCACTTGAACGGGAGAAGCTGCCGTATATACGGTGAGCTGACAACAGGTTCTTCAGCGAAGGAGGGGTCATGACGGAAATTCTGTCGCCGGTCGCGGCATCGATGGACAGCGCAGCCACCAGCGAGGCCGGTGTGTCCGGCGGCGGCATTGTCCGGCACCCGGCCTGGGCGGTCCTGAAGCAGGCGGTGGAGGAGATCCGCCCCTGGCAGAGCAAGGACGGCTCGATCGACTTCTCCGCGGAGGGCGCGCCCGAGCCCGCCGCCGCCGAGAGCGCCCTGCACCGGGTGATCAGCGCCGTCGAGGACCTCTCCCCGCTCGTGCCGCACGACAAGGCCTACCACGAGGCCCTGGTCGTGGACCTGCGCCGCTGGGCCGAGGGCGGGTTCGCGGTGCCCGACTTCCTCGACTCGCTGCTGGCCTTCCACCCGGCGGCCGACCGCCAGGACGGCCTGGAGCACCTCGTGGTGTTCCCGATGTACACGCAGAACGGCAACCCGGACCGCAACCTCGAGGCCGTCGCGCTGCGCGTCGTGTGGCCGCAGTGGCTGTCGGAGCTGGAGCGCACCCGCTACGACAACCCCCTCTTCGTGCCGATCACGTTCGAGGACTTCACCCCCGGGTACGACACGAACTCCGCCGTGCTCTTCCCCGAGACCGTCGCCGTCCGCGAGGCGCCCGAGCGCTTCACCTGGGGCGGCATCTTCTGCGATCGCGAGGCCGCCCGCTTCCGCGCGGTGAGCCGTGCCGCCGTGGACACCCTCGGCCTCGAGCTCCCCGAGGACGCCGCCGAACTCCTCGGCGACCAGGACCTCAGCCAGCAGACCTTCGTGCTCTGGGACATGATCCACGACCGCACCCACAGCCACGGCGACCTGCCCTTCGACCCCTTCATGATCAAGCAGCGGCAGCCGTTCTGGATGTACGGCCTGGAGGAGCTGCGCTGCGACCTCACGACCTTCAAGGAGGCCGTGAAGCTGGAGGCCGAGGGCCACGGCATGGGCCGCTACGTCCAGTACGCGATCCTCTTCGACCGCCTCTTCCGCTTCCCGGTCACCGGCGACCGCGTCCGCAACTACGACGGTCTCGGCGGCCAGCTGCTCTTCGCCTACCTGCACAAGCACGACGCCGTACGCTGGACGGACAACAAGCTCCACATCGACTGGCAGCGCGCCCCGCAGGTGACCACCCAGCTCTGCGGCGAGATCGAGAAGCTGTACCGGGACGGCATCGACCGCCCCAAGCTCGTGCACTGGTTCGCCGCATACGGTCTCGTCGCGGACTACCTCTCGCCGCACCCCGGTTCGGTCTGGGCCAAGGGGCCCGAGGCCCTCGACCTCGACCAGCCGCCGCGCAAGCTCGTGGACGACGTGCTGCCGGACGAATTCCCGCTCAGCATGTTCTACGAGGCGCTGGCCAAGAAGCTGCGTGATGTGATCGCCTCGACCAAGGGCATCACGGCCCACGGCACCGGCCAGGTGGCCGCGTGACCGATCCAGGCGAGGAGGCGGCGCAGATGACGGAAGCCAACGAGGTGGCCAGGGGACCCCTGGCCGGAGCCGTGATCGCGGTGGCGGGGGCCGGCGGCCCCGCCGGACGCGCGACGTTGCAGCGGCTCGCCCGCGCCGGCGCCTGGGTCATCGCCGCCGACGCCAACCCCGAGCGGCTCGCCGAGGCCGTGGACCTGGCCCGCTTCGACGCCGGCGGCGCCGGGATCACCGGCGACATCGTCGACCTGCTCGACCTGGACGCCACCCGCGAGTGGGCGGGCCGCATCGAGAAGGAGCACGGGCGGATCGACGGCATGGTCCACCTGGTCGGCGGCTGGCGCGGTTCGGCCTCCTTCCAGGAGACCGACCTCGCGGACTGGGACTTCCTGGAGAAGCTGCTGATCCGTACCGTCCAGCACACCTCGCTGGCCTTCCACGACGGCCTGCTCTCCAGCCCCGTCGGCCGCTACGTGCTGATCAGCGCCGCCGGGGCCACGCAGCCCACCGCCGGCAACGCGGCGTACGCCGCGGCCAAGGCGGCCGCCGAGGCGTGGACGCTGGCGATGGGCGACTCCTTCCGCAAGCTCGCGGGGGAGCAGGGCCCGAGCGCCGCCGCCACCGTGCTGGTGATCAAGGCGCTGGTGCACGAGCAGATGCGCAAGGAGCGCCCGAACGCCAAGTTCGCGGGCTTCACCGATGTGACCGACCTGGCCGACGCCATCGCGGACGTGTGGAGCCGGCCCGCCGAGGAAGTGAACGGAACCCGCCAGTGGCTGACACCCCGCCCGTGAGCGCAGCATCCCCGACCGACGCGGTCCGGCACCACGACCCCGAGGTCCGGGGCTTCGCCAGCGACAACTACGCGGGGATCCACCCCGAGGTGCTGGCGGCGATCGCCCTCGCCAACGGCGGCCACCAGGTCGCCTACGGCGGGGACGAGTACACCGCCCACCTCCAGGACGTCTTCCGCGGCCACTTCGGCCCGCGGGCCGAGGCGTTCCCGGTCTTCAACGGCACCGGCGCCAACGTCGTGGCCCTGCAGGCGCTCACCGAGCGCTGGGGCGCGGTCGTCTGCGCCGCCTCCGCCCACATCCACGTGGACGAGGGCGGCGCCCCGGAGCGGATGGGCGGGCTGAAGCTGCTCACCGTGCCCACCGCGGACGGCAAGCTCACCCCCGAGCTGATCGACCGGGAGGCCTGGGGCTTCGACGACGAGCACCGCGCGCAGCCGCAGGTCGTCTCGATCACGCAGTCCACCGAACTGGGCACCTGCTACACGCCGGAGGAGATCCGCGCGATCTGCGACCACGCCCATGAGCGGGGTCTGGCCGTGCACCTCGACGGCTCGCGGATCGCCAACGCCGCGGCCACCCTCGGGGTGCCGCTGCGCGCGTTCACCACCGACGCGGGTGTGGACGTCCTGTCCTTCGGCGGTACGAAGAACGGGCTCCTGCTGGGCGAGTGCGTCGTGGTGCTGAACCCGGAGCGGGTGCGGGCGATGAAGCACCTGCGGAAGCTGTCCATGCAGCTCGCCTCCAAGATGCGCTTCGTCTCGGTGCAGTTCGAGGCGCTGCTCTCCGGTGACCTGTGGCTGCGCAGCGCCGGTCACGCCAACGCGATGGCCCGGCGGCTGGAGTCGGCCGTCCGCGCGGTCGAGGGCGTCACCGTCGTCCGTCCCGTCCAGGCCAACGCGGTCTTCGCGGTGCTTCCGCGGGAGGTCAGCGAACGGCTGCAGAAGCGCTACCGCTTCTACTTCTGGGACGAGTCGACCGGCGAGGTCCGCTGGATGTGCTCGTTCGACACCACCGAGGAGGACGTGGATTCCTTCGCGGCGGCGCTGGCGGAGGAAATGGTTGCCCATTCCGGGTGAATCCGCGGCCGGCGCCGGAAAGGGGCACGGCCACGGCGTCCCGCCGGACCGCACGAAGCCCGAGGGGCGTACGGGATGTCCCGTACGCCCCTCGGCGCGTCGCCCCGCGGCCCCCGTGGGGCCGCCGGATCACGCGTTGACGCAGACGTTGCCGAGCGCGGGGTTGAGCAGCCCGATGGCGTTGATGGTGTTGCCGCACAGGTTGATCGGGACGCTGACCGGGATCTGGATGACGTTGCCGCTGGCGACACCGGGGGAGCCGACGGCGGCGGCCTGCGCCGAGGCACCGCCGTGGTCGTAGCCGCGACCGTGGTCGGTCGCGCCGGCGGCGCCCGCGGCGCCCAGCACGGTGGCGCCGGCGACAGCGGTCAGGGCCGCGGCCTTAGCGATGCGCATCATTCGTTCTCCTTATGGAAGATCGCTCTGTGGACCCTGCTCAACGAACCGTTCCGGCCCCGGGTGTGGGAATCCACCCGTTCGGTCCTTGCGTCAACCGTGTAAACGTCACCGACTCGTACGGGGAGGTGATTCCGGTCTCGTAGAGCAGGCCGACGGTGCCGTCGGCGAGCTCGACGAGGTCGGAGTAGGCCGCGGGAGAGTCGCTGACGGGGGGCCCGGACGTCCACGACGCGCCTTGGTCGCCGCTGACCCGGAGGGTCATCAGGCGGCGTTTGGCGGGGTCGGCGGGGCCCGAGTACAGCAGGGCACCGGTGCGGGTGAGCAGCACGCTGCCCTGCACCTCGGGGCCCTCCAGGGCGCCCTGCGGCCGGAAGATGCCGGTGATGCTGAGACCGCCGTCCGGGCTGTAGGCGTCGGCCCGGGTGGGGGCGGAGAACCCGTGGTCGTCGCGGCTGTTGACGTAGACCCTGCCGTCGGCGAGCTCGGCCATGGTGCTCTCGTTGAGGTTGAGCCAGTCGCCGGGGAGCGCCTGGACGAAGCCGATGTGCCAGGTCAGGCCGCTGTCGTCGCTGTAGAGCGCGTGGGCGCCGTGCACGGTCCGGCCGGCCAGGACGGACGTGTGGTTGGCGGGCACCAGCAGGCGGCCGGCGTGCGGGCCGCTCGTCAGCGCGATGGCGTGCCCCGGACCGGTCGCGTACCAGCGCCAGTTGCCGGGTTTGACCGTGGCGGTGATGTCGCGGGGCGGGGACCAACTCAGGCCGCCCGAGTCGCTGTGCAGTTCGTAGACGAGCCGTTCCGGGCCGGTGTCGCGGCAGATCAGCAGCACGACGCGCCCGGTGCGGGGATCCACCACGGGGGCGGGGTTGCCGAAGGTCTGGGTGCCGGCGTCGGCGATCACCTGGAGGGGTTCCCAGGTGCAGCCGCCGTCGTAGGAGCGCCGCAGCACGACGTCGATGTCGCCGTCGTCCGCCGCCGAGTTGCGGCGTCCCTCGGCGAAGGCGAGGAGGGCGGCGCCCCCGATGCGCACGACCGCCGGGATCCGGAAGGTGTGGTAGCCCGCGGTCCCGGAGCGGAAGGGCACGGACGTCGTGCAGTCCACCGGGAGCGGCGTGGTCGCCGCGCCCGCGGACGCCTGCCATCCGGCGGCGCCGGTGAACAGCAAGGCGAGGCCGGCCAGTGTGCGTACGCCCCTGGCGGCGGCGAATGTCATGGGGCGGTTCCTCCGGGACGGCGTGCGGTCGGCCAGCGGCGCCACATTCTCATCGGTCCGCCCGAGTCGCCGTATGACACTCCGTTCGATGCTTTTCCGGTAGTTCAATATGAGGAATTAGGCCGAAACGGCGAGGATATGCTTGACGGTTCTCCGGCTCCCGCCTTTCTCTGTGTCAGAGGTATCGACCAATGAATGTGCCCGGATCCTTTCGGGGGTGCTGGTCGAAAGGCGCGCGTGGAGCGATAGTTGTGCACCTGTCGTCCATGCTCATGACAGGGGGACACCGCCATGACCCGACCGACCCCGCGTCGTACGGTGCTGGCCGCCGCCATTGCGGCGGCCGCCGCGGCGACGACCGCCCCGAGGGCCTTCGCCGCGTCCGACGCCGACGCGTGCGACCTCGCCGACGAGGTGGTGGGCACGCCGGGCGCCCACGACGGCGACCCGGCCGCCGTGGACTACCGGGCCTGGACGCGGTGGGCCGACTGGCACCGCGGGCGGGCCTCCGGCGCCGGGGTCGTGCCCGGTCCGCGCCCGGGCGTGGCGATCCTGCGTCCGACCGGCACCATGGAGTACACCGACCCGCACACCCACTCCACCGCCACGTGGGAGACGGCCACCTGGACCTCCCCCGAGCACACCCCGCGGCACCCGGCGACCGAGATCGTCGCCTCCTGGAACGCCCGTACGCCACCCGGCACCTGGATCCAGGTCGAGCTGCGCGCCACCTACACCGACGGCAGTCTCTCCCCGTGGTACGTCATGGGCCGCTGGGCCTCCGGCGACGCGGACATCAGGCGCACCTCCGTCGACGACCAGAGCGACGGCAGGAGCAGTGTCTGGACCGACACCCTCTCCGTCGACGACGCCGCCTCGGGCCTGCGCCTCGCCGCGTACCGGCTGCGGCTCACGCTGCTGCGGACCCCCGGCTCGCGCGTCACCCCCACCGTCTGGCGGCTCGGCGCCATGGCCTCCGACGTCCCGGACCGCTTCACGGTGCCGGCGTCGGTGCCGGGCGTGGGACGGGGGGTCGAACTGCCCGTGCCGCGCTACTCGCAGGAGATCCACAAGGGCCAGTACCCGCAGTACGACAACGGCGGCGAGGCCTGGTGCAGCCCGACGGGCTCCCAGATGGTCATCGAGTACTGGGGCCGCGAGCCGACCGACGCCGACCTGGCCTGGGTCGACCCCTCGTACGCCGACCCGCAGGTCGACCACGCCGCCCGGTACACCTACGACAGCCAGTACGAGGGCTGCGGGAACTGGCCGTTCAACGCGGCCTACGCGGCCACCTACCGCGACATGGTGGGCGTCGTCACCCGGCTGCGCGGCCTGGGCGACGTCGAACTGCTGATCAAGGCGGGCATCCCGGTGATAACGTCCCAGTCCTTCCTCGCCACCGAGCTGGACGGCGCGGGCTACGGGACCTCCGGGCACCTGATGTGCGTCATCGGCTTCACCGCCGACGGCGACGTCATCGCCAACGATCCCGCGAGCCCTGACGACGCCTCGGTGCGCCGGGTCTACAAACGGGCGCAGTTCGAGACGATCTGGCTCAGGACGAAGCGCTACACCGCCGACGGGCAGCTGCGCACCGGCACGGGCGGCGTCTGCTACCTGTACTGGCCGCTGCGGCCCTCCGGCCGCCAGGCCCGGGCACTGCAGCGGATCGGGGTCCTGTAGGCGGCAGGTGTTCAGCGGGGCGTCGCAGGCGCGATCGGGCGCAGCGAGAAGTCCGGCACGGGCGGCAGGCTCGGGACGTAGGCCGGGAAGGAGGGGCGGTACGGGGGGAAGGCCGTCCGCCAGTCCGGCGTCGGGTAGCCGGGCGCGCCGGGTATGCCCGGACCGCACTGGAGGACGCCGCCCACGACACGGCAGAGCGTCGCAATGGGCGAGGGGGCCGGCGTCGTGTCGTCGCCGCCCCCGGCCGTCCCCACGATGATGCCGACGAGCACGGCGGCGCCCATGGTCATCAGCGCGACACGGGTCTGGCGCTTCCGCTGCTCCTCCGCGTCGGGGTCGGCCACGAACGTGAACTGCCGCCCCTGGAACGACGGTTCCTTCGCGTCGTCCGCCGGCTCCTCCAGCCACGGATTCGCCGGGTCGGGCGGCCCCGAGCGGTCGGGGTCCACGTCCAGGAGCGTCAGGTGGAGCCGCAGCCGGTCGAGGACCGGCGGCTCGGAGAGTGCCTCCGCGACGAGCACCCGCAGTCCGTCGTCGGCCAGGCCGTCGCACACGAAGCGGGTGCCGCCGCCCCAGAGCGGGACCCAGGAGGCCCGCCCCTCCCTGAGCAGGGTGTGGCCCACCAGTGCGTACAGCGCCTCCGCGAGGTCCTCACGGGTGCCGTCGAACTCCCGGACCAGGGGCGCCGGTCCCTCGTCGGCGAGCAGCCGCAGGACGGTGTCCAGCCCCGGCAGCCGCTCTCCGGTCGCGCGCGACGCGGCACGCAGCAGGTCCCAGGCGCGCGTGCCGGCGGCGCGGTTGGCGGAGAGCTCGATCCAGCGTTCCCAGGGCAGGGTCGTCAGGCTGTGGGCCAGCGGACCGCGCAGCTCGGTCAGCACCCGGCCCAGGTTCCCGGGCAGCAGCCGGAGCGCCCCCGTGCCGTCGTCCTCCCCGGGCGGGACGTCGAGTTCCTCCAGGCGGCGCAGCCGCAGGCCGAGCGGGGGGTGGGAGTCGCGCCGGTGCGGACGGGTGCGGTCGTCGTCCACCGGTTCGCGACGGACGCCCAGCTCGCCGAGGAGCGAACGGAACGCCAGATACGGGTTGTCCGGGTGCAGCCCCGCCAGGGCGGACGGATCGAGCCACTCCCGCCGGAACCTCCGCCAGGCCGTCGCGGTGCCGTGCGTCGCGCGCAGCGCGGACACCGTCACCTCCCGTCCGGCCAGGCTCGCCGCCGTGCGGTCGGCCTCCAGTTCCTGCCGGCGTCGTACGGCGAAGGTGAGCCGGCGGAAGGCCAGCGCGTACAGCCGGACGGAGCCGCGCACCACGAGATGCGGGAGCGAGAGCCACCTCCTGCCGGTGTTCCACTGACCGAGCGTCGTGGCCAGCGCCACGTCGCACCGGTACGCGACGGCGCCGAAACGCGTGTGGCGGTGGGAGAAGTGGCCGAACTCGTGCGCCAGCACGGCCCGCAGCTCCGCGTGGGTGAGGCTCGCCAGCAGGGGCAGGCCCAGATGGAGCCGCCGCTGCCCGGACAGCAGGCCCAGCGCGGCCCCGTCCTCCGCCACCGAGGCGTTGACGTCCCCGGTGAGCAGCAGCACGTCCGGCGGGCGCGCCCCGACCCGCCAGGCGATGCCGGTGGCCAACTCCCACAGCGCGGGCGCCTCTTCGCGGGACACCGGCACCGCGTCGGCGCGCGGGGGCGCCGACCGGGTGATCGCGCCCAGCCCCTGGACCATGGTCAGCAGCAGGGGGACGGCCGCCGCCGCGAAGAGGACACCGCGCATGGCGAGGTCCGTCTGGCCGTCACGGGCCGCCAGCAGGAAGAGGGCGAGCATGACGAGGACGCCGATCCCGAGCCCGCCGATCAGCACGACCAGCCCCACCAGCAGCACGATCGCCAGCAGCGCCCGTAACGACGCCCACACCGTGCTCATCGCCCACCCCCTCGCGTGCCCGCGTCCCCCGTGTCCCGCGTCCCTCGATGATGCCCGCTCGCGGACGCCGTGGACCACTTGTCCACAGGCTCCTCAGCCGGCCGGCACGCGGGCGTAGCGGCCGACCACGCGCAGGTCGCCGCCGATGCGCGCGGCGGCCTCCAGCAGCGGGGGCAGCAGTTCGGAGCGCGACTGCTCCACGGAGCGGCGGCTGGCGTGCATGGAGACGTTGATCGCCGCGACCACCCGGCCGCCGCGGTCGCGGACGGGCACGGCGATGGACCGCAGTCCCTCCTCCAGCTCCTCGCTGACCAGGGCGTGCCCCTCGGCGGCGACCCGGTCCAGGACCCGGGCCAGGTGCGGCGCGTCGGTGACGGTGTACGGGGTCAGCCTCGTGAAGTCGGTGCGCCCGAGGTGCGCCGCGCGTTCCCGCTCGGGCAGCCCCGCCAGCAGGACGCGGCCCATCGCGGTCGCGTAGGCGGGGAAGCGGGTGCCGAGCGTGATGTTGACGCTCATGATGCGGACGGTGGGGACGCGGGCCACGTACTGGATGTCCTCGCCGGAGAGCACCGCCATCGACGCGGAGTCGTGCACGGCCTCGACCAGTCCGACCAGGTGGGGCTGGGCGATCTCGGGCAGCGTCAGCCGCGACAGATGGGCGCAGCCCAGCTCCAGCACGTGCGGGGTGAGCCGGAAGAGCCGTCCCTCGGAGGCGACGTAGCCCAGGTGCTCCAGGGTGATCAGGGAGCGCCGCGCGGTGGCGCGGGCCAGTCCGGTGGCCTCGGCGACGGCGGTGAGGGGCAGTTCGCCCCGCCCCTCGCCGAAGGCGGTGAGCACGGCGAGGCCGCGGGCCAGGGACTCCACGAACTCCGGTCCGAGTTCCTGCTTGGAGGCCCGCGTCCAGGTGGCGGGGGACGCGCCGGCGGGCGCGGGGGCCGGGCCGTCCGCTGGCCGCGCGAGGGCCTCCTCCATGGCGGTGACGGTCTCCCGCAGCCGGGGCAGCACGGCCTCGCGCAGCGACCCGGCGCTGTGCCTGCTGGTGTGGCTGACCACGCTCACCGCGCACACCGGCCGCCCGTCGCCGTCCCGTACGGGGACGGCGACGGCGATCAGGCCCGGCTCGATCAGCTGGTCGTCGGCCGACCAGCCGTGGGCACCCGCGGCGGCGACCCGCTCCCGGAAGGAGGCGGCGGCGTCCCCGTGCCCCCGCGGGAGCGCGGGGAAGCCGGCGTCCAGCGGGTCCTCCTCGCGGCGGCGACGCCAGCGCTCCCAGCCGGCGTCGTCCCAGCCGCCGGCGAAGAGCGCCCCGGGGGCGCCGCGTTCGGCGGGCAGCTGGTCGCCGATGCGGAACGTCAGGGACATCGCGCGGCGCCGGGTCGCCTGGTGGACGAAGCGGACCCCGTCGCCGTCCGGCACCGCGATGGACACGGACTCGTCCAGGCCGTCGGCGAGGGCGTCGGCGAGCGGTCCGAGCAGGTCGGGGAAGCGGCTGGCGGCGAGGTAGGCGTTGCCGAGTTCCATCAGCCGGGGGGCGAGGACGGCGTCGCGGCCCTCGACGCGCAGGTAGCCGGTGCGGACGAGGGTGCTGACCACCCGGTCCACCGTGGAGCGCGCCAGGCCGGTGGCGCGCACGAGGTCGCCGACCGAGCGGCGGCCGCCGGCTGTGGCCAGCTCGCGCAGCACCGCGAGTCCCCGCACGAGGGGGCCGACTGCCTCCTGCGGCGGGGGAGCGGTCGCGGTGGTCAGCGGTGTCATCAGCACTCCAGCGTGGCGAAAGGTCGTCGAAACCGTACCGCCCCGGAACGTTGACAGAGCGGGCGACCGAGGATCAGACTCGGGCAGGAGTAATTGTGAACTTAAGTTCACTGGACGAACAAGAAGGTGGGCGCAGGATGGACAAGGTGGTCGCCTCGGCCGCTGAGGCCGTAGCGGACGTCCAGGACGGCGCGTCGCTGGCGGTGGGCGGCTTCGGCCTGAGCGGCGTGCCGAACGCGCTGATCCAGGCCGTGTACGAAGCCGGGGTCGGCGGCCTCGCCGTCGTCTCCAACAACTGCGGCGCCCTGGACTCGGGCCTCGCCGTCCTGCTGGCCGCGCGCCGTATCGCCCGCGTCACCGGCAGCTACATCGGGGCCAACAAGGAGTTCGCCCGCCAGTACCTGGCCGGCGAGCTGGAGCTCGAACTGATCCCGCAGGGCACCCTGGCCGAGCGCCTGCGCGCGGGCGGCTGCGGCATCCCCGCCTTCTACACCCCGGCCGGCGTCGGCACCCAGGTCGCCGAGGGCGGCCTGCCCTGGCGTTACGACGGGGACGGCCGAGTGGCGCTCGCCTCGCCGCCGAAGGAGGTGCGCGCCTTCGACGGCACCGAGTACGTCCTGGAGCGCGGCATCACCACCGACTTCGCCCTCGTGCGCGCCGCCAAGGGCGACCGCCACGGCAACCTGGTCTTCAACAAGTCCGCCCGCAACTTCAACCCGCTCGCCGCGATGGCCGGCCGGGTCACCGTCGCCGAGGTCGAGGAGCTCGTCGAGCCCGGCGAGCTCGACCCCGACCAGGTGCATCTGCCCGGCATTTTCGTCCAGCGCGTGGTCGCGCTCACGCCCGAGCAGGCCGCCGACAAGAAGATCGAATTCCGTACCGTCACCGCCAGGGAGGTGCGGGCCTGATGGCCTGGACACGCGACGAGATGGCCGCCCGTGCCGCCCGCGAACTGCGCGACGGCGAGTACGTCAACCTCGGTATCGGCCTGCCGACGCTGATCCCCAACCACCTCCCCGAGGGAGTCGAGGTCGTCCTCGAGTCCGAGAACGGCATCCTCGGCACCGGCCCCTTCCCGTACGAGGAGGAGGCCGACCCCGACCTGATCAACGCCGGCAAGGAAACCGTCACCGTGCTGCCCGGCGCGGCCTTCTTCGACTCCGCGCTCTCCTTCGGGATGATCCGCGGCGGCCACATCGACACCGCGGTGCTCGGCGCCATGCAGGTCTCCGCCCGTGGCGACCTGGCCAACTGGGCCATCCCCGGCAAGCTCGTCACCGGCATCGGCGGCGCCATGGACCTGGTGCACGGCGCCCGGCGGGTCATCGTCACCATGACCCACACCGCCAAGGACGGCAGTCCCAAGATCCTCCGGGAGTGCGCCCTGCCGCTCACCGGGAAGGCCTGTGTGGACCGGATCATCACCGACCTGGGCGTCCTGGACGTCACCGACGGGGGACTCGTCCTCGTGGAGACCGCCCCCGGCGTCACCGCGGAGGAGATCCTGGAGAAGACCGCGGCCCCGGTGCACGTCGCCGTCGCCGCAGAAGGGAGCGCCCGATGAGCGGGCAGCTGCGTGAGGTGTACATCGTCGACGCCGTCCGTACCCCGGTCGGCAAGTACGGCGGCGCCCTGTCGGGGGTGCGCCCCGACGACCTGGCGGCGCACGTCGTGGCCTCGCTGATGGCCCGCACGCCCGGACTCGACCCGGCCAGGATCGACGACGTCTTCTTCGGCGACGCCAACGGCGCCGGTGAGGACAACCGCAACGTCGCCCGGATGGCGGCACTGCTGGCCGGGCTGCCCGTCACCGTGCCCGGCACCACGGTCAACCGGCTCTGCGGCTCCGGCATGGAGGCCGTGATCCAGGCCGCCCGCGCCGTGGCCGTCGGTGACGTCTCCGTCGCCGTCGCGGGCGGCGTGGAGTCCATGAGCCGCGCACCCTGGGTGCTGCCCAAGCCCGGACGCGCCTTCCCCGCGGGCTCCCAGGAGCTGTACTCCACCACACTCGGCTGGCGCATGGTCAACCCGGCGATGGACCCGCGGTGGACCATCCCGCTGGGCGAGAGCGCCGAGCTGATCGCCGACCGGTACGGCATCACAAGGGAGCAGCAGGACGCCTACGCGGTGGCCAGCCACGAGAAGGCGGCCCGCGCCTGGAAGGACGGCCTGTACGAGGCCGAGGTCGTCCCGGTCGACGGCGTGGACCTGCCCCGCGACGAGACGATCCGCGACAACACCTCCATGGAGGCGCTCGCCCGGCTCAAGCCCGCCTTCCGTAAGGACGGCGGCACCGTCACGGCGGGCAACTCCTCGCCCCTCAACGACGGGGCGGCGGCGCTGCTCATCGTGGACGAGGAGGGGCTGAAGGCCACCGGCCGCGAGCCGCTCGCCCGCATCCGCGCCTCCGCCGTCACCGGCATCGAGCCAGACTACTTCGGCCTCGCCCCCGTCGAGGCCGTACGCAAGGCGCTCGCCAAGGCCGGCAAGGGCTTCGGCGACCTAAACACCGTCGAGCTGAACGAGGCCTTCGCCGCGCAGGTGCTGGGCTGCCTCGCCGGATGGCCCGAGCTGGACCCCTCCGTCGTCAACCCGCGCGGCGGCGCCATCGCCGTCGGCCACCCGCTGGGCGCCTCCGGTGCCCGGATCGCCGGCGCCGTCGCCCACCAGCTCGCGGCCGCGGGTTCGGGTACCGGCCTCGCCACCCTGTGCATCGGCGTCGGGCAGGGCATCGCCCTCGTCCTCGAGAGGTAGGAGCCCGCATGAGCAGCCCCCTCACCCAGGGCGAGGTCTCCGCGGAGATCGCCGACGAGCGCGCGGCCTACGCCGGGCGCCTCGCCGGCGGCGGCGCCGCGCAGGACCACCCGGACCGGGGCTACGCCCCCTACCGCAGCAGTGTGCTGCGGCACCCCAAGCGGCCGCTGGTGGCGGCGGGGGCGGGGGCCGGCGACCCCGAGGCGGTCGAACTCTCCGGGCCGGTCTTCGGCGTCACCGACGTCACCGCCCTCGACCACGACCTGACGCGGCAGCACCGGGCCGAGCCGCTGGGCGAGCGCATCAAGGTGACCGGGCGCGTCCTGGACCGCGCGGGCCGCCCCGTGCGCGGGCAGCTCGTCGAGATCTGGCAGGCCAACGCCTCCGGCCGCTACGCCCACCAGCGCGACGACCACCCCGCCCCGCTGGACCCCAACTTCACGGGCGTCGGCCGCACCCTGACCGGGGACGACGGCTCCTACGAGTTCGTCACCGTCAAACCCGGCGCCTACCCCTGGCGCAACCACCTGAACGCCTGGCGCCCGGCCCACATCCACTTCTCGCTGTTCGGCCCGGCGTTCACCCAGCGCCTGGTCACCCAGATGTACTTCCCCGGGGACCCGCTCTTCCCGTACGACCCGATCCTGCAGTCCGTCACCGACGACGCGGCCCGCCGGCGGCTCGTCGCGACGTACGACCACGACCTGTCCACCCCCGAATGGTCGCTCGGCTACCGCTGGGACATCGTCCTGGACGGCCCGGCCGCCACCTGGATCGAGGAGGGCCGATGAGCGGCGAGCCAGCGGCCCCCACACCGTCGCAGACCGTCGGTCCCTTCTACGGCTACGCGCTGCCCTTCCCCAAGGGCGGCGACCTCGCCCCCGCCGGGCACCCGGACACGATCACCGTCCACGGCTGGGTCTACGACGGCGCCGGCCTGCCCGTACCCGACGCGCTCATCGAGGTCTGGCAGCCCGCACCCGACGGCTCCCGCCACGGCGCCCCCGGCTCGCTGCGCCGCGACCCGGTCACCGGCGCGGTCCTCGGGCGCGACGGACTGACGTTCACGGGCTTCGGGCGGGTCGCCACCGACGCGGACGGGCACTGGCTGATCCGTACGCTGCCGCCCGGCGGCGTGCCCTATCTGTCGCTGATCGTCTTCGCCCGCGGTCTGCTCCACCACCTGCACACCCGGGTCTACCTCGGCGACGCCGAGGGCGACCCGCTGCTCGGCGTACTGGAGCCGGAACGGCGCGCCACCCTGGTCGCCACTCCGGAGGGCGGGCGCGTCCACCGCTTCGACGTCCGGCTCCAGTACGACGGAGTGCATGAGGAGACGGTCTTCCTTGCCTTCGACTGATCCCGCCGCGGACGTCGGCCTGCTCTCCCCGGTACGGGCCGGATCGGCCGTCGAGGAGGCGACCGGGGACGCCGCCTATGTGCGGGCCATGCTCGACGCCGAGGCCGCTCTGACCCGGGCGCAGGCCGCGCTGGGGCTCGCGCCGGCCTTCGCGGCGGCCGCGGTGACCGCCGCGGCAGCCGAGTCCGGCCGGTTCGACGCGCGCGACCTGGCGCTGCGCGCCCGGTCCGGCGGCAATCCGGTGATCCCGCTGGTGGCCGACCTGACCGCGGCCGTGGGGGAGCGGGACGCGACGGCCGCCGCCTATGTGCACCGCGGCGCCACCAGCCAGGACGTCCTGGACACCGCGGCCATGCTCGTCGCGTACCGCGCGCTGCGCCCCGTCCTGGACGACCTCGCCGCCGCGGCGGAAGCGTTCGGGAGGCTCGCCGCGGAGCACCGCGACACCCCGATGGCGGGACGCACCCTGACGCAGCACGCCGTCCCCACCACCTTCGGACTCAAGGCGGCCGGGTGGCGCGCCCTGGTCCTCGACGCGCACGACCGCCTGACGGCCGTCCGCGGCGCCCTGCCCGCACAACTGGGCGGCGCCGCGGGCACGCTCGCCGCGTTCGGCGCCTTCGCCGAGGCGGACGCCGCAGCCCCTGGCGCCGGCGACGCACCGGACGTGAGCGACGCCGCCGGTCCGGGACTGCTCGCCGCCTACGCCGCCGAGACGGGACTCGCGGAGCCCGCACTGCCCTGGCACACCCTGCGGACCCCCGTCGCCGACCTCGCCGGGGCCCTCGCCTTCACGTCGGGCGCGCTGGGCAAGGCCGCCGCCGATGTGCTGGTGCTGTCGCGGACCGAGACCGGCGAGGTCACCGAGGGTTCCGGCGGCGGCTCCTCGGCCATGCCCCACAAGGCCAACCCCGTCCGCGCCGCGCTCATCGCCGCCGCGGCCCGCCAGGTGCCCGCGCTCGCCGCCGTGCTGTACGGCTCGCTGGCCGCCGAGGACGAGCGTCCGGCGGGCGCCTGGCACGCCGAGTGGCAGTCGCTGCGCGATGCCCTGCGCCTCGTCGGCGGCGCCGCCCGGGACGCCGCGGGACTCGCCGCGGGCCTGCGCGTCCACCCGCACCGCATGCGCGAGAACCTCGACGCGACCGGGGGGCTGGTGGTCACCGAACGCCTGGCCGCCGCCCTGACCGCCGTCATGGGCCGTGGCGAGGCCAAGTCCGCCCTCGCGCACGCCTCCAGGCGCGTCGCCGAGGACGGGATGACGCTGGAGGCCGCCCTCGCGGAGGACCCGGCCCTCGGCGGTCTGCTTCCCGACGAGCGCCTCCGGGAACTCACCGACCCCACCCGCTACACCGGTCGCGCCGGCGCGCTCGTCGACCGCGCCCTGCGCCGCACCGGTCCCCCAGGGACGTCCGCATGACCGCCCACGCCCCCTTCCGCGAGCGGGGCCGATCGGGGTACCCCATGTCGGGGGGCCCTCGGACCCGGGCGGGCGCCGCCCCGGCCGCCGGGCCCCGAGAGGACGCCGTGACGACGCCGCACGCACCCGGCACCATCCGCGAGGAGCCCGCATGAGCACGCCGCACGAGGCCGTGGAACCGCGACTGCCGCACCACCGGGTGGACGGTGCCCCCGGCCTGCCCCCGCTGATCCTCGGCCCGAGCCTGGGCACCTCGCTCGCCGTGTGGGACCCGCAGGTCCCGGCCCTCGCCCGCGGCCACCGCGTCATCCGCTGGGACCTGCCCGGCCACGGCGGCTCCCCCGCCTCGCTGCTCCCCGAGGGCGGCACGGTCGCGGACCTGGGCCGCTCGGTGCTGGCGCTCGCCGACGCGCTCGGCGCGGGGCGCTTCGCCTACGCCGGCATCTCCCTCGGCGGCGCCGTGGGGACCTGGCTCGCGATCCACCACCCCGAACGGGTCGCCGCGCTCGCGATCGTGTGCTCCTCCGCCGACTTCGGCGACCGGGACGGCTGGCGGGAACGCGCCGCCCTGGTCAGGGACAAGGGCACGGGACCCGTCGCCGACGCCGCGGCCGGCCGCTGGTTCACCCCCGCCTTCGCCGGCGCCCCCGCCGCCGGCGCCCTCCTGGACGACCTGCGCGCCGCCGACCCGGAGGCGTACGCCACCCTCTGCGAGGCCCTCGCGGGCTTCGACGTACGCGCCGAACTGCCGCGGATCACCGCGCCCACCCTCGTCGTCGCCGGCCGCGGCGACCCGGCGACGCCGGTCGCGGACGCCCGCGTCCTCGTGGACGGCATTCCGGACGCGAGCCTCACCGAGGTCGCGCACGCCGCCCACCTGGCCGGCGTCGAGCGTCCCGCCCCCGTCCTGGCGGCGCTCCTGCAGCACTTCGCCACCGAGCCGGCCGCCGACGACGGCGCCCGCCACACCGAGGGCGCGGCCGTCCGCCGCGCCGTGCTCGGGGACGCGCACGTCGACCGGGCGATCGCCCGGACCACCGCCTTCACCGCCCCCTTCCAGGACTTCATCACCCGCTACGCGTGGGGCGAGATCTGGACGAGGCCGGGGCTGAGCCGCAGCACCCGCAGCTGCATCACCCTGACCGCGCTGGTGGCCCGCGGCCACCTCGACGAGCTGGCGATGCACGTGCGCGCCGCCCGCAACAACGGCCTGACCCGGGAGGAGATCCAGGAGGTCCTGCTCCAGTCCGCCGTCTACTGCGGCGTCCCCGCGGCCAACGCCGCGTTCGCCGTCGCGAACCGCGTCCTCGAGGAAGAAGAGGAGTAGGAGAACACATGCAGCACCACACCACCGTCGGCATCATCGGCGGCGGCCCCGCCGGCCTCCTGCTGGCCCGCCTGCTCCACGCCTCCGGCATCGACTGCGTCGTCCTGGAGAGCCGTGAACGCGACTACGTCGAGCAGCGCCAGCGCGCCGGGATCCTGGAGCAGGGCACGGTCGACGTGCTGCGCTCCTCCGGCGCGGGCGAGCGGCTGGACCGCGAGGGCCTGGTCCACGACGGCATCGAGCTGCGTTGGAACCGCCGTTCCCACCGGCTGGACTTCCCCACGCTCACCGGGGGCCGGCGCGTGTGGGTCTACGCCCAGACCGAGGTCGTCAAGGACCTGATCGCCCTCCAGCTGAAGGACGGGGCGCCGCTGCTGTTCGGCGCCCATGCGCACTCCGTCGAGGGCGCCGACACCGACCGCCCGGTGGTCCACTACCGCCACGGGGGCCGGGAGAAGACCCTCACCTGCGACTACGTCATCGGCTGCGACGGCTTCCACGGCGTGACGCGGGCGGCGGTCCCGGAGCACGCCCGGCAGACGTACGAGCGGGTGTACCCCTTCTCGTGGCTGGGCATCCTGGCCGACGTCCCGCCGTCCTGCGAGGAGTTGATCTACGCGCACTCGCCCCGCGGGTTCGCGCTGCACAGCATGCGCTCCGCCGAGGTCAGCCGGCTCTACCTGCAGGTGCCGAACGGCACCGATCCCGCGGACTGGTCCGACGCGCGGATCTGGGACGAACTGGACGCCCGCTTCGCCGTCGACGGGGACTGGAAGCTGGAACGCGGCCCGATCACCTCGAAGGCCGTGCTGCCGATGCGGAGCTTCGTGACCGAGCCGATGCGCTGGGGCCGGGTCCTGCTCGCCGGGGACGCCGCGCACATCGTGCCGCCGACCGGCGCCAAGGGGCTCAACCTGGCGGCCGCCGACGTCATCGTGCTGGCCCGCGCGCTCGCCCACCTTAAGGAGACCGGCTCCACCGCCCTGCTCGACGCCTACTCGGACACCTGCCTGCGCAGGGTGTGGCGCGCCGAGCACTTCTCCTGGTTCATGACCACGACCCTGCACACCGACCCGGGGCAGAGCGACTTCGACACCCGGCTGCAGATCTCGCAGCTCGACCGGATCGCCGCCTCCCCGCACGCGGCGGCCGAACTCGCGGAGAACTACGCGGGCCTGGAGATCGGCTAGGCCAGGGCGAGCTCGTGCCGGACGAGCCGGGCGAGCTCGGAGGGCCGGGACAGGAAGGGGGAGTGCGAACTCGCCAGGCGCAGTGTCCGGTCGGCGCGCCGGGCGAAGACCTCCTGGACGGGGGGCGGGAGGGCGTGGTCCGCCTCGCAGACGATGTAAGTGCTGGAAATCGTCCGCCAGGCGACCGCGGTCAGCTCCTGGGTGTTGGCGACGTAGGACTGGTAACCCATGGCCGCTGTCGCCTCCTCGGCGAGGCCCCGGTCCACGTCCGTGTAGAACACGTCGACCGGTTCCGCGACGGTGAGGAAGTCGCCCGCTCCTTCCTGCCGGTGGAACTCCCACCACGAGGCGGGTTCGCCGCCCACGCTCGACAGCAGGGAGTCGCCCGCGTCGAGCTGGAACCCGGCGAGGTAGACGATGCTCTTGACCCGGGCCGCCCCGGCGAGCGCCTGGGTGGTCGGGATGCCGCCGTAGGAGTGCGCGACGACGACCACGGGCCCGTCGACCGCCTCGACCGCGGCCCTGACGGCGGCCGCGTCGGAGTACATGTCGCCCAGTGCACCGGGGTCGTCGCCGCACGAGGTGAGGGCCACGGTGCGGACGTCGACGTCGGGCAACTCGTCGACGAGGAGTCGCAGGTGCTCGGGCTTGTGCCAGGCTCCGGGCACCAGCAGCAGCGACGGCAGGGTCATGCGAACCTCACTTCACGTGTCGCCTCGTCTGGGGTGGGTCGTTCGCCGGGCGGGTCTTGATCGCGTTCCCAACTAAAGGGTGTGCGGTCCGCGCGGCGACTGATCCTCGCGGCATGTCCTGTGCCGTGGGGCCGGGCGGTGGACGCCTGCGTGATTCTTAGATTATGTTAGCCATCTAAATTCGTGCGTGACCAGAAAGAGGGATGACCATGTCCACACCGAATGCCGGGACGGCGCTCGTCACCGGAGCGACCGCGGGTCTGGGCGCCGCTTATGCCGAGGAGCTGGCGTCGAGGGGCCGCGACCTGGTGCTCGTCGCCCGCGACCAGGCGCGGCTGGAGGCCGCCGCGGCCGGCCTGGCGGAGCGCTACGGTGTGGAGGTCTCGGTGCTGAGCGCCGACCTGGCCACCCCGAAGGGCATGCGGAGCGTCGAGGACCTCCTGGCGGCCGACCCCTCGATCGACATGCTGGTGAACAACGCCGGCAGCGCCCTGTTCGGCCCCCTGTCCGCGGCGGACCCGGACCGGCTGGAGTCGCTGATCACGTTCAACCTGACCTCCGCCACCAGGCTCGCGGCCGGCGCGGCGAAGGCCTTCGCCGGCCGGGGCACCGGCACGATCGTCAACGTCTCGTCCGCCCTCGCCCTCAACATCCTGCCGGTGAGCGCGGTCTACAGCGGGACCAAGGCGTACATGATCGCGTTCACCGAGGCCCTGGCGCAGGAATTCGCGGACTCCGGCGTCCGGGTGCAGCTCCTGGTGCCGGGAGCGCTGGAGACGGCGATCTGGGACGGCTCGGGCATCGAACTGGACCAGCTGCCCAAGGAGGCCGTCATGACGCCCCGCGACGCCGCGCGGGCCGGGCTCGCCGGTCTCGAGGCGGGCGAGTCGGTGACGATCCCCTCGCTGGCGGAGCACTCCAGGTGGGAGGAGTACGAGAACGCCCGCCGGGAACTCATCCCCGGTCTGTCGCTCACGCACCCCGCCGGGCGCTACGCCGGCTGACACCGGCGCCGGGCAATTCCCGTCTCCAGGGGCCGGGGGCAACCGCCTCCGGCCCTTCGGCGTCGCATGTGTGCCGCCCTGCGGGGGCGGACGGACGTCAGCCGGCCGCCGGCCGAGTGCCGTCGGCGGTGTTCGCCGCCGCTGTGTGCGCGGCGTTGAGAATCCGTTCCGAGAGAGGCGTGCCCGCGGTGGCGCGGGCGAGGAGGATGCCGCCGACGAGGGTGGCGTAGGCGGCCAGGCCGGCCTCGCCGGGCGCTATCCACGCCGCGACTTCCTCGACGCCTTCCGCGTAGGTCTTCCGGTGCTCGGGCCGGCGGGCGACGTCGCCGGCGAAACCGGCCCCGGGGCAGCCGTCGCCGGGGTCGTCCCGGTGCTCGACGGAGCAGTAGGTGCCGAGCAGCGACCTCAACGCCGCCTGGTGTCCGCCGTTCTCCTCTTCCAGCGCCTCGAGGTCCCGCAGGTTGTCGGCGAAGGCCTTGGCGGTCGCCTCGTCGACGAGCGCGGCTTTGGAGTCGAACTGCTTGTAGAAGCCGCCCTGTGTGAGCCCGATCGCCTTCATGACGTCCGCGATGCCGACCGAGGCCACACCGTTCTCACGGAAGAGCCGAGCGGCCGCCGCCACCACCCGTTCCCGGTTGGCCTTTGCCTCCGCCTGCGATACGCGACTCATCCTGCGCCTTCCGTAGTGCCGCCCGCCGTCCGGCGCGTCACGGGTCGTGATGACGACCGGTGGACGGAAACCGGACACTTAAGATTATGCCTGACGTCTATCGGTCGCGCAGGTGCCGGACCCATTACGCCCTCCTTACGCAGCGCCCCGGCGCACCGCAACCGTGCCGCACGGGATTACCGTGAGGGGCATGGATGGCAAGGGCACGCCGGTCGGCCGGCGCGTGGTGCTCGGGATGCTCGGGCTGGGCGCCCTGGGGGTGGCGTTCGGCAGCCGCGCCCAGGACGGTCTGGACTCGGCGCTCTCCCAGGTGGCGGGGAAGGACCCGACGGGGCTCAGCGGGCTGCTCCCCGGGGGCGGCGGCTTCCGCATCTACAACGTGGCGGACTCCGTGCCCCACCGGAACGCCGGCGACTACCGCCTCACCGTCTCCGGCCTCGTCGACCGGGAGGGCACCCACACCCTCGCCGACCTGCGGGCGATGCCGCAGACCCGGCTGGTGCGCGACGTGCAGTGCGTGACCGGGTGGCGCGTGCCCGGCACGCCCTTCGAGGGGGTGCGCCTGTCCCACCTCCTCGACCTCGCGGGGGTGCGGGACGGTGCCGGGGCCGTCCGCTTCACCTGCTTCGACGGGGTGTACAGCGAGAGCCTCACCCTCGAACAGGCCCGCAGGGACGACGTCCTGGTCGCGCTGAGGATGCAGGACAGGCCGGTCACCACGGCCCACGGCGGCCCCGTGCGGCTCTACGTGGCGCCGATGTACTTCTACAAGTCCGCCAAGTGGCTCTCGGGCATCGAGGTCACCCGGGACGTGCGCCCCGGCTACTGGGAGCGCTACGGCTACGACGTCGACGCCTGGGTCGGCCGATCGAACGGACGCAGCGATGACCCGACGTCCTGAGCGGGTGCGCCGGTTCACCCCCGGCGAGCGCCGGGTGCACCGGGCGACGGCCGCGCTGATGCTCGTCTGCCTTGTCACGGCCGCGGCCCTCTACCTGCCGCCGCTCGCCGAACTCGTCGGCCGCAGGCGGCTGGTGGTCACCGTCCACGAGTGGTCCGGCATCGCCCTGCCGCTGCCCGCCCTCCTGGGCCTCGCCTCGCGTGCCTTCCGGCGCGACCTGCGGCTGCTCAACCGGTTCGCGTCGTACGACGGGGGCTGGTTGCGCGACGCACTGCGCCGCGTGCCCCGCGACCGGCGTACGGCGGGCAAGTTCAACGCGGGGCAGAAGCTGTACGCGTCCTTCGCCGCGGGCGCGGTGCTCGTCATGCTCGGCACCGGGCTGCTGATGATGTTCCCGCACCTGAGCGGCGTGGTGTGGCGTACCGGCGCGACCTTCGTCCACGACTGGCTGGCCCTGGCGGTGGCGACCGTGGTGGCGGGCCACCTGTGGATGGCGGCGGGCGACCCCGAGGCGCGGCTGGGCATGCGCACCGGGTTCGTCACCCCGGAGTGGGCCGGCCGCCATCATCCGCGCTGGGAGCACACGGAGCCGGTGGAGCCGGGACCGCCTGACGCCCCGTAGGGGAAGCGTGCAGGCCGTGGGGCCCGCGGGGAACTGAACCAGACCACGGTTTCAGCCTCTTGACGTGCCGTCGACGATCGCTGTCGGCGGCACGTCGTCATGTTCATGCAAGTTTTGCCATCCGGCGTCTACTCGCATAGACCGCCGCGGCTCCATCCTGGCTTCGCACACCAGTACCACCCGTTCGATTCCGCATCCGGTTGCACCCCCATGCCCGCGCGTCACAACGCGCCCGTCAGTGACTGGAGTCCCCATGCGCCGAATCACGACCGGCTTCGCCGCCACCGCGGTCGCCGCCGTCGCCACCGTCGTCCTCGCCGTCCCCGCCCAGGCCGCCCCCGCCGACAAGGCGCAGGTGCTGGCCAGTTGGACCCAGACCAGCGCCTCCAGCTACAACACCTGGTGGTCGGCCCGCGGCAACCAGGGCGCCTGGGCCGCCTACGGCTTCGACTGGTCCACCGACTACTGCAGCAGCTCCCCGGACAACCCGTTCGGCTTCCCGTTCCAGAACTCCTGCGCCCGGCACGACTTCGGCTACCGCAACTACAAGGCGATGGGCACCTTCTCCGCCAACAAGAGCCGCCTCGACAGCGCCTTCTACGAGGACCTCAAGCGCATCTGCGCGAACTACGGCGGCGCCACCGCGACCGCCTGCAACAGCACCGCGTGGACCTACTACCAGGCGGTCAAGGCCTTCGGCTGACCCGCGGAGCACGGCGGCCCGGCACCGGGAGCTCCGGTGCCGGGCCGCTACCGTGGGACAGGGTCAGGCGACCGTGCCGGACTTGGCGATCTCGATGCGGGCGCTGGTGGCGCCGGTGCGCGAGCCGAGCGACTCGACCTTCTTGACGACGTCCATGCCCTCGACGACCTCGCCGAAGACCACGTGCTTGCCGTCGAGCCAGTCGGTGACGATCGTGGTGATGAAGAACTGCGAGCCGTTGGTGTTCGGGCCCGCGTTGGCCATGGAGAGCTGGCCGGGCTTGGTGTGCTTGAGCTGGAAGTTCTCGTCGGCGAACTTCTCGCCGTAGATGCTCTTGCCGCCGGTGCCGTTGCCGGCGGTGAAGTCGCCTCCCTGGAGCATGAAGTCGGGGATCACGCGGTGGAAGTGCGAGCCCTCGAAGCCGAAACCGTGCTCGCCGGTCGCGAGCTCACGGAAGTTCCGCGCGGTCTTGGGGACCACGTCGTCGAACAGGGTGAACACGATCCGTCCGGCGGGCTCGCCGTCGATCGTGATGTCGAAGAACACGTCGTTGCTGTTCATGCCCCCATTTTCGCATCCTGGGACCCGGGCCTCCGACACGCCCCGCGGAAACGCGCTTGACGGGCGACCCGGCCGGACAGCACGATCCGGGGCATGCCCGAACCCGTGATCTTGGAAGGCAGGCACGTCCGCCTGGAACCGCTGAGCGGCACCCACACGGACGGGCTGCTGCACGCCGCCGGCGAATCCCGCGACACCTACGCCTTCACCAAGGTGCCGGACGACCGTGAGGCGATGGCGCGCTACATCGAGGAGGCCCTCCAAGAGCAGGCGACCGGGGCCTCACTCCCCTTCGCCGTACGGGACGTCCGGCGCGACGCGTTGATCGGCTCCACCCGCTTCCTCGACCTCGACTACTGGACGGCCACCCCCGCCTGGCCCGCGGGCCGCTCCGTGCCCCGCACCGGCGCGGTGCCCACGGTCGCCGAGATCGGCAGCACCTGGCTCGCCGCGTCCGCCCAGCGCACCCCCTGCAACACCGAGGCGAAGCTGCTGCTGCTCACCCACGCCTTCGACGTGTGGGGTGTGCTCCGCGTCACCTTGAAGACGGACGCGCGCAACGCACGCTCCCGGGCCGCCATCGAGCGCATCGGCGGCCGCTTCGAGGGCATCCGCCGGGCCCACACCCTCGCCGTGGACGGCACCGTCCGCGACAGCGCGTACTACTCGATCCTCGCCGGGGAGTGGCCCGGCGTGCGCGCCGCACTGGAGGCCCGGCTCGGCTGACCCGGCACCGACGCGCAGGGGCCGGCTCCCGCGGGAGCCGGCCCCTGCGCGCGGAGAGCCGCCGTCACGGGATGCGGACGCCCGCCTCGGCCGAGAGGCGGTCGATCTCGGCCAGCTCGTCGGCGCCGAGCGGGCCCGCGTCGAGCGCGGCGAGGTTCTGGTCGAGCTGGGCGACGCTGCTCGCGCCGATCAGCACGGAGACGACCCGCGGGTCGCGCAGCACCCAGGTCAGCGCGAGCTGGGCCAGCGTCTGGCCGCGCTCCCCGGCGAGCTTGTTGAGGGCGTGCAGGAGGCCGAGCTTCCGTTCGGTCAGGGCGTCGCGCTTGAGGAAGTGGCCGAGCGCCATCCGGGAGTCCGCCGGCACACCGTCCAGGTAGCGGTCGGTGAGCTGGCCCTGGGCGAGCGGCGAGTACGCGATGAGGGCGGTGCCGGTGTCGCCGACGGCGTCGAGGACACCGTCCTCCGGGTCGCGCTGGAGGATGCTGTAGGCCGCCTGGTGGATCAGCAGCGGGGTGCCCAGCCCGCGCAGGATCTCGGTGGCGCGGCGGTGCGCCTCCGCGGGGTAGTTGGAGATGCCGGCGTAGAGGGCCTTGCCCTGGCGGACCGCGGAGTCCAGGGCGCCCATGGTCTCCTCCAGGGGCGTGTCCGGGTCGAAGCGGTGCGAGTAGAAGACGTCCACGTGGTCCAGGCCCATGCGACCCAGGGACTGGTCGAGCGAGGACAGCAGGTACTTGCGGCTGCCCCATTCGCCGTAGGGGCCCGGCCACATGTCGTACCCGGCCTTGGTGGCGATGAAGAGCTCGTCGCGGTAAGGCCGGAAGTCCTGGGCGAAGAGCGTGCCGAAGTTGGCCTCGGCCGAGCCGGCGGGCGGGCCGTAGTTGTTGGCGAGGTCGATGTGGACCACGCCGCGGTCGACGGCGCGGCGCAGCACCGCGCGCTGGTTCTCCAGCGGCGAGGTGTCGCCGAAGTTGTGCCACAGGCCCAGGGACACGACGGGCAGCAGGACCCCGCTGCGCCCGGTCCTGCGGTATTCCATCGAGGCGTAGCGGTCGTCGGCGGCGAGGTAGGGCACGCGAGGGCTCCCGGGCGATGTAAGAAAATGTGCGGGATTGGGAGGCTACCGTCGGTGAATCGGCGCTGTCACGTCCGTTCTCCGGACGCGGCCCGCCGTCCGCCTGCTCTTCTCACCCCGCCGCGGGGGCGGTTGTGGCGCACGCCACACCAACGGCGGCGTGTGAACCGCGCATCCGGGAATCGCCGGCCGCCCCCGGCGGTTGGACCGGGGGTGCCCGTTCGGGCGGGCAGTCAGGGCGCCGCGGCCGGGGGCGGGTTGAACCACAACAGGTCCCGCCTTATCCGGCATTGAGGTGCCTAACCGGACATATGCGCCCACAGTGCATGCGTAGGCAATCGGTACGTGATGGGTGTCACGTACCGGTCACGCAACGGAAACCGCGGGCGACGCATCGTCCACATTTCCTGCTGAATTTCACCGGGCGATATCGGCCGATTACCGTCGGCCAAATTTTCGCCTACGCAGAGCGGACACTTCTCACGTAAAGTCACAGATGCGAATGATCGACTTGCGGTCCGCCGGGGGGCGTGATTCCGCTCCTTGCTCCGGAACGATTCCGTCGTTTAGCTTCCAGATCTCGCAGGACAAATGCCTGCGAGATTCTTCCGGGCGGAACGCCTAGTCCTGCCGCCGCCCGGACGCCGGATGACAAGACCGCACGGCAGGAGCGGGGGACCCAGGTAGTTTGCCGTTCCCGTTGGTCTCGGGACGGCTAGGGGTGAAGTCGCAGCGACATGCCTTTATTTGGTGTGCCATTTTGCGGCCGGGCATCTCCAGCCCGAACCCGACAGCTTACCTCGCAGGCGTCGGAGAGGAATTCGGCATGCCCGGTAAGGGAAAGCACCGTCGTCCGCGGAACACCCGTATCACCCGTATCAGCGCGCTGGCCGGCACCACCGGTGCGGCCGTGGCGCTCCCGATCGTCGGCGCCACCGGTGCCCACGCCGCTCCCGTGAGCGTCTGGGACAAGGTCGCGGCCTGCGAGAGCACCAACAACTGGTCCATCAACACCGGTAACGGCTTCTACGGCGGCCTGCAGTTCACCCAGAGCACCTGGGCCGGCTTCGGCGGCACGAAGTACGCGCCGCGCGCCGACCTCGCGACCAAGGCGCAGCAAATCGCCGTCGCGGAGAAGGTCCTGGCGACCCAGGGCCCGCAGGCCTGGCCCGTGTGCGGCCCGAAGGCCGGTCTGACCAAGGCGATGGCCGACCCGTCGGCCACCCCGGAGAGCGTCTCCGGCACCGCCGCGAAGCCCGCCGCCAAGCCGGCCGCTCCCGCCGTTAAGGCCGATGCGCCGAAGTCCTCCACCAGCGCGCCGAAGAGCGCGGGCGGCTCCTACAAGGTCGCCGGCGGCGACACCCTGTCCAAGATCGCCGGCGCCCAGTCGGTCGAGGGCGGCTGGAAGCAGCTGTACGCGGACAACGAGTCGGTCATCGGCGGCAACCCGAACCTGATCTACCCGGGCCAGGTCCTGTCGCTGGGCGAGAAGGTCGCCACCAAGGCCGCGCCGAAGGCCGCGAAGGCGGCCCCGGCCGCCGCCAAGGCGGCGAGCGCCTCCGGCTACACCACCCCGCTCGACCGCGTCACGCTGGGGACCGCCTACCACCAGGCCGGTGCCATGTGGTCCAAGGGCTACCACACCGGTGTCGACTTCATCGCCTCGACCGGCACCAAGGTGAAGTCGATCGCCTCCGGCACCGTGGTCTCCGCGGGCTGGGGCGGCTCGTACGGCAACCAGGTCGTCGTCAAGCACGCCGACGGCCGGTACTCGCAGTACGCCCACCTCTCCTCGCTGTCGGTCTCGGCCGGCCAGTCGGTCTCCGCCGGCCAGCAGCTGGGCCTGTCGGGCGCCACCGGCAACGTGACCGGTCCGCACCTGCACTTCGAGGTCCGCACCACCCCCGACTTCGGCTCCGACATGGACCCGCTGGCGTACCTGCGCGCCCACGGCGTCAACGTCTGATCGAACCGATCCACCGTCATCCGGCGGTAAGCGTGTGCCCTGTTCCCCTCTTGTCGGGAACAGGGCACATGCCTTTGGTCTGTGACCGAAAACGGATCGAATATTTCCATTTCTTGTTCTTCTCGAACGGTCGGTCAGTAGCCTCTGACGCACGTGGTCGTGTCCACGACCACTCGTCCCGATCGCCGACCACGAGCTGGAGCCGTTGATGGAGCGTCCCGCCTGGGCCCCCCATGGCATCGATCTTTCCGTGCCGAGCGTGTCCCGGATCTACGACTACTACCTGGGCGGCTCGCACAACTTCGAGGTCGACCGGGAGGCCGGACGGCGGGCCATCGAGGCCTTCCCCGGGCTGCCGAAGATCATGCAGGCCAACCGGGCGTTCATGCGCAGGGCGGTGCGCTTCGCCGTCGGCCAGGGCATCACCCAGTTCCTCGACATCGGCTCCGGCATCCCCACCTTCGGCAACGTCCACGAGGTCGCCCAGGCCGCCAGTCCCGGCGCCCACGTCGTCTACGTCGACCACGACCCGGTCGCCGTCGCCCACAGCCGCGCGGTGCTGGAGGGCAGCGACGCCGCCGCCATCGTCGCCGCCGACCTGCGCTCGCCCCGCGACATCCTGGACAGCCCCGAGGTGTGCGGGCTCATCGACCTGGAGCGCCCCGTCGCGCTGCTGCTCGTCGCGGTCCTGCACTTCCTCGAGGACGCCGACGAGCCGGCCAAGGCCGTGGCGGAGCTGCGCGACGCCCTCGCCCCCGGCAGCCTGCTGGTCGTCACCCACGCCTCCGTCGAGGGAGGCCCGCGCGCACCCGAGGAGGGGGAGCGGGTCGAGAACGTCTACCGCAGCGCGAGTTCGCCGCTGATCATGCGCTCGCGGGCCGAGGTGGAGCGCTTCTTCGACGGCTTCGACCTCGTCGAACCCGGCCTGGTCTCCCCGCCGCTGTGGCGCCCCGACGGCACGGACGACGACGAGCTCGACCCGGTCGTCTTCAGCGGGTTCGCGGGCGTCGGCCGCAAGGCGTGACGGTGACGAGAGCACCCGGCCCGGAGCCGGAGCCCGCCGACAGCCTGCGGCGCTTCGCGATCATCTGGAGCCGGGCGATCTACCCGGCCACCGCCACCTCCATGACGCGCGGCGAGTTCGAGGAGTACCTGCTCCCGCTCGCCGCGCGTCTCAACGCCGCCCTCCGCGCGCAGCCCTTCGACCCCCGGCCGGCCGCGGAGGTCGGAGCCGCGCTGGTGGCGGCGCACTGCACCGACCCCCAGGCGCTGGCGCGGATCCTCGACGTCGTCGACGCCTACCTGCTCCTGTACTGCCCGCCCGGCCCCGCCCTCCCGCCGGAGGAGAGCCGTACCCGCTGCAACCGCCTGCAGCACTGGGTGGCCGCCGGATACGCCCGCGCCTTGCAGGAACGCACGCGGACGGAGCAGGAGGCGCTGTCCCGCGCGGCGCTCGCCGCCCGGGCCGCCACCGAACAGGCGCTGTACGAGAGCGAGGTCCGCTTCCGCGCGGTCTTCCAGGACGCCTCCATAGGCATCGGCATCGCCGACATGGACGGCCGCGTCCTGGACGTCAACGCCGCCCTCACCACCATGTTCGGCGGCCTGGAACGCCACATCCGCAGCAGGAACGTCTACGACTGGGTGCACCCCGACGACGCCCCCGAGGTCTGGGAGATGCAGCGCCAGCTCAACCGCGGCGAACGCGACCACTACCGCATCGAGAAGGCCTACTACCGGCCCGACGGCACCGCCCTGTGGACCAACCTGACGGTCTCCCTGCTGCGCGACGCCGCCGGCACGCCGCAGTACATGCTCGCGCTGATGGAGGACATCACCGAGGAGCGCCTGCTCAGCGAGCGCCTGCGGCACGAGGCCACCCACGACGCGCTCACCGGACTGGCAAACCGCAACCTCTTCTTCGAGCGCCTGGAGCAGACGCTGAACGGCCCCGACGGCGTGGGCGTCGGCGTCTGCTACCTCGACCTGGACGGCTTCAAGGACGTCAACGACAGCCTCGGCCACGCCGTCGGCGACCGCCTCCTGGTCGCCGTCGCCGAACGCCTCGAGGCCTGCGTCACCTCACCCGACCAGCTCGTCGCCCGCATCGGCGGCGACGAGTTCGCCGCACTGGTCGTCAACCACGCCAGCCGCGCGGACATCACCGGCCTCGCCGACCTGATCCTGGCCGCGCTCGCCGACCCGATCCGGGTGGAGGGCCGCGACCTGTCCGTGCGCTGCAGCATCGGCATCGTCGAGGGCCGGGCCGGCTCCCTGGGCCCCGCCGAGGTGCTGCGCAGCGCCGACATCACGATGTACCGGGCCAAGGCCGCGGGCGGCAACCGCTTCGAACTGGCCGACCCGGACTCCGACGCGCGCGCCATCACCCGGCACGGGCTGACCAACCGGCTGCCGACCGCCCTGGAGCGCGGCGAGTTCTTCATCGAGTACCAGCCGTTGGTACGGCTCGGGGACGGCAGCGTCCGCGGGGCGGAGGCCCTGGTGCGCTGGTGCCACCCGGTGCACGGGATCCTCGGCCCCGACCAGTTCATCCCGCTCGCCGAGAGCACCGGGCTGATCGTGCCGCTCGGCCACTGGGTGCTGCAGCAGGCCGCCTGGCAGGCCCGGGACTGGCAGTTCCCGCGCAGCGACGGCCATCCGCTGCGCATCAACGTCAACCTCTCGCCGGCCCAGCTCGGCCACCCCGGCCTCGTCCCGGAGACCCTCGCGGTGATCAAGGACGCCGGGCTGGAGCCGGCCGCGCTGTGCCTTGAGGTCACCGAGAGCGCCTTCATCGGCGCCGACGAGGAACTGATGCGCCCGCTGCGGGAGTTCGCCGAACTCGGGATGGCCATCACCCTCGACGACTTCGGCACCGGCTACTCCAACCTGGCCTCGCTGCGCCGGCTGCCCATCACCACGCTCAAGCTCGACCGGTCCTTCACCCGCGGCATGCAGCAGCAGCCGGCCGATCCGGTGGACGTGAAGATCGTGGAGATCGTCGTCGACCTGGCGCACACCCTCGGGCTGTCGGTGACGGTGGAGGGCGTCGAGACCGGCGCCCAGGCCGAACACCTGCGGGCGCTGGGCTGCGACACCGCGCAGGGCTGGTACTACGCCCGGCCCGGCCCGCCCGACCGCCTCCACTCGCTCTCGCTGGTCGACACCACGACCTAGTCACACGTACCGAGGAACCCCAGCAGCGCGGCGTCGAACGCGTCGGGGCGCTCCAGGTTCGGCAGGTGCCCGGCGCCCTCGACGACCACGAGCCGGGAACCGCGCACGGCGGCGTGCATCGCCTCGGCCTCGGCGACCGGGGTGTACACGTCGTCCCGGCCCACCACGATCAGCGTGGGCACCCGGACCGCGGCCAGCACGGCCCCGTAGTCGGGCCGCCGGGCCCGGCCGCGCAGGGCCGCCGCCGCGCCCTCGGCGGAGGTGCCGCGCATCATCCGCAGCACGTGCGCGGCCACGCCCGGGAGCGCGGTGACGTTGCGGGGCGCGATCATCCGGTCCAGCACCTCGTCGGCGTAGCCGGACATCCCCTCCGCCACCAGCCGCTCCGCCATCGCCTCCCGGGCCCGCCGTCCCTCCTCCGTCTCGGCGCCCGGGAAGGTGTCGGCTAGCAGGAGCCCGGTCGTCCGGCCGGGGAACAGGCGCTGGAACTCCATGACGATCTGACCGCCCATCGACAGCCCGCCGACCACGGCCTCCGCGACGCCCAGGTGGTCCATGAGGGCGGCGAGATCGCGCGCGAAGGTCTCCAGCAGGGTGATGCCCGGGACAACCTCGCTCGCGCCGTAGCCGCGCAGGTCCGGTACGACCACCCGGCGGCCGGCCGCAGCGGCGGCCACCTGCGGCGCCCACATCGAACGGTCGAAGGGATGGCCGTGCACGAGCACCAGAGGTGTGCCGGGACCTTCCCCCTCGTCGTCGTACGCCAACGTCACGCCGTTGACCACAGCCGTTGCCACGGGGCTCTCCTCGCCTCGAACGCGCCTGCTCCCGAAGGGGAGTTGACCGCGATGCTAGGTTCCCCTGCCTGCTCGGTGCAATAGGATCTTTGCTCTCGGTGCAATGCAGGGATCGCCTCGAAGGAGGAACCGATGGACGACTACCGCACGGCCGCGGACGCCGTCGCCGCCGACATCGCCGCCGGACGCCTGCGTCCCGGCGACCGGCTCCCACCGCAGCGGACGTTCGCGCGGCGGCACGGCATCGCCAACTCCACGGCGATCCGCGTCTACGCCGAACTCGCCCGCCGCGGCCTGGTCGTGGGGGAGGTGGGGCGCGGCACCTTCGTCCGTGCCGCACCGCCCGCCGCGGGGCCCGCCCTCGCCGAGCCCTCGGCCCAGCGGATCGACCTGGAGCTGAACCACCCCGTCGCCGAGGGCCAGTCACGGCTGCTCGCTCCGGGCCTCGCCGCGCTGCAGCGCCCCGACGTCCTCGACGCCGCCCTGCGCCCGCTGACCGCCGCCGGCACCCCGGCCGCACGCGACGCCTTCGCCGCGCTGCTCGCCCGCACCGGCCCGCGCCCCGACCCCGGCCGTCTGCTCTTCGCGGGCAACGGACGGCAGGCCATCGCCGCCGCCCTGGCCGCGCTCGTCCCGCCCGGCGGCCGGCTGGCCGTGGAGGCCTTCACCTACCCCGTGGTCAAGGCGCTCGCCGCACGGCTTCGGATCACCCTCGTGCCCGTCCCCGGCGACGAGCACGGGATACGCCCGGACGCCCTCGCCGAACTCCACCGCGACGCCCGGCTGCACGCCCTCTACACCCAGCCCACCCTGCACAACCCGCTCGGCGTCACCATGCCGGAGCCGCGCCGGGCCGAACTCGCCGACACCCTCGGCCGGCTGGGCCTGCCCGCCGTCGAGGACGCCGTCTGGGCCTTCCTCGCCCCGGACGCCCCGCCGCCGCTCGCGGCGTTCGCCCCCGACCGCGTGGTCCTGGTGGACAGCCTCTCCAAGCGGCTCGCCCCCGGGCTCACCGCCGGCGTCGCGCTCACCCCGCCGGAGCTGACCGCCCCGGTTTCCGCGGCCCTGCGTTCGGCGGGCGCGACCGCCTCCGGCTTCGCGCTCGCCGCCGCCTGCCGCTGGATCGGCGACGGCGCCGTGGACGCGGTGGTGGCGGCCAAACGGCACGACGCGGCGGCCCGGGCCCACATCGCCGCCGAACGCCTCGCGGGGTTCTCCGTCACGGCCGATCCGCGCGCCTGCTTCTGCTGGTGGCGGCTGCCCGGACGCTGGCGCGCCGACACCTTCGTCGCGGCCGCCGCCCGGCAGGGCATCGCCGTCACCCCGGCCGCCGCCTTCGCGGCGGGGCGCGGCAGCGCGCCGCACGCCGTACGGATCGGCCTCGCCTCGCCGTCACCGCAGGTCCTGGGCGAGGCGCTGGACGTCCTCGCCCGGATCGCCGGGGGTGGACCCGAGGACAATTGCGCCGACTGATCACAAGCGGCGGCGAATCCTAGCGAGTCGCCCGCACATGCCTCTGGAAAATGCCCCAACTCACCTTTTTCGCGTACGGGATGAGTAACGTTCCGTGCTGTTCCGTATACCAGAAGTCGCGGCGAAGGGGTGCGCGTGCCCGGCATAGACGAGTGCCTTTCCGAGGCGCTGGCGATTCCCGGTGTGCTCGGGGCGAGCGTGGTCGACTGGAGCAGCGGCCTCCTCCTCGGGGCGGTCGGGCAGGAACCGGGACACGGCTACGAGGCGGCCGCCGCGGACACCACCGAGGCGGCGCGGGCGGTCGTGGAGGGCGGCACCTTCACCGCGAAGGAATCCGGAAGGGTGCCGGTCGAGGACATCATCATCACCGCCCCGGGGAGCTACCACCTCATCCGCTTCCTCGACACCTCCTTCGACAGCGACGTCATCCTCTACCTGTGGCTGGACCGTTCGATGGCCAACCTGGCCGTCGCCCGGCTGGGGCTGCAGGCCATCGCCGAGCGGCTGGTGCTCGTATGACGGGCACGGAGGCCGGCAGGCCCACGCTGGCCGTGCGCTCCCTGCCCCGGCGCACTCCGGCGCGCGGCGGCGCGCCGGCCCAGGTCCGCGCCGGAGTGGTGGGCGCGTACGCCTTCACCGCCGCGCTGGCCCGGCTCGCCGAGGCGCGGGCCAGCGGGGCGCTGTACGGATCGGCGGGGGCGGTCTACCTGCGCGACGGGGCGATCGTCCACGCCGAGAGCCCCTGCGCCCCGGACCTCGGGGTGCGGCTGATGGCCTGCGGGCTGCTCTCCCCGGACCAGTGGCGCGAGGCGGTCACCACCGCGAGCGCCGAGCGCGGCGTCGGCGGGCACCTCGTCGACACCGGGCGGGTGGCCCGCGGGGAACTGGAGCTGTGCCACCTGCTGGCGCTCTTCGACGCCGCCTACTTCACCCTCCTGCCCGACTCCGAGCCCGACCGGTTCCAGCCGGGCGCCACCTCCCGGCTGGGACCCATCTCCCGGCCGGTCCCCGCCCAGCGGGTGGCCAGGGAGACACAGCGGCGCCGCGCGCAACTGGAGCGGGCCTGGCCCTGGGACGACACCGACGCCGGCCCCGTCGTCCCCCGCTCCGAGCGCGAGGTGCGCGGCGGCCGGGCCAGGGCCCCCACGCCCGCCCAGCTGGCGGTGCTGGCGGCGGCGGACGGTTCCCGTACGCCCGTGCAGATCGCCTGGCACCTGGGGCGTTCCGCCTTCGCGACCCTGCTGGACGTACGCCGGCTGGCAGCGAACGGCCGGATCAGCATGCCGGTCCGCGCCCACGCGCGCCCGGCCCCGCTCCCGGCGCCGCCCGCGGCCCCGCCGCTGCCGCCCCCGCCGGTGCCCCCCGAGCCGCCACCGGCCCCGGCGCCGCCACCGCCCTTCGTCCAGGGTGGACCGCAGCCGGCGGTCCTGCCGTCCTCCGACCCCTCAGTCGCCCTGTTGCTACGACTTCGTGCCGCCCTGGAGGCCCGCCTGTGAGCGCCCTGCCGACCCGCCCGGCGCCCGCCGAACGACCGTGGAGGAAGGCTCTGCGGCAGCTCGCCGGAAGGAGACAGCTGGTGGCACTCGAAGCCGACGTACTGGCCGAACTCCGGAGCCTGCGGGCGAGGGTGCCGCACCTGACGGGCGGGCTCGTCGCCAGCGTCGACGGCCTGGTCGTCGCGCACGACCTGAGCGGGCCGGAGCCGGAGGGGGTCGCCGCGCTGACGGCGGCGGCGCTGGGCGTGGCGGCTCGGATCACGGAGGCCACCGAACGCGGCGGCTTCCGGGAACTGCTGGTCAGGGGGGACGGCGGCTACATCGCCGCCTACGCCGCCGGCGGCGCCATGGCCCTCGCCCTGGTGGCGGGACCCGCCTCCAACGTGGGCCGCCTCCACCTGGAGGCCCGTCGATCCAGTCGACGGATCGAGGATCTCGTCGACCTCGCGCTCCAACGTCAGGAGCGGAAATGACCGTACGACCCAGCTCACCAGCCGACAAGCCGCCGGGCACCGTACGCGGCCGCGCCGCCACCGGACCCAGGCATTCGTCACGTCAGAGAACCCAACGACAAGGAAGCGAGACCGCAATGGCCAACACCGAGACCGCGCTGAAGGATGTAATGACGTCGATCGAGGGCGTCCTGGGCGTCGCTCTCGTGGACTACGGCAGCGGCATGGCCCTGGGCACCCTCGGGGGCTCCAAGGACCTCGACCTGACCGTCGCGGCCGCGGGCAACACCGACGTCGTCCGCGCCAAGATGCGCACGATGGAGATGCTCAACCTCAAGGAGCACATCGAGGACATCCTGATCACGCTCAACACCCAGATCCACATGATCCGGCTGCTGACCGGGCGTTCGGGCAAGGGCCTGTTCCTCTACGTCGCGCTGGACAAGGACCGCGCGAACCTGGCGATGGCCCGCCACCAGCTCAGGCGCATCGAAGCCGACCTGGAGGTCTGACCCGCTCCCCCCGCGAGCCCGCGGCCGACGGCGGCCCGGCACATCAGGCGCAGGCCGACGTGTGCCGGGCCTCGCCCTCGCGGGACCGGCTACCGGCTCGCGGAGGACGCCGACGCGGACGCGGACGCCGAGGGGTCGGGGGCCGAGGGCGACGCGGCGGAGTGGCCGTGGTGCGCGCCCTCCTCGACCCTGCCGCCCAGCTTCTCGCGCACCGGCTCCAGCGCCTCGGGGTCGGCCTCCACCACCCAGCGCTCCCCGATCAGATAGGAACCGCCGTACGGCTCCGCCTCCTCCAGCCACGACTTCTGGCCGGCGGCGCTGGCGAACGTGAGCATCACATAGGCACCGCGTGCCGTCGTGCACGCGCCCTGGCGCAGCTCCTCCACGTCGGTCTGCAGCTGCGGGGTGCAGCCGGCGGCCTCCCCGATCCGCTCCAGGGCGACGGGTCCGCCCGCCGCATCCGTGTCCTGGCCGCCGCAGCCCGTCACCGCCAGCGCGACGACCGCCACCGCGGCCACCTTCGGGCCCCACGCAGGGAACACGGACACCGGCATCACCTTTCGTCGACTCCTGACGCGGTTCGCTCACGTCCCGCACACGCACCGCGCGCGTCGACGTTAACCCGAACGGCCCCATGACCCGTACAGCCTTGCGAAAAGCCGCCCCGCAGGTGTCCGGTGTGGAAAAATCCGCCGTCGCACGCTCCGGAGGGCCTGGCACCCCGTGACTCCGACGCCTCCGATCGGGCATACTCCAACGCGCCGAAGCCGCAGGTCGGACCATGCCGTGACCCGGCGGGAGACCATCGGTCGACGGTCGACGACCCGGCAGCGCCGCCACACCCTGAGCGGACGCCGCCGCAGCGCCCGACAGGGAGGAGAGTGCCGCCATGTCCCACGACGGCCTTCAGCCGGTGGACCGACAGCTTCCCACCGAGGAGGCCCGCGACCTGCTCGCGCTCGTACGCGAGCTGGCCCAGCGGGAGATCAAGCCCCGGGCGGCCGAGGAGGAGGACGCCGGCGTCTTCCCGCGCGAGGTGTTCCGCCTCATCGGCGAGGCGGGTCTGCTCGGACTGCCCTACCCGGAGGAGTACGGCGGCGGTGGCCAGCCGTACGAGGTGTACCTGCAGGTGCTCGAGGAACTGGCCGCGGCCCGGCTCACCGTCGGCCTCGGCGTCAGCGTCCACACCCTGGCCTGCCACGCGGTCGCCCACTTCGGCAGCAAGGAGCAGCGGACCGAGCACCTGCCCGCCATGCTCGGCGGCTCCCTGCTCGGCGCCTACAGCCTCTCCGAGCCCGCCTCCGGCTCGGACGCCGCCTCGCTGCGCACCCGGGCGACCCGCGAGGGCGACGCCTGGCGCATCGACGGCACCAAGGCGTGGATCACCCACGGCGGCGTCGCGGACTACTACACGGTGCTCGCCCGCAGCGGCGTCGAGGGCCCCCGCGGCATCACCGCCTACCTGGTGCCCGGCGACGCGGAGGGCCTGACCGCTGCGCTCCCGGAGAAGAAGATGGGCATGAAGGGCTCGCCGACGGCCCAGGTCCACTTCGACGGCGTGACCGTCCCCGACAGCCGCCGCGTCGGCGACGAGGGCCAGGGCTTCACCATCGCGCTGGCCGCCCTCGACTCCGGCCGCCTCGGCATCGCGGCCTGCGCCGTCGGCGTCGCCCAGGCGGCGCTCGACGAGGCCCTGGCGTACGGGATGACACGGCAGCAGTTCGGCCGTCCCGTCATCGACTTCCAGGGGCTGCGCTTCATGATCGCCGACATGGCCACCAAGATCGAGGCCGGCCGGGCGCTCTACCTCGCGGCGGCCCGGCTGCGGGACGCCGGCCGGCCGTTCTCCCGGCAGGCGGCCATGGCGAAGCTGTTCTGCACGGACGCCGCGATGCAGGTGACCACGGACGCGGTCCAGTTGCTCGGGGGCTACGGCTACACCGCCGACTTCCCCGTCGAGCGGTACATGCGCGAGGCCAAGGTGCTGCAGATCGTCGAGGGCACCAACCAGATCCAGCGCATGGTGATCGCCCGCAGCCTCGCCGGCCCGGAGAGCAAGGAGCGCTGACACGACGGTGCCGCGCCGCCTCGGCGGGCGCGGCGCGGCACCGTGGGTACGCGATGGGCGCGGGTCAGGCCGCGCGCTGGAACGGTACGCGGATCGGCCGCGAACCGGGGCCGCCCACGTGGGAGAACGGCTGCGTGCGCCAGTCCAGCCCGGCGGGGAGCGTCAGCAGGGCGCCCCACTCGACGTCCTCGCCCTGCGCGTCGTCGTCGGACGGCGTGGCCTCGGCGGCCGGACGCCCCGAGCCGGGGCAGACCGTCAGGCCGAACGGGTTCCACGGCGAGGCGCACAGCGCGTGCTGCGGCAGGGCGTCCTCGTCGGCGAGGAGGGCGATCGGGCGGGCACAGTCGGGGCAGTGCACCCGGAAGATCTCATAACCCTCTTCGTCGAAGGCGTCGTCGGCGTCGTCCGCCGTCAGCAGCTCGAACGACTCGCGACGTTCGTGCTCCTCCTCGAGCACCGCCAGCGAGCGTTCGCCGCGGCTGTGTCGTGCGTGGGTGCGCATGGGTGCATCTCCCCCTCAGAAGAACGCCCACCAGCGGGGCCGGCCGGGCGCTTGGCCTCGGCCATAGCGAGCATTTCCCGCCGTGCGCCCGCGGTAATCACCGCCACTCCGAAGAGCGTTGACATTGGGTGTGGCCTTCGTCACACAGTCGTCCGCAGGGGTGCTCCGTGCCCCCGCGGACGACGCCGTGCGCCCGCTCCGCGCCCTTCCGGCGTCAGTCCTCCGGGGTCGCGCCGGCCTCGTGCGGGGGCGCCGTACTCTTCCTGACGACCAGTCTGACGCCCAGCTCCATACGGGTGTTGCTCTTGTCACCGGTCTCCTCGGGCTGCGAGAGCCGGAGCAGCATCCGGGCGGCCTCCTCGGCCATCTCGACCAGCGGCTGGTTGACGGTGGTCAGCGACGGGCTCGCCCACTGGGCGAGCGGGATGTCGTCGTAGCCCACCACGGACAGGTCGCGGGGCACCTGCAGTCCCTTGACCCGGGCCGCCTCCAGGACGCCGAGTGCCTGCAGGTCGCTGCCCGCGAAGATGGCGGTCGGCGGTTCGGGTCGTTCCAGCAGGGCGAGGGCGCCGTCGTGCCCGCCCTGGACGTGGAAGTCCCCGTAGCGGATCAGGTCGTTGTCGACGGTGAGCCCCGCCATGCCCATGGCCGAACGGAAGCCGTCGAGGCGGGCGAGGGAGCACAGCATGTCGTCCGGGCCGGTGATGATCCCGATCCGGCGGTGACCGAGGTCGATGAGGTGCCGGGTGGCCGCGACGCCGCCGGCCCAGTTCGCCGAGCCCACCGAGGGGACGTCGGGTTCGGGGTCGCCCGCCGGGTCGATGATCACGAAGTTGATGGCCCGTGACCGCAACTTTCGCTTGATGTCGTCGGGCAGCGAGGAGAAGACCAGGACGACGCCGAGCGGGCGGCGGCGCAGCACGCCCTCGATCCACTCGGGGCCGGGGGCGTGCCGGGTGCCGCTCTCGGTGAGCACCACGCTCATGTTGCGGCTCTTGGCGACGTTCTCCACGCCCCGGATGAGCTCCATCGCCCAGACGCTCTCGAGCTCGTGGAAGACGATCTCGATCAGCCGCGACTCGGGCTGGGTGGGGGAGGGGCGCTGGTAGCCGTTCGCCTCCAGCAGGCGTTCGACCCTGCTCCGGGTCGGCGCGGCCACATCGGGACGTCCGTTGAGCACCTTCGAAACTGTCGAAAGTGACACGCCCGCTTTCGAAGCCACGTCGGCCAGGGTGATCCTGCCCTCGGTCTCATCATCACGCATGCGGCACAGGATAGAGCACCGCCGTTCGGTAACGGTTTGGTCGCGTCAATTCCACGCTGTTGACCCCAGCGGAGGGGAAGCCTACGGTCCGTCGTCAGGCGAATTTCGGCAAAGCGGCCGAAACTTTCGAGAGGTCGATCATGAAGAAGCGTGCGTGGTTCCCCCGTGCCGTCGCCGGCGGCGCGACACTGGCACTGGGCCTGACCCTGACCGCCTGCGGCGGTGATGGCGCCTCCGCGGGAGGCGATTCCGGGACGATTCACGTCCTCGTGTACGGCGACTCCGCGAACAAGGTGGAGAAGGCGATCGTCGCCGAGTTCAACAAGACCTCGAAGGTCAAGGCCGTCCTCGACACGGTCCCCGGTGCGGACTACCAGCAGAAGCTGCAGACCGTCATCAACACCAAGCAGGCACCCGACGTCTTCTTCAACTGGGGTGGCGGCAGCATCCAGCCGTTCGTGAAGGCCGGCCTGCTGCTCCCGCTCGACGACTTCATCAAGAAGGACCCGGGCCTGAAGGACAACTTCCTGTCCTCGGTCTTCAACACGGCGGTCGTCGACGGCAAGTCCTACGGCGTGCCGATGCGCGGCACCCAGCCGGTGCTGATGTTCAACAACAAGAAGGTCCTCGCGGACGCCGGCGTGCAGCCCCCGCAGACCTGGGACGAGCTCATCGACGCCGTCAAGAAGCTCAAGGCCAAGGGCGTCACCCCGATCGCGCTCGGCGGCGGCGACCAGTGGCCGACGCTGATGTGGTTCGAGTACCTCTACGACCGCGTCGCCGGCCCGGAGCTGTTCACCAAGGCGCTCGGCGGCGACAAGAGCGCCTGGGAGAGCGAGGACAGCAAGAAGGCGCTGGGCATGCTCAAGGAGCTCATCGACGCCGGCGCCTTCGGCACCAACTTCGACTCGGTGAAGTTCACCGACGGCGGCTCGCCCCAGCTCCTCGCCAGCGGCAAGGCCGGCTTCGAGCTCATGGGCTCCTGGGAGTACTCCACGCAGCAGGACGCCAGCCCGGACTTCGCCAAGAACGACCTCGGCTACACCAACTTCCCGACCATCACCGGGGGCAAGGGTGACGCCGCGAACGTCGTCGGCAACACCAACAACTTCTACTCGGTGCTGAAGAAGACCGAGCACCCGGAAGCCGTCGCGGACTTCCTCAAGCTGATGTACTCCGACGACTTCGTGAAGCAGCAGCTGGCCATCGGCAACCTGCCGACCACCACGAACACCACCAAGTTCCTCGACTCGGCCGAGAACCCGGACTACCTGAAGTACCAGTTCGACCTGGTCCAGAAGGCGCCCTCGTTCCAGCTGTCGTGGGACCAGGCCTACCCGCCGTCGGGCATCACGCCGATCCACCAGGCCGTGCAGCAGTTCTTCAACGGCCAGGTCGACGCGGACGGCTTCATCAAGGCCATGCAGGCCCTGCCCACCTCCTGAGAGCGACGTCCCGCATGGTCTCCCTCACTGCCTCCGTGACGGGCAAGCGGCAGACGCAGCGCCCGGCCGGCCGTAGCATCGGCCGGCCGGGCCTCGCCTGGGCCCTCCCCGCCACGATCTTCTTCGCCCTGTTCGCCGTCGTGCCCCTGGTGCTGGTGGCGGTCCTGTCCTTCACCACCTGGAGCGGACTGGGCTCGCCCGAGTTCGCGGGCTTCGACACGTGGGTCCGGGTCTTCCAGGACCCCGTAATGATCAAGAGCCTCTGGCTGAGCGTGCTGCTCACCGTGCTGGGCGTCGTCGTCCAGACCCCGCTGAGCATCCTGCTCGGCGTCTGGGCAGCCGGTCCCCAGCGCAACCGCGCGGTGCTGTCGGCGGTCTTCTTCGTGCCGCTGCTGCTGTCCGCGACCGCCGTGTCGGTGCTGTGGCGCGCACTGCTCGACCCGAACTTCGGTGTGCCCTCGCAGGCGCGCTGGCTGTTCGGCGACGGCAACCTGTTCGGCACGCAGACCGCCGCGATCGGCGTGCTGGTGTTCGTCAGCACCTGGCAGTTCACCCCGTTCCACGCCCTGATCTACCAGGGCGCGACCCGGGCGATCCCGCAGGTGCTGTACCAGGCGGCGCAGATCGACGGCGCGGGCACCGTACGGCAGTTCTTCCACATCACGCTGCCGCAGCTGCGCAACTCGATCATCACCTCGATGATCCTGATGATCGTCGGCGGTCTCACCACCTTCGACACGGTGCTGATCCTCACCCAGGGCGGCCCCGGCACCGACACCACCATCAGCGCCTACTACATGTACGACAAGGCCTTCAAGGGCTTCGACTTCGGCGCGGGCGCCGCGGTCGCGCTGATGCTCGTCGTCGTCGCCACCGTGATCTCGCTGGTCGTGGTCAAGGTCTCCGGCTACGACAAGATGGCCGGCACCAAGGAGGGGCTCTGATGAGGCGACGCCCCAACTACCTGGCGGGCCTGGGCGCCCTGCTGTGGCTCGCGCTGGTGGGCCTGCCGCTGTACGTCATGCTCGGCGCCACCGTGCAGACGCGCGAGGCGTACAGCGCGGGCGGCCCGCTGGCCTTCCCCCGCTCCTTCACGCTGGACAACTACGTCCAGGACTTCAGCAACGGCTTCGGGCAGTACTTCCTCCACACGGTCGTCGTCACGGTCAGCGTGGTGGCCATCGTGCTGCTGCTCGTGCCGCCGCTGGCGTTCACCATCGTCCGCAACCGGGGCCGCGGCACCTCCGGGGTGTTCCGGCTCTTCCTGCTGGGCCTGGCCATCCCCGCGCAGGCCGTGATCGTCCCGATGTTCTACGTCATCAGCAAGGCCGGGCTGTACGACAACCTCATCGGCGTCATCCTGCCGACGGCGGCGTTCTGCCTGCCGGTCTGCACGCTGATCCTGACCGGCACGATGCGCGACATCACCTCCGACCTGTTCGAGGCGATGGCCATGGACGGCGCCTCCGTCCGGCGGACCTTCTTCCAGCTCGTCCTGCCGCTGTCCGGCAGCGGACTGTCGACGATCGTCGTCTTCTCCGCGCTGCAGGCGTGGAACGGCTTCCTGTTCCCCCTGGTGCTCACCCAGTCCGAGGAGACCAAGGTGATCACGCTGGGCCTCTACAACTTCCGGACCCAGTACGGCATCAACATCCCCGGCCTGCTGGCCGCCGTGGTGCTGTCCACGATTCCCGTCCTGCTCGTCTACCTGTTCGCCCGCCGTGCCCTCGTGCAGGGGCTCATGGGCGTCGGAGGAAAGTGAACGACAACGTGACCGCCGACTCCCGCGTCGAGGCGCTCATCCGCGAGATGACCCTCGACGAGAAGATCGCCCAGCTCTACGGCGTCTGGGTCGGCGCCTCCGGCGAAGGTGCCGAAGTCGCCCCCCACCAGCACGACATGGAAGAGCCGCCCAGCCTCGACGAGCTCCTGCCGGACGGCCTCGGGCAGCTCACCCGGCCCTTCGGCACCGTCCCCGTCGACCCCGCCCTGGGGGCGCTGTCCCTCATGCGCACCCAGGAACGGATCGCCGCAGCCAACCGGTTCGGCATCCCCGCCATGGCCCACGAGGAGTGCCTCGCGGGCTTCGCGGCCTGGGGCGCCACCACCTACCCCGTCCCGCTGTCCTGGGGCGCCTCCTTCGACCCCGAGCTGGTCCGGGTGATGGCCGCGGCCATCGGCCGCGACATGCGCTCGGTCGGCGTCCACCAGGGCCTCGCCCCCGTCCTCGACGTCGTGCGCGACGCGCGCTGGGGACGGGTCGAGGAGACCATCGGCGAGGACCCCTACCTCGTCGGGACCATCGCCACCGCCTACATCCAGGGCCTGGAGTCCGCGGGCATCGTGGCCACCCTCAAGCACTTCGCCGGCTACTCGGCCTCCCGCGCCGGGCGCAACCTGGCGCCGGTCAGCATGGGCCCGCGCGAACGCGCCGACGTCGTCCTGCCGCCCTTCGAGATGGCGGTCCGGGAGAGCGGCGTCCGGTCCGTGATGCACGCGTACACCGACACCGACGGCGTGCCCTCGGCCGCCGACGAGGAACTGCTGACCGGGCTGCTCCGCGACACCTGGGGCTTCGACGGGACCGTCGTCGCCGACTACTTCGGGATCGCCTTCCTCAAGACCCTGCACGGCGTCGCCGCCGACTGGGCGGACGCCGCCGGCACCGCCCTGCACGCCGGCGTCGACGTGGAACTGCCCACCGTCAAGACCTTCGGGCAGCCGCTGCGGGACGCCGTCGCCGCGGGCCTGGTCGACGAGAAGCTGGTGGACCGCGCGCTGCGCCGCGTCCTGACCCAGAAGGCGCAGCTCGGCCTGCTGGACCCCGGGTGGAGCCCGGTGCCGTCCGTGCTCGCCGGGGCCGACCTCACCGACCCGCAGGCCCTGCGCGGCACGGTCGACCTGAACTCCGCCGCCCACCGGGACCTCTCGCGGCGCCTCGCCGAGCGGTCCGCCGTCCTGCTCTCCAACGACGGCACCCTGCCCCTGGGTCGGCCCGCGCGCATCGCGCTCGTCGGTCCCCAGGCGGAGACCCCGACCGCCGTGCTGGGCTGCTACTCCTTCCCCGTCCACGTCGGCGCGCAGCACCCGGACGTCCCGCTCGGCATCGACCTGCCCACGCTCCGCCAGGCCCTGGTCGCGGAGTTCCCCGGCGCCGAGATCGTCACCGTCGCCGGTTGCGGCATCGACGACGACGACGTCTCCGGCATCGCCGCGGCCGTACGGGTGGCGCTCGACGCCGACGTGGTCGTCGCCGCGCTCGGCGACCGCGCCGGGCTCTTCGGCCGCGGCACCAGCGGCGAGGGCTGCGACGCGGAGTCGCTCACCCTGCCCGGAGTGCAGCAGCGGCTGCTCGACGCGCTCCTCGACACGGGGACGCCCGTCGTGCTCACCCTGCTGTCGGGCCGCCCCTACGCCCTCGGGCGGGCCGTGGACGAGGCCGCGGCCGTCGTCCAGACCTTCTTCCCGGGGCAGGAGGGCACCACGGCGCTCGCCGGAGTGCTGAGCGGGCGGATCGCCCCGTCCGGGCGGCTGCCGGTGAGCGTCCCCCGGCACCCGGGCGTCCAGCCCTCGACCTACCTCGCGGCGCCGCTCGCGCGGGCCAGCGAGGTCTCCAACATCGACCCGGCCGCCGCCTTCGGTTTCGGCCACGGGCTGACGTACACGAGCTTCGAATGGTCCGCGCCCCAGGTGCCCGGTGCCGCCGACGGCCGGCCCGTGACCGGCACCGACGGCGAGGTGGAGCTGTCCTTCACCGTCCGCAACACCGGCGACCGCGCCGGCAGCGAGGTCGTCCAGGTCTACCTGCACGACCCGATCGCCTCCGTCGTCCAGCCCGTGCAGCGGCTCGTCGGCTACCTGAGGGTGCCGCTGGAGCCGGGCGAGGCGCGGCGGATCGACGTCACCGTCCCGGCCGACGTCGCCGCCTTCACCGGCCGGGACGGCCGCCGCGTCGTCGAACCGGGGGAGCTGGAGGTGCGGCTGGCCGCCTCCAGCACCGACGTCCGGTACACCGTACGGGCCGAACTGACCGGTCCGGCACGGCAGGTGGACCACACCCGGCGGCTGCACGCGCTGGTCGCCGGCGCGCCGGAGGAGTCCAGGTGAGCGTGCCCGAAGGGACGGGGGAGGCGGCGGCGACCGTCGCCAACCCCGTCCTGCCGGGCTGCCACCCCGACCCCAGCGTCTGCCGGGTCGGGGACGACCACTACCTGATCACCTCGACCTTCGAGTACTTCCCCGGCATCCCCGTGTTCCACAGCCGCGACCTGGTCAACTGGCGGCCGATCGGGCACGTCCTGGACCGGCCCTCGCAGGTGGACCTGAGCACCGTCGCGTCCTCCGAGGGGATCTTCGCCGCGACGATCCGGCACCACAGGGGCCGCTTCCACGTCGTGACCACCCTCGTCGGCGGCAGCGGCCGGAACGGCACGTTCGTCGTCACCGCCACCGATCCCGCGGGGCCGTGGAGCGACCCGGTGTGGCTGGACGACGCGCCCGGCATCGACCCCTCCCTCTTCTTCGACGACGACGGCCGCGCCTGGTGCACCGGCACCCGGCTCGCGGAACCGGGGGAGTGGGAGGGGCAGACCGACGTCTGGCTGCGGGAGTTCGACACCGAGGAGCTTGCCCTCACCGGCCCCGAGCACCTGCTGTGGCGCGGGGCGCTGCACGGCGCGGTGTGGGCCGAGGGACCCCACCTGTACAAGGTGGACGGCCGCTACTACCTGCTGGCGGCGGAGGGCGGCACCGAGCACGGGCACGCCGTCAGCGTGGCCCGCGCCGAGCAGGTCACCGGCCCGTACACCGGCAACCCGGCCAACCCGGTGTTCACCCACCGCCACCTCGGCCGCGACTTCCCCGTCGTCGGCGTCGGCCACGCCGACCTGGTGCGGACGGCGGCGGGGGAGTGGTGGGCGGTGCTGCTCGGCAGCCGCCCCTACGGCGGTTACCACCCCAACCTCGGACGGGAGACCTTCCTCGTCCCGGTGTCCTGGGAGGACGGCTGGCCGCTCTTCGCGCCCGGCAGCGGCACCACGCTCGGCCCCTTCCGCCCACCCGTCGTCACCGGCCCCCCGGAGGCGCCCCACCCGGAGCCGGTGCGCGACGACTTCGACGGCCCCCGGCTGGACCCGAAGTGGAACCAGGTGCGCACCGCGGAACCCTTCTGGTCGCTCACCGCACGTCCCGGCCGGCTCCGGCTGCCGCTGGGCCCCACGACGCTCGCCGAGGGCGGCACCCCCTGCTTCCTCGGGCGGCGTCAGCAGCACCAGGACGTCAGCGTGTCCGCGCTCCTCGACGTCTCGCCCCGGACGCCGCTGGAGTGGGCCGGACTCGCCGTCCGCCAGTCGGAGGCGGACCACCTGGTGTTCGCGGTGGCCGGTGACGGCCGCGGCGGCCGCCGGGTGCTCGCCGCGGTCCGCACCGGCGGCGAGGAACGCGTCGTCGCGCAGGCGCCGTTGCCCCCCGGGCCCGTGGTGCTGCGCATCCACATCGAGGGCCAGCGCTACGGGCTGCGCCACGCCCCCGCGGGCGCGGACCCGGAGGCGGAGACCGAACTGACCGCCGTGGACGGCGGATTCCTCAGCTCGCCCCGCGCCGGCGGCTTCCTCGGCGTCTGGCTCGGCCCGTACGCCACCGCCCACGGCGCCCCCTCCACCACCGTCGCCGACGTCGACTGGGTCGACTACCGGCCGCTCGCCCCCTGACCACGGAGCCGTGTTGTTCACCGATCTCCCCGAGGCCGAACTGCGGGACTACCGCAGCGCCCAGACCGCGCCCGCCGACTTCGACGACTTCTGGCGGACGACGCTCGCCGAGTCGCGCGCCGCCGGCACCGCCGCCGTCACCGTCACCACCGCACCCGGTCCGCGGCTGCGCACCGTGGCCGTCTTCGACGTCACCTTCCCCGGCTTCGGCGGCGAGCCCGTACGGGCCTGGCTGCGGCTGCCGCACGGCGCCGAGGAACCGCTGCCCGCGGTCGTCCAGTACGTCGGCTACGGCGGCGGCCGGGGCCACGCCCTGGAGGCGTTGCTGTGGGCGTCCGCGGGCTTCGCCCACTTCCACATGGACACCCGGGGCCAGGGCTCGGGCTGGAGCCGCGGCGACACCCCCGACTCCGGCACCACGGGCCCGCAGGCCCCGGGGATGATGACCCGGGGCATCGACGACCCCCGCACGTACTACTACCGCCGCCTGTTCACTGACGCCGTCCGCGCCGTGGACGCGGTCCGAACGCTGCCCTCGGTGGACCCCGGACGGATCGCCGTCCTCGGCGCGAGCCAGGGCGGCGGCACCGCGCTCGCGGTGGCGGCCCTCGCCCCCGAGGTGCACGCCCTGGTCGCCCACGTCCCGTTCCTGTGCGACTTCCCCCGCGCCACGGTCGTCACGGACGCCGACCCGTACCGGGAGATCGGCCGCTACCTCGCCGTCCACCGCGGCAACGCCGAGCGGGCCATGCGCACCCTGTCCTACTTCGACGGCGTCAACTTCGCCGCCCGCGCCCGGGTGCCGGCGCGCTTCTCCGCGGCCCTGATGGACGAGATCACGCCGCCCTCGACGGTCTTCGCGGCGTACAACGCCTACGCGGGGCCCAAGGAGATGGCGGTCTGGCCGTGGAACGGCCACGAGGGCGGCGCCATCGACGACGACGCGGAGGCACTGGCCTTCCTGCGCGCGCAGCTCTGACGCCCCTCCCCGGCAAACCCGTTGCCGGGGAGCGGACACCCGGCTACGTTCGCCCCCATGTCCCTGGACATGTACCGCCACGTCCTCGTCCGGCCCGTCCTGACCTGGGGGGCCGTGGCCGTGGGGGCGCGGATGCCGGTGGCCATGGCACCGCTCGCGCTGGTGTTCCTGGTGCGGGAGCGGCCGGGTGGCTACACGTTCGGGGCGCTGCTCGCCGCCGCCTATGTGATCGGGGAGATCGTCGGGGCGCCACTGCTCGGCATGCGGCTCGATGCCGGGCGGGCACGGCCGCAGTTGGCGGCGGGGCTCGCGGTGGGGGCCGTGGGCTTCGCCGGGCTGGGAGTCCTGCCCGATGCCCACCCCGCCGTGCTGGCCGGGTTCGCGATCCTGGCCGGGGCGGCTCCCGCGGCGGCCCCGGGCGGCATGCGGCAACTGCTCACCTCGATCGTGCCGGAGCGGGCCGTGACGCAGGCCCTGAGCGCCGAGTCGGTGCTGACCTTCGCGATCTGGGCGGTGAGCCCGGCCGCGGTGACCGGGCTCGCGCTCGGTGTGGCCCCGTACACCCCGCTGGTGCTCGCCGCGGTCCTCATGGCGGCCTCGGCGGCCGGCTTGTGGGCGCTTCCCGCGGGATGGCAGGCCGACCGACGGGACCGCGGCGGTGAGTCGATGCTGCGGATCACGGCCCGGGCCTGGCCGGTCTACGTCACCGGTGCCGCGTCCCTGTCGCTGCTCGCCCTCGCCGAACTGGTCCTGCCGGCGCTCCTGGAGCACCGGGGGATCGCGATCGGCCTCGCCGGGCCGCTGCTCGCCGGGTTCGCGGCCGGGTCGGGGGTCGGGTCCTTCCTCTACGGCCTGCGCGCCCGCTGGCCGGGTCGGTTGCCCGTGCAGTCGCTCGTCCTGCTGCTCGCGGTGTCGGCGTGCGTGGCCCTCGTCGCCGTACTCCCGTCGGCGCCCTGGATGGGCGCGATCCTGCTGGTCGCCGGTGTCCTGCAGGCCGGGGCGATGCTGACCCGGAACCTGCAGTTGCGGCAGGTGCTGCCCGCCAGCGCGCTCGCCGCCGGCTACTCCGTGATGTACGCCGCCGTGGGCGCGGGCTACGCCGCGGCGGGCAGCCTCTCGGGTGCGCTGCTGAAGGTGACCGGTCCGGGCGTCGCGATGCTGGCCGGTGTGGGCCTCACCCTCCTGCTCACCGTCGTCGCGGCGGCCGGGGAGCGGGCGACGCGCCGGCGTGGCGCGGCGGCCGGCCCGGGCCCCGGCACCGCGGCGGAAGGCACGCCGGTGAGCGATCGGAGCGACGCCCGGCCCGGCCCGTAGGCGCCGGGTCGTCGACCGTGCGCCCGGGCCTCCCGGAGCGGTCCGATCCCCAACGTCACCTGCGAGCGGCGGCCCCCTGGCGGGCCGGCGGCGCTAATCGGCGCGCAGGTCCCGTACGCGGCGGATCTTGCCGACCGAGCGCTCGACGGTGTCCGGGTCGACGACCGTCACCTCGACGCTGACGCCCACGCCGTCCTTGACGCCGGCCGCCACGGAACGCGCCGCCTCCTCGCGGAGACCGGCGGGGGCGTCGGGGCGCGCCTCGACGACGACCTCCATGTGGTCCATGCGCCCGCGCTTGGTCAGCCGGATCTGGAAGTGCGGGGCCACGCCGGGCGTGCGCAGCACGATCTCCTCGATCTGGCTCGGGAAGACGTTCACCCCGCGCAGGATGATCATGTCGTCGGAGCGGCCGGTGATCTTCTGGATGCGGCGGAAGGCCGGGCGGGCGGTTCCGGGGAGCAGCCGCGTCAGGTCGCGGGTGCGGTAACGGACGATCGGCAGCGCCTCCTTGGTGAGGGAGGTGAAGACCAGTTCGCCCTCCTCGCCCTCGGGCAGCGGCTCGCCCGTGATCGGGTCGACGACCTCGGGGTAGAAGTGGTCCTCCCACACGTGCAGGCCGTCCTTGGTCTCCACGCACTCCTGGGCGACGCCCGGGCCGATCACCTCGGACAGCCCGTAGATGTCGACGGCGTGGATGTCCATGCGCTCCTCGATCTCCCGGCGCATCTCCTCCGTCCACGGTTCCGCGCCGAAGATGCCGACCCGCAGCGAGGTGCCGCGCGGGTCGACGCCCTGGCGCTCGAACTCGTCCAGCAGGGTGAGCATGTACGACGGGGTGACCATGATGATCTCGGGCTTGAAGTCCTGGATGATCTGGACCTGGCGGGCCGTCATGCCGCCCGAGGCGGGGATCACCGTGCATCCGGCGCGCTCGGCGCCGTAGTGCGCGCCCAGGCCACCGGTGAACAGGCCGTAGCCGTAGGAGACGTGCACCTTGTGGCCGGGTCGGCCGCCGGCGGCACGTATGGAGCGGGCCACCACGTCGGACCACATGGACAGGTCGTTCTCGGTGTACCCCACGACAGTGGGCAGTCCGGTCGTGCCGCTGGAGGCGTGGACGCGGCGCACCTGGTCCATGGGGACGGCGAACATGCCGAAGGGGTAGTTGTCGCGCAGGTCGGCCTTGGTGGTGAAGGGGAAGCGCGCCAGGTCGTCCAGGCTCCCGCAGTCCTCGGGGCGCAGTCCGGCCTCGTCGAACTTCTTCCGGTACGCCTCGACGTTGTCGTACGCGTGGCGCAGCGTCGCCCGGAGCCGGGTGAGCTGGAGCTCCCGCAGTTCCGCCGGGTCCAGCTTCTCGGCGGCGTCCAGCAGGCCGTGGGGGAGCGGCTCTCCCAGGCGCGCCCCCGCCGTCGACCGGTCCGTCGGCTCGCTGCTCATCCGTTCTCCTCCGTGCGTCCGATGCTGCGGCTGCGCCCGCGGAACTCGGCGACCACCTGGTCGCCCCGCAGGATGCTCACGTCGTAGATGCCGCTGCGGCCGAAGCGGGTGCGCTCCTGCGCGGTCGCGACCAGCTCGTCCCCCTCGTGGACGGGGGCGACGAAGGTGATGTCGGCCCCGGCGGCGACCGTCACCGGGCCGTGGCTGTTGCAGGCGCAGGCGAAGGCGGTGTCGGCGAACAGGAAGAGGTAGCCCCCGTGGGCGATGCCGTGGCCGTTGACCATGGCCGCGGTGACGGTCATGCGCAGCACGGCCGTCCCCTCGCCGGTCTCCAGCAGCTCGATGCCGAGGCTCTGCGACGCCTTGTCCGCTGCGAACATGATCTCCGCCGGGCCCTGCGTCGTGTCCATGGCACCCCTCACGATCGTCACCGCCCTTGTGGACCGACCGAACATTCGGTTAGCGTGCGGCACGCCCAAGGTAATCCAGCATCCGAACTGCCTGTCAAGAGGTGGAACGCATGTCCCAGCACCTCCCCGCGCGGCCCGCAGACGAGGTCTTCCTGATCGACGGGGCCCGCACCCCGCAAGGGCGTTACGGCGGCGCCCTGGCCTCCGTCCGCCCCGACGACCTCGCCGCCCTGGTGGTCGGCGAGGCGGTGAGGCGTGCCGGGATACCGGCCGCGGCCGTGGACGAGGTGATCCTCGGCGCCGCCAACCAGGCGGGCGAGGACAACCGCGACGTCGCCCGGATGGCCGTGCTGCTGGCCGGCCTGCCGCACACGGTGCCCGCCTACACCGTCAACCGGCTCTGCGCCTCCGGGCTCACCGCCGTCGCCTCGGCGACGCAGGCGATCCGCTCCGGCGAGGCGGAACTGGTCGTCGCCGGCGGTGTGGAGTCGATGACCCGTGCCCCGTGGGTCATGGCCAAGCCCGGCACCCCGTGGGCCAAGCCGGGCGAGGTGCACGACACCTCCCTGGGCTGGCGCTTCACCAACCCGCGCTTCGGCGCCATGGAGACGCTGTCCATGGGGGAGACCGCGGAGGAGGTCGCCGCCCTGGACGGGATCACCCGCGCCGACTCCGACGCCTTCGCGCTGCGCAGCCACCGGCGGGCCGTCGCGGCCCAGGAGGCCGGCCGCTTCGACCGCGAGATCGTGCCGGTCGCCGTCAAGGACGGCGAGGTCACCCGCGACGAGGGTCCGCGTCCCTCCACCACCCTGGAGAAGCTCGGCACCCTGCGCACGATCTTCCGCAAGGACGGCATCGTGACCGCGGGCTCCTCCTCGCCGCTCTCCGACGGCGCCGCCGCCCTCGTGGTCGCGGGCCGCGCGGCGGTCGAGCGGTACGGGCTCGCGCCGCGCGCCAGGATCGTCACCGCCGCCACCGCCGGCGTCGAGCCCCACCTGATGGGCCTCGGACCCGTCCCGGCGACGGAGAAGGCCCTCGAGCGTGCCGGATGGCAGGCCGGCGAGCTGGACGCCGTCGAGCTCAACGAGGCCTTCGCCGCCCAGGCCCTGGCGGTCGTCCGCCGGCTCAAGCTGGACGAGGAGCGGGTCAACGCCGACGGCGGCGCGATCGCGCTCGGCCACCCGCTGGGCTGCTCCGGCGCCCGCATCCTGCTCACCCTCCTCGGCCGCCTGGAGCGCGAGGGCGGCCGCCGCGGCCTCGCGACCCTCTGCGTGGGGGTCGGCCAGGGCGTGGCGATGCTGGTGGAGCGGGTGTGAGCGGGGCCTCCCGCGGGCCGGGCGCGGCCGTCGTCCACAGGGCTTGCCGGGTACGGCAAAGTTCGTCAGACTGTAACCGAACGAATGGTCGGTAGGGGAAGCTGGTATCGATGACCACACCGAACGCCACCGTGCCGGCGGAGGGCGCGCAGGCGCCGCTCCAGGAGCACTTCGAAGCCACGATCGCGCGGGACCAGCGCATCGAGCCGCGGGACTGGATGCCCGAGGGCTACCGGAAGACGCTGGTCCGGCAGATCGCGCAGCACGCGCACTCGGAGATCATCGGCATGCAGCCCGAGGGCGAGTGGATCACCCGCGCCCCGTCGCTGCGCCGCAAGGCCATCCTGTTCGCGAAGGTCCAGGACGAGGCGGGCCACGGGCTCTACCTCTACTCGGCCGCCGAGACCCTGGGCGTCGACCGCGCGGACCTCACGCAGCGCCTGATCGAGGGCCGCCAGAAGTACTCCTCGATCTTCAACTACCCGACCCTGAGCTTCGCCGACGTCGGCGTCATCGGCTGGTTCGTCGACGGCGCCGCCATCTGCAACCAGGTGCCGCTGTGCCGCTCCTCCTACGGGCCCTACGCCCGCGCCATGGTGCGCATCTGCAAGGAGGAGTCCTTCCACCAGCGGCAGGGCTACGAACTGCTGATGACGATGATGCGCGGCACCGAGGCCCAGCGGGCGATGGTGCAGGACGCGGTGGACCGCTGGTGGTGGCCGTCGCTGATGATGTTCGGCCCGCCCGACGGCGACTCGCCCAACTCGGCCGCGTCGATGGCCTGGAAGATCAAGCGCCACAGCAACGACGAGCTGCGGCAGCGGTTCGTCGACATGACCGTCCCGCAGGCCGACAGGCTCGGCGTGACCCTGCCCGACCCCGAGCTGCGCTGGAACGAGGAGCGCGGCCGGCACGACTTCGGCACCCCCGACTGGTCGGAGCTGCAACGGGTCATCAGCGGCGACGGACCGTGCAACGACGCGCGGATGGAACGCCGCCGCACCGCACACGAGGACGGCGCCTGGGTGCGCGAGGCCGCGACCGCCCACGCCGCCAAGCAGGCGGCCCGGGCAGAGGAAGGAGCCGTGGCATGAGCACCACCGGCGACAGCACGACCCGGGCCGAGTGGCCCCTGTACGAGGTGTTCGTCCGCGGCAAGCGCGGCCTGAACCACGTCCACGTCGGCTCCCTGCACGCCGCCGACGACCGCATGGCGCTGACCCACGCCCGTGACCTGTACACGCGGCGCAACGAGGGCGTGAGCATCTGGGTGGTGCGCTCGGAGCACATCACCGCGTCGACGCGGGACGAGAAGGACCCCTTCTTCACCCCCAGCGCCGACAAGGTCTACCGGCACCCCACCTTCTACGACATCCCCGAAGACGTCCCCCACATCTAGGAGCAGGGCATGAGCGACGAGCACGTCTACCTGTCCCTGGCCGAGGGGCACGAGGACAGCGACGCCCGCTGGGCCTTCGGCACCGGCTTCGAGGACCCGCTGCACGGCGTCGACACCACCGTGCCGGAGGGCGTGGACGCCGCGGAACTGGCCGCCCGCTGCCTGGCGCTCGGCGACGACGCCCTGGTCGGCGCCCAGCGCCTGGCCGAGTGGTGCACCCGCGCGCCGGAGCTGGAGGAGGAGGTCGCCCTCGCCAACATCGGGCTCGACCTGCTCGGCCAGGCCCGCCTGCTCTACTCCCGGGCCGGCCAGGTGGACGGCACCGGCCGCGACGAGGACGCCTACGCCTACTTCCGGGACGCCGCCGACTTCCGCAACGTCCGGCTCGCCGAACTGCCCTGCGGGGACTTCGCGTTCTCCATGGCCCGGCTGCTGGTCACCTCCGGCTGGCGGCTCGCCGTCTTCGAGCGGCTCGCGCGCACCGCGCAGGACCCGGTGCTCGCTGCCATCGCCGCCAAGGGCGTCAACGAGCTGACCTACCACCGGCAGTACGCCGCCGAGTGGACGGTACGGCTCGGCGACGGCACCGAGGAGTCGCACCGCCGCATGCGGGCCGGCCTGGAGGAGGTCGCCCCCTACCTGGAGGAGCTGTTCACCGCCGCCGCGACGTGCGGCGCCGACCCCGCCGAGGTGCGCGAGGAGGTGACCGTCGCGCTGCGCCAGGTCACCGCGACGGCGGGGCTGCCCCCCGTCGGGGCCGAACCTCTGCCCGGCCACGGTCGCGAGGGCGACCGCACGGAGCACCTCGCCCCGCTGCTCGCCGAGTTGCAGGGTGTCGCCCGCGCGCACCCCGGAGCGGTCTGGTGAGCACCGTGACCGCCCCCACCGACGCACACCGGGCGGCCCGCGTGGCCGCCGAGGTGCCCGATCCCGAGCTGCCCATGCTGACCCTGGCCGACCTGGGTGTCCTGCGCGACGTCGAGGTCGCCCGGGACGGCACGGTGGTCGCCGCCCTCACCCCCACCTACTCGGGCTGCCCCGCCATGGCGGAGATGCGCGCCGACGTGGCCGCCCGGCTGCGCGCCGCAGGCTTCCCCCGGGTCGAGATCCGCACCGTCCTGGACCCGCCGTGGACGACCGACTGGATCACCCCCGAGGGCCGCCGCAAGCTCGCCGAGCACGGCATCGCACCCCCCGGGCCGGCGCCCCGGCGTACCGCGGGGCCGGTGCCGCTGGTGCTCACCCCCATCCGGCGCTCCGTCTCCTGCCCCCGCTGCGGCTCGGCGGACACCGAGGAGACCTCGCGCTTCGCCGCCACCTCCTGCAAGGCCCTGTGGCGCTGCCGTGCCTGCCTGGAGCCGTTCGAGTACGTCAAGGAGATCTGATGGCCCCGACCACCCCCGCCCCGCCGGCGCAGGCCCCGCGGGTCCGCCGCCGTCCGGCCTTCCACGCCCTGCGGGTCGCCGCGGTCGAGCCGCTCTGCGAGGACGCGGCCGCCGTCAGCTTCGACATACCGCGGGAACTGGCCGAGGAGTTCGCCTTCGCGCCCGGGCAGTCCCTCACCCTGCGCCGCGAGGTCGACGGCCGGGACGAGCGGCGCTCGTACTCCATCTGCTCCCCCGCCGGCGCCACCCCCCGCATCGGGGTCCGCGTGGTGCCGGGCGGGCTCTTCTCGGCCTGGCTCGTGCACGAGGTGCGCGCGGGCGACACCGTCGAGGTGATGGGTCCCACCGGCGCCTTCACCCCCGACCTCACCGCGCCCGGGCACCACGTGCTGATCGCGGCGGGCTCCGGCATCACCCCGATGCTCTCCATCGCCGAGTCCGTCCTCGCCGCGGACCTCGGCTCCCGGGTCACGCTCTTCTACGGCAACCGGCGCACCGACACCGTCATGTTCGCCGACGAACTCGCCGAGCTGAAGGACCTGCACCCCGCCCGGTTCCAGCTCGCCCACGTGCTCTCCAGGGAGCCGCGCGAGGCCGACGTGCTCTCCGGCCGCCTCGACGCCGGACGGCTCGCCACCCTCGCCGAGGGCCTCGTCGACGTGCCCAACGCCGACCACTGGTGGCTGTGCGGCCCGCACGGCATGGTCGTCGACGCCCAGCAGGTCCTCGCCGGCCTCGGCGTGCCCGGCGACCGGGTGCACCAGGAGCTGTTTTACGCGGACGACGAGCCGGTCACCCCCGTCCGCCACGAGGACGCCGTCGCCGAGGGCCCGGTCAGCCAGGTCACCGTCGTCCTCGACGGCCGGACGACCACGGCCGCCCTGCCGCGTGACCGGAGCGTCCTCGACGGCGCCCAGCGCACCCGCCCCGACCTGCCCTTCGCCTGCAAGGGCGGCGTCTGCGGCACCTGCCGGGCGCTCGTCACCGACGGCAAGGTGGAGATGCGCCGCAACTTCGCCCTCGAGGAGTCCGAGGTCGACGCGGGCTACGTGCTGACCTGCCAGAGCTACCCGGTCTCCGACGAGCTGACGGTCGACTACGACAGCTGACACCCCCTCGGCCGCCCCGCCCCGGGAAAGCGTCGGCAGGGGGGCTGCCGGGGACCGCGAGCATGCCCGTGGGGCCGGGGGCGCGCTGTGCGCCCCCGGCCCCACGGGACTCCCACGACCGGTGTGCGGCGGGGCCGGCGTCAGTGGTCGAGGGTGTCCTTGCCCTTCTCCACTACTTGCTTGGCGTCGCCCTTGACCTGGTCCGCCTTGCCCTTCATCCGCAAGCTGTCATCGCCGGTCAGCTTGCCCGTGGCCTCCTCGGCTTTGCCCTTCATCTTCTGGCCGGTGTTCTTGACCTTCTTCTCGGCACCCATGGGGTTCTCCTTCCGGGGGTCGATCGGCGCTTTCCTGCGCCTGCCCGGAAGGTTCCTGATGAAACCATTTGCTCGGATTCTGGAGGTGGCGGCCGAGCAGGGCGCCCCCGAACACCACGAAGCCCACCCCGATCAGCCAGCACTGCACGATCAGTACCGTGCCCACGGCCCCGTACGAGACGGCGTTGGTCACGATCAGCGGGGAGAACACGAACGACGAGAAGACCCGCAGACCGATGAGGCCGACCATCGTCGCGACCGCCCCGGGCGCCAGCGCCGCCCACGGCACCTGCCCGGCCAGCAGGAAGTACTGCCCCCACCAGAAGAAGACGAAGCCCAGGAGGACGGCCGTGCCGCCGCGGAGCACCGTGTCCGGCCACCCCCCGCCCAGCACCGCCCCGCTCTGCGCCTCCGCGAACAGGTACGCGGTGAGCGCGGCCAGCCACACCGCGCGCCGCCACACGTGGTGCCACGGGGTGGGCGGCACCTGCCAGATCCGGGTGTACCCCACCTCGACGCACGCCGCGAAGGAGAGCCCGAACAGCGCCAGAGCCAGCAGGCTCAGGCCGCTCGTACTGCTGATCACCTTGCGCGGGGCCGCGAACAGCTCCTTCACGGCCCGCGCGGGTTCGGCCGACAGCCCCATGCCGTCGACGACCCACTGTGCGAAGCCGTAGCCGTGGAAGGGCACGGCCGCCGCGACCACGATCAGCAGCGGGACCAGCGTCACCAGACCGAGCGCGGCGAAGCCCATGGAGCGCTGCAGCAGCTCCAGTTCGCCGCCCTGGAGCCACATGCGGCCCGCCCGCGACTCCCGCCACGACCGGTACGGATGGCGGAGCCATCGCGCCGCCCCACCTGCCATCGCGGCGGCCTCAGCGCACGGTGGCGCCGGCCGCCACGCGGCGTGCCGTCCCCACCCGGGTCCCCAGGGGTGCTGAGCGCATCGCGCGACCTCCTTGCTCAGGCCTCCTGAGGTGCACTTTCCCCGTACGGTCCGGACGAACCGGACGCCCCCGGCAACCCGGCCGGCCCCGGCGCCGCGCGCAGCGAGGTGCGCCCGGCCCGCCACGCCCCCAGCAGGTGCTCCTCCACGCGCCCGTCCAGCAGCGCCGTCGCGCGGATCCCCAGGACGACGTCGGCGGTGAGGCCGGGTTCGCGGGCCAGCAGATCACCGATGACGTCATGGCGCATCACCTGCTCGTGGACCGCGTCGGCCTCGATGTGCTCGTCGTAGAAGTGCCGGCAGGCCGGGCCGCCGCCGAGCCGGTCGATGGCCTCCACCGTCCGGCGGGCGGCCGGCGCCGTGGTGATCTCGCCGGCCGCGAAGTGCCCCACGAGCGCCCCCCGCAGTTCCCGGTGCAGGCCCAGCCAGGACATCAGGTTCACGGTGGCGAGGGTGACGGCCGGCACGACGTCCACGTAGTGCCCGTAGGAGGGGTCCAGCCCGGCGTCCTGCAGCAGGTCGGCGAAGAGCCGGGCGTGGACGCGCTCCCCGCGCCCGCTGCCGAACTCGTCGTACTCGACGGCGACGAGCGCGGCCTTCGCCCGGCCGGTGAGCCTCGGGATCACCCACGCGTGCGGATCGGCCTCCTTCAGCTGGTACACCGACCGGTGCACGAAGTACTCCCGCAACTGCTCCCAGGTGGCCTCGTCGCGCAGGAAGTGGGACACGCCGCGGGCGTCACGGGGCTCGGTGAGCAGTGCCTCCAGTTCCCGGTCGAGGGCCGTACGTGCCGCGGCGCCCGCCGGTGCCTCCGGCAGCCCGGCACGGATCGCCGCCCCGAAGGAGGCCTCCATGGCGCCGCGCAGCCCCAGCAGTCCCGGATCCCACTCCCAGCCGGGGTGCACTCCCGCAAGACCCCGGTAGTGCAGCTCGTAGCAGACGTGCAGGGCCAGCTGCAGGTCCTCGCCGAACGGGTCGGCGTCCTCGACCGCCCCCGCGGCCGGTTCCGGCGCGGTGCCCGGCGGGCCCCCGGTGAGCACGTCCAGCACCGCCCGGGAGAGGGGGCCCCTCGGCGCGGGCGGCGGCGGCTCAGCGGTCCGGGGATCGGTCGGGAGGTCGGAGACCACGTCCATCGGGTCCTCCGTCGGTCGGTGCGGTGACGTCCTCGGGGTACGGGCGTCCGCTGGTGCCCCTGCCCGGTGACGCCGGGGGCATGCGGCCCTCCGCCGCCGTCTGCTCGACCAGCATGTCCACCGCGGCGCGCGGCCCGCCCGCCTCCCCGGCCCGTCGCTGCCGGTCCGCGCCGCTGCCCGCACGGGCCAGCGCGGCCACGGCGTCGCGGACGAAGGCCAGGTCACCGGTCTCCTCCAGCGCGGGCGTGACGCGTTCCAGCAGCTCGTCGCGGAGCGCGGTCGCGGGCACGCGGGTCTCCAGGACGGGATGGATCCCCGGCCCCGACAGCCCGTATCGGGCCGCCGACCAGAGCGCGGCCGCGGCGAGCTGCGGTGTCGTGGGCGGGGCCGGAACGCCCCGGGAGAGGTCGCCGAGCGCCGTGCGCACGAGCGCCCGCGTGAGGGCCGCCTGCAACGCCGTCTCCCAGGTCGCCCCCAGCGCGTCGGCGGCCCGCACCTCCACCGTGGGTAGCCAGGGCGAGGGCCTGGCCAGCCAGAACGTCATGGCGTGGTCCACCAGCACCCCGCACTCCACCAGCCGGTCGACCTCGGCGTCGTGCTCGGCCGCCGAGGCGAACCACGGCGGGATCCCGGAACCCGGGAAGCGCGCCTGGTCCAGTACGCGCCAACTGGAGTAACCGGAGTCGCGCCCCCGGTCGTACGGCGAATTGGCCGACAGCGCCAGCAGCGTGGGCAGCCACGGCCGCAGGTGGTTGACGACCGCGACCGCGGTGTCACGGTCCGGTACGCCCACGTGCACATGGCAGCCGCACGCCCGGTAGCCGGTCGCCTGGCTCTCGTAGAGGCCGGCGATCGCTGCGAAGCGGGCGCCCGCGCTGATCCCCGAACGGCCGTCGAGGACGGGCGTGCCCGACGAGACCAGCCGGGCGCCCTCGGCCGCGGCCGCGTCGGCCAGCAGCCGCCGCGTGGCCGCCAGCTGGCCGGTCAGCTCGGGCAGGCGCGTGGCGACACCGGTGGCCGACTCGATCTGCGCGGCCGACAACTCGTGCTGCAGCGCCACGTCCGGTGCGGCCGGCGGGAGCCTCGACGCGCGGGCGATGACGGCGGCGGCGCCGTCCACCAGCCGCCCTGTCCCCGGGTCGACCAGCAGGAACTCCTCCTCGACCCCGAAGGTCAGGCCCCCCGCCGGCGCCCGGTCGTCCACGTTGCCCATGCACCCCACCTACCCCGCCCGCGCCGTACCGGACCCGCCCGGCCGTGGTCGAGGCCGCCACCGGCAGCCCACGGCGTGCGGCACACCGGGCGCCGGCGGAGGTACTGGCCGGAACGGCGGAACGACGGGCCCGGCACCCGGGGGAGGCCACCCTCCAGCCCGAGAGGAGGCGGCCCTCCTGCTGGAGCGCGCCGCGTGGCGCATCCTGGTACCGCGGCGACGTGGCCGCGATCGCCGTGCTCACCGGGGCCGCTGAGCTCAGCCCACGGACACCGACCCGGGCCCCGGGATCGTCCGCCGAGGTCGTCCGGCGGGTCAGCCACCCGGGGCGACACGGCCGCGCCAGGCGCCCGTCTCGCTGCCCCGCTCCTCGATGAAGTGCTTGAAGCGCCGCAGGTCGCCCCGCGCCCGCCGGTCCACGACGCCGAGCGCGTCGGCGGCCTTCTCCGCGAGCCCCGAGGTCTCCACCTCCATGGCGAGGTTCACCCGGGTGTGCGACGGGTCCAGCTCCAGGAAGGTCACGACTCCGCGCTGACGGACGTCCCCGGTGACGGTGCGCCACGCCACCCGCTCGTCCGGCAGCTGGTCGACGATCTCCGTGTCGAACTCCCGGCGGGCACCGGCGACGTTCGTCACCCAGTGGTTGTGCCGGTCGTCGACCTGGGTCACCTGTTCCACGCCCTCCATGAAGTTCGGGAACTCCTCGAACTGCGTCCACTGGTTGTACGCGGTGTGCAGCGGGACGTCGACGTCCACGGATTCGCTGATCGTGCCCATGGGTCCTCTCCCTTCGTGGATGCGTCGCTGGGTCGGCTTCCCGGTGCGGATGCGCCTAACCGTCCGCGGTACGGGGGTTGACCGCGGTGGAACCGGACAGGCGGGGGGAAGGAGAGCCGGCAGCACACGGGAGCGGGCCGGACGGAAGGAGGACACGCACCCATGGACGACGACCGGGAACGAGTGGCGCTGTTCGACATGGACGGCACCCTCGTCGACACCAACTACCTCCACGTCGTCGCCTGGTCGGAGGCCTTCCGGCAGGCGGGGCACACCGTGCCGATGGCGGAGATCCACCGGTGCGTCGGCATGGGCTCGGACCACCTGGTGGAACGGCTGCTCGGCGAGGCACGGGACACGAGCCGGGACGACGCCATCAGCGCCGCCCACAAGGCGCTCTACGCCACGCACTCGGCGACGCTCACCCCGCTGGAGGGGGCCGCGGACCTGCTGCGCGCGGTCGCCGCCCGGGGCCGCCGGATCGTGCTGGCCACCTCGGCCGACGCCGTGGAACTGGCCGCCATGCGCGCCGCCCTGGACGCGGACGACGTCATCGACGACGCGACCAGCGCCGACGACGTGTCCGCGAGCAAGCCCGCCCCCGACCTCGTGCGCCGGGCCCTGGACCGGGCCGGTGTCGACGCGGACCGCGCGGTGTTCGTCGGCGACACCGTCTGGGACGTGCTCGCCGCGGGCCGGGCCGGCGTGCCGTGTGTCGCGCTCCTCTCGGGCGGGGTGCCGCGCGCCGACCTCGAGGAAGCGGGCGCCGTCGCCGTCCACCACGACCCTGCTGACCTGCTGCGGAGCCTCGACGGCAGCCCCCTGGCCGCCTGAGGCGCCCTGCGGCGTTGGCCGGCCGCGTCGTGTGCGCGCCGCGGGCGGCGCGGGGGTGCGCCCCGTCGAGGTCGATCACCTCGTCGACGGGGTCTTCGGCTCGACAGACGAGGACGCGTGCGATGGCCCAGCAGGGTTGGCCCTCGCCGGCGGTGCCCGCCCGCCGCGCCATCGCCAAGTCCCCGCGGACCTGCGGCCTGCGCGGGCAGCGCGGCGGCTCGGGCCCACGGCCCGACGGCTCCGGGCACCTGCCACGGCCCGGGCCCGGCGAGGGCCCGTCCGTGGCGCCCGCCGCGGGGGCGACCGGGCCACCGGCGTGGACTTCCGAGGCCGTCCCGGCGAGGGGGTTCTCCCCGGGGTGACTGTGCGATGCTCACAGAGTGAGCCACGACGGAGTCGCCTCCGCGTCCGGTGGCCGGCCCGACGAGCGGTCCGCGGCCGACCAGCTGGCTCGTACCGTCGCCCGGCTGCGCGCCGAACTCGACGAGGAGCGGCTCGCCGCACCCGCGCGGGCCGCCGCCGAGCGGGCCAGGGGTGTGCTCATGGGACGCCTGGGGCTGGGTCCCGGCGGCGCCCAGGAGGAACTGGAACGCCGCGCGGACCGGGCCGGCCGCACCGTGCTGGAGGAGGTCTGGGAGCTGCTGGCCGAGCTGCACACCTCCCGCGCCCCGGTCACCCCGCCGCCGCAGCCCGAAGCGCCGCCCGGGCCCGACGCCCCCGCGCCCGGGCTCAAGGGCGACCCCCCGTCCGTCTTCACCTCGTCCCGGTACGCCTCCCGCCACCACCGACCGCCGCCGCCACCGCGTCCGTGGGGGATCGACGGCGTCCGCAGCGCCGCCGGCACCTCGGAGGAGCTGACCTGGCTGCTCGTCGGGCAACTCGTGGACACCGCGGACGTCGACGCCGTGCTGCTCTACACCAGCGCACCGGCGGGCGGCCTCGACCTGGTCGCCCACTCCGGCATCGACGCCGGCACCGCCTCCGCCTGGGGACACGTGCCGCCGCTGCCGGAACTGGCACCCGTGGAGGCGGTGCGCCTCGGCCGCCCGGTGTGGCTGTGCGGCCTCGACAAGGACGGTGCCGACCGCGCCCTCCTCGGCGACCGCCCCGGCATGTGGGCCTCCCGGGCCTGGCTGCCGCTGCGCCGCGGCGAGGACGTCGTCGGTGTGGCCGGCTTCCTCCGCGAACGCCCCGACGACTTCGACCCCGCCGACCGCGCCCTGCTGACGGCCGCCGCGCGCGCCTGCGCCACCTGCCTGTCACCCGCCCCCGCCACCACCTGGCCCGCGACCGTGCAGGCCGTGCTCGACACCCTGTACGAGGCGGCCGTCCTCCTCGTCCCGGTACGCGACGAGGAGGGCCAGGTCACCGACTTCCGCATCGAGGCGGCCGCCCCCGCCTCGGTGGACGTGGCCGGGCGCACGGGCCGCGAACTCGTCGGGCGGCGCATCCTGGAGTGCTACCCGACCGTGGCCGGCACCCCGCTGTGGGACGGGTACCTCGGGACCCTGGCGACCGGCGAACCGTACGAGACCGACCCCTACGAGTACCACGAGGTGGCCGCCGGCGTGCCGCGGACCGCGACCTACTCCGTGGCCGTGGCACGGCTGGGCGACGGCCTGGTCGTCTCCTGGCTGCGGCACGACACGGCGGACCGCGAGATCGAACGGCTGCGCCGGCTCCAGCACCTGGGCAACCTCGGCTGGGCCGACTGGGACCTGGTGGCCGGCTCCCTGAGCTGGTCGCCGCAGGTGTTCACGGTCTTCGACCGGGACCCGGCGCTCGGGCCCATGCCGCTGGACGAGCTGCCGCAGCACCTCTTCCCGGAGGACGTGCCCGTCCTCGGCGCCGCGGTGAACGCCCTGCTCGAACGCGGGGACCCGGTCGACGCCCCCTTCCGCATCCGTACCGGCCACGGCACCCGCCACCTGCGGATGGTCGCCGAGGCCGTCACCGACGCCGAGGGCACGCCCGTGCTGGTGCACGGCTTCTTCCAGGACCTGACCGCCCTGCGCCACGGCGAGATCGCGCTCGACGAGGCCCACCGCGCGTTCAGCACGCAGCAGCGGACCCTGAACGCCGAGCACATCCTGGCCCGGCGGCTGCAGCGCGCCCTGCTGCCCGTTCCCGAGGAACCCTTCCAGCTGGGCGGCGTCAGCTGCGACGTCTCCTACCTGCCGGCCGAGAGCACGATCCAGATCGGCGGCGACTGGTTCACCGCCGTCGCCCTTCCCGACGGCTCCGTGCTGCTCGCGGTCGGCGACGTCGCCGGCCACGGCGTCGAGGCCGCCGCCACGATGGCCGGGCTCCGCTACGGCGCGGAGGCCATGGCCCTGAGCGGCACGCCGCCGCACCGCCTGCTGGAGCGTCTCAACCAGGTGCTCATGAACACGGGCTCCGCGACCGCCACCATGGTCCTCGCCCAGTACCGGCCCGCCGAGGGCGTCCTGACCTGGGCGCAGGCCGGGCACCTGCCCGTGCTCCACCTGCGCGACGGCCGCGCCGGGTACCTGGAGCGCCCCGAGGGCCGCATCCTCGGGGCCGGCCGGGACAGCGTCTACGGCCTGTGCGAGACCAGGCTGCCGCCCGGGGACCGGTTGTTCCTCTTCACCGACGGCCTGATCGAGCGGCGCGGCCAGGACCTCGACACCGGTCTCGCCGATCTCGCCCGCTGCGCCGAGCGCGTCGCCACGGAGGACTGCGACACGGTCGCCGCCGTCCTCACGCAGGCACTCGGCCCCGCGAACCCGCGGGACGACACCTGCCTGCTGTGCGTCCGCATCCGCTCCTGACCGGCGCCGGTCCCGTACGTGCGGGGGGACGGGGCGGCCGGATACCGCCGACGACCGCGGACCCTGTAGGTTCTTGCGCTGTGGAGGAGCTGGACCGGCAGATCGTGGAACTTCTCGTGGCCGACGGGCGCATGAGCTACACCGACCTGGGCAAGGCCACCGGCCTGTCCACCTCCGCGGTGCACCAGCGCGTCCGGCGCCTGGAGCAGCGCGGGGTGATCCGCGGGTACGCGGCGATCGTGGACCCGGAGTCGGTGGGGCTGTCGCTGACGGCGTTCATCTCGGTGAAGCCCTTCGACCCGAGCGCCCCCGACGACATCGCCGACCGGCTCGCCGAGGTCCCCGAGATCGAGGCCTGCCACAGCGTCGCGGGCGAGGAGAACTACATCCTCAAGGTCCGGGTCGCGACGCCGATCGAGCTGGAGCACCTGCTCGCGCGGATCCGCACCCTGGCCGGGGTCTCCACCCGCACCACGGTCGTCCTCTCCACGCCGTACGAGGCGCGCCCACCGCGCGTCTGAGGGGCCCCACGGCCCCGGGACCCGACCCACCGCACCATCCCGTCCCCCGCCCCCACCGGGGCCCGGGCGGGCCCACCATCACATCGCGAGGCGAAACCCAGTGCCGCACACCACGAACGAGCCGACCACCACCGTGCTGCTGCGCGGCGGCAACGTCTACAGCCCCGCCGACCCCTTCGCGACGGCCATGGTCGTCGACGGCGGCACGGTCGCCTGGGTCGGCTCCGAGGGCGCCGCCGAGTCCTACGCGTCCGGCGTCGACGAGGTGATCGACCTCGACGGGGCGCTGGTCACCCCGGCCTTCACCGACGCCCACGTGCACACCACCGCCACCGGCCTGGCGCTGACCGGCCTGGACCTGGCCCCCGCCTCCGACCTGGCGGACGCCCTCGCCCGGGTCACCGCGTACGCGCACGCCCACCCCGGGCACCGGGTGCTGCTCGGCCACGGCTGGGACGAGAGCCGCTGGCCGGGACGGCGCCCGCCGACCCGCGCGGAACTGGACGCCGCGACCGGCGGCCGCCCCCTGTACCTGACGCGCGCCGACGTCCACTCGGCGGTCGTCACCACGGCCCTGCTCGCCCTGGCCCCCGGTGCCGAGGGCATGGCCGGGCACGACCCCGACGGGCCGCTGACCCGCGACGCCCACCACGCGGTCCGGCGCGCCGCCTACGCCGCCGTGACGCCCGAGCAGCGCGCCGCCGCCCAGCGCGCCGCGCTCGCCCACGCCGCCTCGCTCGGCATCGGCGCCGTCCACGAGTGCGCGGGCCCGGACATCTCCTCCGAGGGCGACCTGACCGCGCTGCTCCGGCTGGCGGCCGACGAGCCCGGGCCGCGGGTGTACGGCTACTGGGCCGAGGCCGTGACCGGTGCCGGGGACCTGGAGCGCATCCGGGACCTGGGCGCCGTCGGCGCGGGCGGCGACCTGTTCGTGGACGGCTCCATCGGCTCCCGTACGGCCTGCCTGCACGCCCCGTACACCGACGCGCCCGCCGTCGGCGGCACCGCCTACCTGGACGCGGCGGCGATCGCCGATCACGTGGCGCTGTGCACCGACGCGGGGGTGCAGGCGGGCTTCCACGCGATCGGCGACGCGGCCGTGGCCGCCGTCGCGGAAGGCGTGCGCGAGGCCGCCCGCCGGGTGGGCCTGGGCCGGGTGCGCGCGCTGCGGCACCGTGTGGAGCACGCCGAGATGATGACCGAGGACACCGTCGCCGCCTTCGCGGAACTGGGCCTGGTCGCCTCCGTGCAACCCGCGTTCGACGCCGCCTGGGGCGGCGGGGACGGCATGTACGCCCAGCGGCTCGGCGCCGAGCGGGCTCGCACCCTCAACCCCTTCGCCGCCATGACCCGGGCCGGTGTGCCGCTAGCCCTCGGCTCCGACAGCCCCGTCACGCCGCTCGACCCCTGGGGCACGGTGCGCGCCGCCGCGTTCCACCGGACGCTGGAGCACCGCATCTCCGTCCGCGGCGCGTTCAACGCCCACACCCGCGGCGGCTGGCGCGCGGTGGGCCGTGACGAGGCGGGCGTCCTCGTGCCCGGCGCACCCGCGGACTACGTCGTGTGGCGGGCCGGCGACCTCGTGGTCCAGGCCCCCGACGAGCGGGTCGCCAACTGGTCGACCGACCCCCGCTCCGGCACCCCCGGCCTGCCCGACCTCACCCCCGGGCTCCCGCTGCCGACGGCGCTGCGCACGGTGGTCGGCGGCCGTACGGTCTTCGCACGGCCGAACGAGTGACGGGTCAACGGCCGATGCCTCCGAACGGTTCTCCGTCGGGATGGCGTGGAACTTTCCCCAGCCTCGCGTTGACCTGCTGATTTGGTCAATCTGCGCAGGTCAAACGGCTGTTGACAGGCGGCGGTCGGGGGCGAGTAGGTTCGGCCGGGTCCACCACCGGACGTCCGACCGGATCTCCGTGCGCCGACGGCCGCAGCTGGGCCACCGGGCGTCGCGCCGAACGGCGTGCGTCACTGGAGCCAGGTCCAGCGCTCGCGGCACGGAACGCGGTCCGCCTCGCCGAGAGGCTCCGCCCGGTCGGCAGGTGTGACCCGGGAGGGGCCCGGACGCCCAGTAGACAACGGCCTTGTCGCCGATCCGCAGCCAGCGGGTCCCAGGTCGGCCCGAAGGGCGTTCCGGGCCCCGAGCAGTTCGCCCCCCTCGCCCCCCTCCCGGGCAGCCCGGGCGTCCCTGCCGTGCCGTACGCCCCGCGCGCGACCGGAACGCCGGTACCCCGGCTGCCGCGTCGCCCGGGACGCCCGCATCGGGGCCGCGTCGGCCGTGGCCTGGGTGCGGACGGACGGCGTCCGGTGTCGGCCACGCCGCTCCCGCACCGCCACCCGCACGCCGGGTTCGTGCTCGGGCGGGTCGGGACCGCGTTCACCCCACGCCCAGGGTTGCCGCATGCACGCCGTAGGCCGTCGGCTCGGGTCGGACGGACGAGGGCGGGACCACCGCCCAGGTGACGCCCACCGCCCCGGGCGTGCCCGGGGCGGGAGGCTTTGCCCGCCCGGGGTCCGCGGACAGGGCCGTTGGAGGTACGGTCACTCTCACACAGTGACCACCTGCAGGAAGGCCGCGAACCTTGCGACCGCGCTCCGACGCCGCACCGGCCCCCGCCGCGCCGCCGGCGACGTCCGTAGAACCGCCGCCGCCACCCGCCCCGGCACCCGGCCGTACGGCCCGCATGGCGCGCGCCCTGCGGGCGAACGCGCGGCGGTCGGGGCTCGCCGCGCTGTGCGGCCTGGCGCTGGCGGCGGCGTTCCCGCCGTACGGGGTGTGGCCGCTGTCGGTCGCGGCCGTGGCCGGCCTGGCACTGCTGACCCGGGGCCGTACCGCCCGTCAGGGCGCCTGGCTGGGCTTCGCCTTCGGGCTGCCGTTCTTCGTGTGGCTGCTGCTGTGGCTGCGGGTGATCGGCTGGGACGCGGTCGTGGGCCTGTCCGTCATCGAGGCCGCCTTCGTCGCCGTGCTGGGCGCGGGCCTGGCGGTCACGTCGCGGCTGCGCGCCTGGCCGCTGTGGGGCGCCTGCCTGTGGGTGGCGGAGGAACTCGCCAGGGACCGGCTGCCGTTCGGCGGTTTCCCGTGGGGCAGGCTCGCCTTCGCGAACACCGCTACGCCCTTCACGCCGCTCGCCGCGCTCGGCGGGGCGCCGCTGGTGACCTTCGCCGTGGCGCTGTGCGGGTCGCTGCTGGCCGCGGCCGCGGTCGCCGTGTGGCGGCTGCGCAAGGGCCCGGTCGTCTTCGGCCCGCGCCGCTTCGTGCCCGCGACGACGGCCGCCGTGCTGGCCGTGGCCACCTTCGCCGCGGGGTACGCGGTGCCGGTGCCCACGGCGGCCGACGACTTCGTGCGGGTGGCCATCGTGCAGGGCAACGTCCAGCAGCCGGGCATGCACTTCCTCGGCCGGCCGCTGAAGATCCTCAACAACCACGTCGAGGCGACCCTGAAGCTCGCCGAGGACGTCAAGGCCGGCCGCGTGCCCAAGCCCGATCTGGTGATCTGGCCGGAGAACTCCTCCGACATGGACCCGTTCTCGGAACCCCAGGCCTACGCCCTGATCACGGAGGCGGTCCGGGCGGTCGGCGTCCCCGTCCTCGTCGGCGCCCTGGTCGACGGCCCGGACGCGGACCACGTCCAGAACGAGGGCATCGTCTGGGACCCGGAGAGCGGCCCCGGCGACCACTACACCAAGCAGCACCCGGTGCCGTTCGGCGAGTACGTGCCCTTCCGCAAGCAGCTCACCAAGGTCATCAAGCGGCTCGACCAGGTCCCGCGGGACTTCTACCCGGGGCAGGGGAGCGGCGTCCTGCAGATCGGCCCGGCCAGGCTCGGCGACGTCATCTGCTTCGAGGTGGCGTACGACGGGATCGTCCACGACACCGTCACCGCGGGCGCCCGCGCCCTGATCATCCAGACCAACAACGCCACCTACGGCCGCACCGGCCAGCCCGAGCAGCAGCTGGCGATGTCCCGGCTGCGCGCCGTCGAGCACGGTCGCGCCGTGGTGACGGCGGCGACGAGCGGCATCACCGCCGTCGTCGCCCCCGACGGACGCATCGAGCAGCAGACCGAGGAGTTCACGCAGACCGTGCTCAGCGCGCGGCTGCCGCTCCGCGACGATCTGACCGTCGCCGACCGCGTCGGCTCCGCTCCCGAATGGACCCTCGCTATGGTGGGCCTCCTGTCCTGGGCCGCGGCGATCGTGCTGGGCAGGCGGGGACGCAACGAGACGGAGGAGCAGCAGTGAGCGATGGCGGTGGGGTCACCCGTGGCGCAGCCCAGGGGAGGGCCTTCGGGCCGCTCGGCTCGGTCCTCGTGATCATCCCCACGTACAACGAGGCCGACAACGTCAAGCCGATCGTCGCCCGCGTCCGTGCGGCCGTGCCCGAGGCGCACGTCCTCGTCGCCGACGACAACAGCCCCGACGGCACCGGTAAGCTCGCCGACGAGCTGGCGGCCGCCGACGACCACGTCCACGTGCTGCACCGCAAGGGCAAGGAGGGGCTGGGCGCCGCCTACCTGGCGGGCTTCCGCTGGGGCATCGAGCGGGACTACGGCGTGCTCGTGGAGATGGACGCCGACGGCTCGCACCAGCCCGAGGAGCTGCCGCGTCTGCTGACCGCGCTCAAGGGCGCCGACGTGGTGCTGGGCTCCCGCTGGATCCCCGGCGGCCGGGTGGTGAACTGGCCCAAGTCCCGCGAGTTCCTGTCGCGAGGCGGCAGCACCTACTCGCGGCTGCTGCTCGACGTGCCGCTGCGCGACGTCACCGGGGGCTACCGGGCGTTCCGCAAGGACACGCTGCTGGGCCTGGGCATGGACGAGGTGGCCTCCCAGGGCTACTGCTTCCAGGTCGACCTCGCCTGGCGGGCGGTGAAGTCCGGCTTCCACGTCGTCGAGGTCCCCATCACCTTCGTGGAGCGCGAGCGCGGCGACAGCAAGATGAGCCGGGAGATCGTCGCCGAGGCGCTGTGGCGGGTCACCGCCTGGGGCGTCGGCTCCCGCGTGAAGCGGCTGACGTCCGGGCGGCGCCGCGGCTGACCGGCCCTCGGGACTTCGGCGGGGAGCAGGCACAATGGTGCGTATGACGATCAGCTCCCCGCCGCCGGCCGGTCCGCGGCAACCGGGCGGCGACGCGCGTCCGCAGCGGCGTTCGCGACCCGGCAGGTGGATACCGCTCGCAGTGGCCGTCTACGCGCTGCTGGAGATCTGGCTGCTCATCCTGGTCGCCGGCGCCGCCGGCGGCCTCACCGTCCTCCTGCTGCTCGTCGTGGGCTTCGTCTGCGGAGCGCTGGCCGTACGCCACGCCGGGCGCAGCGCCTGGCGCTCGCTGAACGAGGCGATGCGGTCCGCGCAGCAGGGACGGGACCCCGAGGAGGAGCGGAAGGCCTCCGGCGCCGGGAACGGCGGCAGCGGCGCGGCGCCGGTCATGATCGGCGGGCTGCTGCTGATGGTGCCGGGGCTGGTCTCCGACGTGGCGGGGCTGCTCTTCCTCTTCCCGCCGACGCGCTCCCTGCTGACGAGGGCGGGCAGGCGCGCCCTCGACCGGCGGGCCTCCGCGGCCCGCGGGCGGGGTACCGGCCAGGGCTCGCTGGGCGACCTCTTCGCCCAGGCGCGCGCCGCCGAGGAGCAGATGCGCATCCACCGCCCGGACGGCAAGGTCATCCAGGGTGAGGTCGTCGAGCCCGGACCGGATCAGGACGACGAAAACCCCGGGCCGCGGCACTGAGGCCACGCTCGCCCGGGGCGCACGTCTCCCGGGCCCGCCCCTCACGGGCCCGTCTCCTTCTGTCAGGCGCTCTTGCGGTTGTCGCGCGGATGCACCGCGATGTTCATGGCGCCGGAGCGCAGGACGGCGAGCCGTTCGGCCAGCACTTCCTCCAGCTCCTCGACCGTGCGCCGCTCCATGAGCATGTCCCAGTGCGTACGCGCGGGCTTGCTCGTCTTCTCCTCCGGGCCCTCTCCGTCGACCAGGAGTGCGATCTGGCCGCAGGCGCGGCACTCCCACTCCGGCGGGATCTCGGCCTCCACCGAGAACGGCATCTCGAATCGATGTCCGTTCCGGCATGCGTACTCAACGGTCTGGCGCGGTGCCAGATCGATGCCGCGGTCGGTCTCGTAGCTCGTCGCCCCGAGTCGCGTGCCGCGGAGAGCTCGCTCACTCATGAATCGTGCCTCCCGGGCTGTGTCGCCCACAGGACAGGTGTCGCTGTCGTCGTCATCCGGTCAACGTCCGGTCGGCGGTGAAGATTCCCGGTCTCGGGAGGTGCGTCGCCCGTCGTGCCGCCCCTTTTTGTACCCATCAACGCCCGTTTTGTCACATCTAACGTGAGATGTCACCCTGCGTTCTGGTATCTTTAGCGCGCAGTAACGGTCCGTCCGACGGCCAACGGCGTACACTACCGCGCCGCGCCCATCCGCACTAAATCGTCTCGGGGACCGGATTGCCGGCGGCCGCCACCGCCCGCCGCATCGGCACCCTCGCCAGCAGCACGAAGCCGATGACGAAGAACGCCACCAGGGACACGATCGCGTCCCGGTAGCTCCCGGTCAGCTGGTACGTCAGGCCGAACAGCAGCGGTCCCAGCCAACTCGTTCCCCGGTCGCTGACCTCGTACACCGAGTAGTACTCGGCCTCCTTTCCGCGTGGGATGAGGTGTGAGAAGAGCGAGCGGGACAGCGCCTGGCTGCCGCCCAGGACCATCCCGATGGCCGCCGCCAGACAGTAGAACGCCACCGGCTCGCCGGCCGGCAGGAAGAAGCCGGCGCCGATCGTCAGCGTCCACGCCACCAGAGAACCCAGCACGGTCCGGCGCGCCCCGTAGCGTGCCGCCAGCCGGCCCAGCAGCAGGGCACCGAAGACCGCCAGCACCTGCACCAGGAGGATCGCGCCGATCAGGGCCGTCTCGTCGAGCTCCAGCTCCTCGGAGCCGTAGAGCGAGGCCTGCGAGATCACGGTCTGGATGCCGTCGTTGTAGACGAGGTACGCCAGCAGGAAGCCCAGGGTGAGCGGGTGGCGGCGCATGTCCCGCAGCGTGTCCGCGAGTTGACGCCAGCCCTGGCGCAGCGAGCCCCCGCCCTTGACGGCCTGCCCGGCGGACCGCGCGCCCGCCGCGGTGTCGCGCAGCCGCATCAGCGGGACGAGGGTGAAGGCCGCCCACCACAGGCCCGCCGAGGCCAGGCAAATGCGCACCGCCATGCCCTTGGAGACGCCGACCGCGTCGTGCCCGAGGAACAGCGCCAGGTTGGCGACGAGCATCAACGCCCCGGCGGCGTAACCGAACGCCCAGCCCCGCGAGGACACCGCGTCGCGCTCGTGCGGATCGGCGATCTCGGGCAGGAAGGCGTTGTAGAGGACCATGGCCGACGCGAAGGCGACGTTGGCGACGATCAGCAGTCCGCCGCCGAGGAGGTAGCGGTCCCCGGTCACGAAGAACATCGCCGTCGTCGCGGCCGCGCCGATGTACGCGAACGTCCCGAGCAGTGCCTTCTTGCGGCCCGTCCGGTCGGCGACCGCCCCGGCGAGCGGCATCACCAGCACCGACAGCAGCACGGAGGCGGAGACCACGTACGCGAAGTACGCACCGGCGCGGACCGGTATCCCGAGCGGGTGGACGTACCCGTCGGGACCCGCGGCCGTCTCCGCGATGTCCGTGAGGTACGGCCCCAGGAAGACCGTGATCACACTCGTGGAGAAGACCGAGTTGGCCCAGTCGTAGAAGTACCAGCCGCGCTGTGCGCGCCGCCGCTCGTGCGCCGGGGCGGTGGTGCCGTCGTGTACCGCCGTGTCCTGCGCCTCGCCCGTGGTCACCCGTGGTTCCTGCCGATCCGTGTCGTGCGCCGTGCCGATGTGATCGGTCATGATGCCATCCACGGCCGGGGCGGGGGAGGGGGATCATCCACCGGATCCACGCGTTCATCCGGCGGACTCCTCCCGTCCGTCCGGCCCGTGCACGGGACTGCCCCCGGGCGCCACGCGGGCGGCCCGGGGGCAGGACGGTCAGCCTGTATCGCGGAGGTCCGCGGCGATCAGGCGCGACCGCCGTTCATGCGCCGGCGGCGCAGCATGTAGACACCGGCACCGGCACCGGCGACCAGGAACGAGGCGCCGAGCAGGGTCTCCGGGGTGTTCATCCCGATCGAACCGCCGAAGCCGGTGTCGGGGCCGCCGCCGTTGCCGCCGCCACCACCGCCGCCGCCACCGCCGTTGCCGCCACCGCCGCCGCCACCGCCGTTGCCGCCGTTGCCGCCGCCGTTGCCGCCGCCGTAACCGCCGCCGCCGTGGCCGCCCTTGCAGCCCTTGTTGCCGCGACCGTAGCCGCCGTTGTCGTCGCCGCCACGGCCGCCGCCGTTGCCGCCCCACGAGTCGTCCATGTTGCGGCCGTCGTCGGACCCGCCGCCGAAGCTCTGCGCGGTCAGGTCGTTGCCGTTGTTGCCCTCGCCCCCGTTCTCGTCGCCCCCGTTCTCGTCGTTGCCGTTGTCGCCGCCGCCGTTGCGGTCGCCGTTGCCGCCGCCGCCGTTGCCCCCGCCGCCGTTGCCCCCGCCGCCGTTGCCGCCGCCACCGCCGCCGCCGTAACCGCCACCGCCGCCGCCGTTGCCGCCGCCGTAACCGCCGCCGCCGTTGTCACCGCCGCCGTAACCGCCGCCGCCACCACGGCCGTTGTCGTCGTCGCTGCCCCACCACGACTCGCACCGGTCGTCGCCGCCGTAGCCGTGACCACGTCCGTAGCCGCCGCCACCGCCACCGTGGCCGCCACCGTGGCCGCCGCCGTAACCGCCGTGCTCGCCGCCGCCGTGCTCGCCGCCCCGGCCGCCGCCGTCACGGCCCTCGCCCTGACCCTCGCCGTCACGGCCGTTCTCGCCGTCCCGCTCGCCGCTGGCGCTCAGGATCTTGAGGGTGTCGGTGTCCGACTCGGTGGTGCCGGTGCTGCCGGTGGCCGGGGTGCACGTCACGGTGACGGTGTAGGTACCGGGGTCGATCCCCTGCGGGACGTCGAAGACCGCGCGCTTGCCCGTCGCGGTCGGCTGCCAGACGTCACCGGTCAGGCTGCCGGTGGTGAGGAAGAGCCCACCGGGGGAGGAGACGGCCGTCACGGTGCCGGTCAGGCAGGTGGCCCCGTCGGCGGTGATGGCGACCGGCTGCCCGGCGACGGCCTCTTCCGGGATGATGTTGACGTTCGTGAGGGCGAACGCATGCGACGCCGGGAGAATCACTGCGGCGGCCGTCATGGTCGCCGCTGCGAGAATGCGTGAACCACGCATGGGGGGAACCTCCTTGCGGACGGGGCAGGCGGGATTGGGGATCACCGCGACACGAACTGCGACCGCGTCCTTGAGATCCATGGCACGAGGGCGGGGATCTTCACGCACCTCGGAATCGGCACAGGGCCTCCCCCGGACGGGGCATCACCACTCCGGCCGGAACAGCGTTGTCGCAGGTGGAAGCCATACCCACGGCGACATCAGAAAAATGTGAAGAGCTCGTCAAACGGGTGACCGGACGTCCGCCGGAAACAGCGTCAGCGGACGTCCAGTCAGCCGATGAGCCATCAGGCCACGTCTCGTCAGAACACCTCCCCAGGGGCGCGAAATGCGCCCGGGGAACGAGCGCCCCTACGGGGCGGGGTTCGGCGGGCTCCGTCCGCTCGGGAAAACCACTGCGGAAAAGGTGATTTCACCGGCGTTCACCGGAGCGGCACGGCAGGGGAATTCGCCCGGACGTACCGAATGGCGGGTTCCGCCCGGGCCTCCCCGCGGCCCGGAGCCTCCCGGACACGGGCGGAGTGGCCCTCGTGGGCCGCACGTGCCGTGAACCCGCCGGACCCGGGACCGCGTTGGCGGCGCCGGCGGACCCCGTACCGGCGGTGCCCGTGCCGCCCGGCAGCCCTTCGGCGCGCGCGTGGTACACGACGGCCGCGGCGACGGCCAATGCGTGCGGATCGTCGGGCCGCGGCGGGCACGGGTGATGAGCACCCGTCAGGACACGCTCGGCATCATCGGCGCCGCTCCGGGCGCCGCCGCCCCGGTTGGCCCCGCTGCCGCAGCGCCGCCACTCGATCGAGTGGGGCGTACATTGCCCGGTTAGCACTGATCCATCCGCGTTTGACGCATACTTCGGTTTAACATCATTTATGACGGACTGTCACTCATGACCCACCGGTCGGAGCTGAGGACTGCGATGCTGCGAAACTCCGGGGACCAGACCACCCCCGTGCCCTGGTACGGACAGCCCGACGCCTGGTACGGGCAGCCCGACCCGTGGTTCGGCCAGCCCTTCGTGCCGGAGCACACCGCCGGCGTGGCGCGGGCACCCGGCCGGCCGGACCGCACCCCGCAGCCCCCGGCCCGCGCCCGGCCCGCCGACCCGGCGCCGGCGCGGACGGGGCAGCCGCCCGCGAAGAAGCAGAGGCAGAAGAGGAAGGGCACGCCGGCCGCGAAGGCGCCGGCCCCGCCGAAGGGCACGGCCAAGCCGCCGGCTCCGGCCGGCGCGAAACCGCCGGCACCCGCTCCGCCGAAGCCGCCGGCGCCCACTCCCGTCACACCCCCCGCCCCCGCTGCCGTGACGCCCCCGGCCCCGGCCGGCGCGAAGCCCCCGGCGTCGGCGCCCGCGAAACCGCCGGCGGCGCCCCGGCGTCGTCCGGTGCCGCGCCCGGGCTTTCCCGGCCGTCCCGGCGGCGGAACGGCCGGGCGCCCCGGGGCCGCGCGCCCCGGGCGGTTGACGCTGACCCGGCGCGGGCGTGGCGCGGTCGGCGTGCTCGTGTGCTCGGTCCTCGTCACCGGGGTGGTGCTGACCTTCCAGGGCTTCACCGGGATGGACGGGCCGCCCCAGCCCTCCGCCGCCTCCGCGGCGCTCTCCGACGCGGCCGCGATCAAGGCGCCGCCCCCGCTGCCGCCCGCCCAGCCGACGCGCATCCGCATCCCCGGCGTGAGCATCGACGCGCCGATCATGAACGTGGGCCTGGACAGCCGCGGCGTGATCGCGGCACCGCCGCTGGAGAAGGCGGGCGAGGCCGCGTGGTTCAAGGACTCGGTCAGCCCGGGGGCCCGGGGCTCCTCCGTCATCGTCGGCCACGTCGACAACGAGAGCGGACCCGCCGTCTTCTACAGCCTCGGGGCGCTGAAGAAGGGCTCCACCATCGACGTGGTGCGCGACGACGGCACCACGGCGATCTTCACCATCTACGGCATCGAGGTGTTCACCAAGGCGGAGTTCCCCTCCAAGCGCGTCTACGGGGACACCAAGGACCCCGAACTGCGCGTGATCACCTGCGGCGGCACCTACAGCAAGGACTCCGGCTACTCGGGCAACGTCGTGGTCTTCGCCCGGATGTCCAAGACGAAGCAGGCCAAGGTGTGACGGTTCCCGGCCGCCCGGCCGGGACCGGCCGTCAGGTGGTCCAGACCCCGCGTTCGCTGAACACCGAGCGCAGGGCCTCGAGACGGTCGGTCATGATCCCGTCCACGCCGAGGTCCAGCAGCGCGCGCATCCGGGCCTCGTCGTTGATCGTCCACACGTGCACCTGCAGGCCCAGCCCGTGCGCCGCCGCGATGAATGCGGGGTCGACGACCCGGATGCCGTACGCCCGCTCGGGCACCTGCACGCACACCGCGCCGCGCCGCCGTGCCGCGGCGAGGAGCAGGCGCTCGGCCGCGCGGCCGCCGCGGGAGAGCAGCCGCAGGTCCGCCACGCCGCGGGTGCCCAGGGAACTGGCCAGCCGCCGGCCGCCCAGCGCGCGGGCCCGGACCAGCCGGGCCTCGGAGAACGAGCCCACGCAGACCCGGTCCCACGCGTCGGCCCGGCGCACCATCTCCACCAGGGGCTCGACCGCGGCGTCCGTCTTGGTGTCCACGTTCCAGCGGGCGTCCGGGAACTCCTCCAGCAGTTCCTCGAACAGCGGCACCGGCTCGCGCCCGGCCACCCGGGCCCGGGCCACCTCGCCCCACGTCAGCTCCGCGATCCGCCCGCGGGCGTCGGTGACCCGGTCCAGGGACGCGTCGTGGAAGGCGACCAGTACGCCGTCCGAGGTCAGGTGGACGTCGGTCTCCAGGTAGCGGTAGCCGAGGTCGACGGCGCGCCGGAAGGCCCAGGCGGTGTTCTCCAGGCCGTCCGCGGTGCCGCCGCGGTGGGCGAAGGCGATCGGGGCCGGGCTGTCCAGGTACGGATGGCGTATGTCGCTCACTCCGGCAGTATGGCGCGCCCCTCCGCGGCGTCCGCCACCGGCCGCCCCCCTCGGGCGACGACCACGGAGTCGTCCTCCGGACGGGACGCCGGCAGCTCGAACAGCCGCAGGAAGAACTGGGCCAGCGGCCCGATCGACACCGCGTAGACGACCGTGCCGACACCGACGCTGCCGCCCAGCACGAAACCGACCGCCAGCACGGTGACCTCGATCGCCGTGCGCACCAGGCGGATGGAGCGGCCCGTGCGGCGGTGCAGGCCCGTCATCAGTCCGTCGCGGGGGCCCGGGCCGTACCGGGCGGTGATGTAGAGGCCGGTTGCCACGCCGTTCAGCACCACGCCCGCCACCAGCAGCGGGATCCGCACACCGAGGCCGTGCGGCTGGGGGAGCAGGGCCAGCGTCGCGTCCATCGACAGGCCGACGACGAAGACGTTGGAGACGGTGCCCAGGCCCGGTCGCTGGCGCAGCGGCCACCACAGCAGCAGGACGAGCGCGCCCACCGCCACCGAGACCAGGCCGATGCTGACGCCGGTGTGCCGCGAGATGCCCTGGTGCAGGACGTCCCAGGGGTCGAGGCCCAGCGCGGCCCGCACCTGCACGGCCGCGCTCGCCCCGTAGAGGGCCAGTCCCGCGTAGAGGTGCAACAGGCGGCGTGCGGTTCTGGATTGGCCCTCCACGGGACCCCCCTCTGGCCATGACGAGTCGATGCGCGACACTATGTGGCATGGTCCTGGGAGAAATCCATGGCCAATATGCGGAAGGTGGACCGGAAACCATGTCGCAGTGGACCGCAACGGTAGGGGTCACCCATCTCGCGCGTCTCCTGGAGCCCCGTCCGGGCCGGAGCGCCGCCGGCCGCCGCGTCCCCGCCTACCGCGGGCTCGCCGACGGCATCCGGGTCGCCGTCCTGGAGGGGCGTGTGCCGGTGGCCGCGCGGCTCCCCGCGGAACGCGAACTGGCCCTCGCCCTCGCCGTCAGCCGTACCACCGTCGCCGCCGCCTACGAGGCGCTGCGCGCGGAGGGCTTCGCGCGGTCGCGACGGGGCGCCGGCACCTGGACTGCCGTGCCGGACGGGCACGCCCTGCCGACCCGCGGTCTGGAGCCGCTGCCGCCGGACGCCGCCGGCACCGTCATCGACCTCGGCTGCGCGGCGCTGCCCGCGCCCGAGCCGTGGCTGACCCGCGCCGTCGAGGGCGCGCTGGCGGACCTGCCGTCGTACTCGGCCACCCACGGCGACTTCCCCGCCGGGCTGCCCGTGCTGCGCGAGGCCATCGCCGCGCGCTACACCGCGCGCGGCATCCCCACCCTTCCCGAGCAGATCATGGTGACCACCGGCGCCATGGGCGCCATCGCGGCTGCCGTACGCCGTCTCGGGGCCCCCGGCGAGCGCGTCGCCGTGGAGTCGCCGAGCTACGCCAACGTCCTGGAACTGCTGCGGGAGAGCGGCGCCCGGCTCGTCCCCGTCGCCATGCGCGAGGGCCTCGGCGGCTGGGACCTCGACGCCTGGAAGCGCGTCCTGCGTGACGCGGCGCCGCGCATGGCCTACGTCATGCCCGACTTCCACAACCCCACCGGCACCCTCGTCCCGGACGACCAGCGCCGCGCCCTCGTCGAGGCCGCCCGCGCCGCGGGGACCGTCCTGGTCGCCGACGAGACCATGGCCGAGTTGCCGCTCGACGGCGCGGCGTCCGCGCCGCGCCCGATGGCCGCCTTCGACCGCGGCGGCAGCGTCATCACCGTCGGCTCGGCGAGCAAGGCCATCTGGGCCGGGCTGCGCATCGGCTGGGTCCGTGCGGCGCCCGACGTCGTGCGCCGCCTCGTCAGCGCCCGCGCCTACCTCGACCTCGGCTCGCCCGTCGTCGACCAGCTCGCCGTGGCGTGGCTGCTGCGCACCGGGGCGTGGGACGACGCGGTCGCCGCCCGGCGCGAACGGGCGCGCGCCCACCGGGACGACCTGGTGGCGGCGCTGCGCGAGCGGCTGCCCGACTGGGAGTTCGCCGTCCCGTCCGGCGGCATGACCATGTGGGTGCGGACCGGGGACGTGTCCGGCTCACGCCTCGCCGTCGCGGGCGAGCGCCTCGGCGTACGCGTCCCCTCGGGCCCGCGGTTCGGCGTCGACGGCGCCTTCGAGGGGTACGTCCGGCTGCCCTTCACCGTCGGCGGGCCCGTGGCGCGCGACGCCGTGGAGCGGCTGGCGGCGGCCGCGCAGACCGTCCGCGACGGCGGCGGCTCCGAGGGCGAGGGGTCGGGGCTCTTCGTGGCCTGAACCGGGCGGGGCGGGGGCCCGGCGCCGGTGCGACGCCATGCGGCCCGGGACCGCCCGCCGCCTGGCGGGCCGTCCCGGGCCAGGGGACGCCCTCCGGCTCAGCGGCCGTCGGACAGCTCCGTGAGGCGGAGCCGCAGCTCGACCTCCTGGTCACCGGAGACCGAACCCTGCTCCTCGAGGCGGAAGGAGTCGCCGAGCACCTTCTTGACCTCGCGGACGTGACGGGGCCCGCCGGAGAGGTCCGCGATCAGGGCGCCGTCGAGGTGGACGGGGCCCAGCTCGTGCCCGTGGCTGCGGGTGTCGACGGAGGCGGCCCACACGGTCGGGTGCGAGGACCCGGGGCGGGGTTCCACGGCCTCGGTGAGCGACTCGCCCGGACGCGTCGGGAAGGCCGCCTCCAATGCGCCCAGCACGGCTCCGGCGTCCTGCCGCTCGCAGCCGGTGAGGAGGACGTCGACGTGGGAATTGGAGTGGTGGCTGCTCATCTGCGGTTCTCCTCTCGGGAGGCCCGGCACGGTGCGTTCGCCACTGCCACTGCAGGCCGCGCCCCCTCTTCAGCGTAGGACGGCGACCGTCCACCCGCAGCGGGCGCCCCGCGCCGCCGGGCCGCCGGTCGGCTGTGCGCCTACCCGCGGCCGCGGTGACCTCACACGAGGTGCGTGAGCCCGGCGCCGGTGAGCGGTGCCGGGACCGACGGGGGCGCTGCGAGGTCGTGCGCGGCGCCGGCGTTCTGCCGCCGGGCGTCCGCGACGGCGAGTACCCGTCGCCCCGCCGGTCACGAACATGGTGTCGTCGCGGCCTTGGCCATCCCACCGGCCGGGAACGGCGCGGCGAGGGCGTCCGAGTCGCCCAGGAGCCCGATGCCGCAGTGGGCGCTCCGCCCGGAGCACGGTGAGCACGCCGAAGACGTCCGTGTCGAAGATGGCGCGGGCCTGCTCCCGGTGGCCTCTGCGACCGCCGCGGACACGGCCGCCCGGTCGCGCGGGCGACGTCACGGCCCCGGTGACGGCTCGCGTGGGGGCGGGGCCGTCACCGGGGCCGGGCGGTCAGAAGGTCAGCTTCCAGCTGTTGATGTAGCCCGTGTCCTGGGACGCCACGTCCTGCACGCGCAGCTTCCACGTGCCGGCCGCGACCTCACTGGAGGCGTTGACCGTGTACGTCGTGATGACGTTGTCCGCGGAGTCGTTGCCGCTGGAGTTCTTCAGCCGGTAGCTGCTCCCGTCCGGGGCGACCAGGTCCACGACGAGGTCGCCGCGCCAGGTGTGCCGGATGTCCACGCCGACGGCGAGGGCCGAGGGGGCGTTGCCGCTGATCCCGCTGGCGGTGATCGAGGACGTCACGGCCGCGCCGTTGTCGGGGATGCTGACGTCCGCGGTGTTCTCGAAGACCGTGCCGGGCGGGGGAGCGGTGGCGGTGCCCAGGGTCCAGATCGCGTTGGCGATCGCGTCGCTGTTGTTGTCGAGCGCGGTGTCGTTGATGTTCGCCGCCGTGTCGCAGGAGGAGTGGTAGCAGCGGTCGAAGGCCTGGCCTGCCGTGCCGCCCCACTTCTGCGCCTGGGCCGAGGTCTTGGTGTAGTCCGCGCCCGAGAACAGCCCGCCGACCGGGATGCCCGCGCTCTTGAAGGGCGCGTGGTCGGAGCGGCCGTCGCCCTCGGTCTCGATCTCGGTCGCGATGCCCTTGGCGGCGTACCAGTCCTTGAAGACCTTCTCCAGGGCGGCGTTGTCGTCGTAGACGAAGTAGCCCGGGTTCGGCGAGCCGATCATGTCGAAGTTCAGGTAGCCGTCGATCTTGGCCCGGTCGGCGGAGGCCAGGCCGTTGACGTACGCCTTGGAGCCGACCATGCCGAGTTCCTCGGCGCCCCACCAGCCGAACCGCAGGTGCTTCGTGGGCTGGAGGTTCTCGCGTGCGACGGCCAGGGCGGTCTCCAGGACCGCGGCGGAGCCGGAGCCGTTGTCGTTGATGCCGGGGCCCGCGGTGACCGAGTCGAGGTGGGCGCCCGCCATGATCACGTGGTTGGTGTCGCCGCCGGGCCAGTCGGCGACGAGGTTCCAGCCGGTGGCGCCGCTCGAGGTGAACTGCTGGAGCGTGGTGGTGTAACCGGCTGCGTCCAGCTTGGCCTTGACGTAGTCGATCGAGGCCCGGTAGCCGGCTCTGCCGTGGGCCCGGTTGCCGCCGTTGGCGGTGGCGATCGACTGCAACTGGGCGAGGTGCGCCTTGACGTTCGCCACCGGGATGTCGGGGGCGGCGAGGGCGGCGGGCCGCGCGGCGGCGGGTGTCGCGGTCGCGGGTGTCGCGGAGGCGGTGAGCAGGGCCGCCGCGAGCGCGGTGGCGGCCCCGGCCGCGACGATCTTGAATGCGGGCACAGGTCACTCCGGTGTGTGGGGGATGGAGTTGCGCGGGACTGTGCGGGCGGTACGTCGGCACGTTTGACGTGTGCATGCCTGCGCGCATCCTGTGGGCCGCGGGGCCTCCCGTCAAGAGCGCATACCGGACGCCGCGTTCCGGGAAGCGGGCGCGCTAGGGTCGTGGCATGGCTGACGACGAGGGCCCCGTTCGGGTCGACGCCTGGATCTGGTCCGTACGGCTCACCAAGACGCGCTCCCTGGCCGCCACCGCGTGCCGCGCCGGGCACGTGCGGGTCAACGGCGAGCGCGTCAAGCCCGCGCACGCGGTCCACCCCGGCGACGAGGTGCGGCTGCGCGGCGCGGGGCGCGAGCGGATCGTCGTCGTCACGCGTCTGGTGCGCAAGCGGGTCGGCGCCCCCGCCGCGGCGGAGTGCTTCGTCGACAACAGTCCGGCGCCGCCCACCCCGGAGGAGGTGCCGGCGCCCGTCGTCCGCGACCGCGGTACGGGCCGGCCGACCAAGCGCGACCGGCGGGACATGGAGCGGCTGCGCGGCCCCCGCTGAGGCGGCGCGGCCGGCCGCTCAGCCGGTGGCGCCGGCCGGGAGGCCGAGCGCGGCCAGGCGCCCCCGTGCCTCGTCGAGCTGCCGCCAGCCGTCCGTCCCGGTCAGCAGTGCCTCACCGGAACGCTGCTCCCGGGCGGCGCCCGCGAGGTCGCCCGCCAGGGCCAGCGCCTCGGCCAGGCGGAGCCGGCACAACCCCGCGGCCACGGGATGGCTCAGCCCACTGAGCACGGCGAGGGCCGCCTCGAACTCCCGGACCGCCGCGGTGTGGTCGCCCAGCAGGAGGAACAGGCCACCGAGGTCGCCGTGGGCGTCGGCGGTCCCCGGGGCGTCGCCCAGCTCCTCGAACAGCCGCAGCGCGTCGCGGTGACGGGCCAGCGCCGTCGCCGTGTCCCCCTCCTCGCACGCCACCCGGCCCACGCCGGCCAGGCCGTACGCCTCGCCCAGCCGGTTGCCCGCGCGGCGGTGCACGGCGACGGCCTCCTCGGCCGCGGTCCCGGCCTCCGCGACGCGGCCCAGCCGCAGGTACGCGGCGGCCGCCAGCCCGCGCAACTGGGCATGGGCGGACGACGAGCGCGTGCCGTCCGCGAGCACCGTCAGCGCCCGTTCCGCCTCCCGCGCGGCCTCCTCGAACTCCCACCGCACCAGGTGCACCGTGGCCAGCTTCCCGAGCGCGTCGGCCTCGTCGGGGGCCAGGCCGAGTGCGCGGTAGAGCTCCCGTGCCCGGCGCAGGTGGTCCAGGGCCGCGCCGGTCCGGCCGGTCTGCCGCAGCACGTCCCCGAGGTGGCGGTGCGCGGCGGCCTCCCACCGGGTGTCGCCGGTCCGCCGCGCCAGCTCGGCGGCCTCCCGCAGCAGGGGCTCCGCCTGCTCCAGGTCGCCGTCCGCGCCGTGGATGGAGCCGATCACCAGGGCGGCGCGCGCGGTCGTACGCGGGTCGCCGGCCGCGCGTCCGGCCGCCTCGGCGGCCTGCCAGACCCGCAGCCGCTGCACGTGGTAGTGCTGCAGGTGCCAGCCGTGCTCGGCGGCCTCCGCCAGCCGGAACACCCGCTCGCGGGCGCCCGCGGCCGCGCCCTGCCGGGCGACCGCGGCGAGGTTGGCCGCCTCGTACGCGATCCAGCCGGCCGGACGGTCGCGGGCGGCCCCCGCGTACCAGTCCAGGAGGCGCTCGGTGACGCGGTACGCGGACTCCGGTGGTTCCTCCGCCGCGAGCCGTTCGCGGGCGAAGAGCCGGATCAGGTCGTGCAGGCGGCAGCGTTCCCCGCCCGCCGCTTCCACGAGCTGTGCGTCCATCAGGCGCTCCACCCCCTCCCGCGCCTCGGGCCCGCCGGTCCCGGCCAGTGCCTCCGCCGCCTCGACGGGGAACTCCCCGCCGGGGAAGGCGCCGAGGCGCCGCAGCAGGCGGCGGTCCTCCGGGGTCAGGTCCTCGTACGCGCCGGCGAGCGTGGCGCGGACGGCCCAGGAACGGAAGCGGAGTTCGTCCAGCCGGGTGCGTTCGTCCTCCAGCCGCCGGGCGAGTTCGGTCAGCGCCAGCCGGGAGCGGGCGGCACGCGCGCCCGCGACGCGGATCGCCAGCGGCAGTCCACCGCAGGCACGGACCACCGCAGCGGCCGCCTGCGCGTCGGCCCGGGCGCCCTCCGGGCCGCTGACCCGGGCCAGCAGCGCGAGCGCGTCGGCGGTGCCGAGCGGCGCGAGTTCGTACGTGACCGCCTCGGGGAGATCGGCCTGCAGCGGGCGGCTGGTCACGATCGCCAGGCAGCGCGGGCCCGCGGGCAGCAGTGGCCGCACCTGGGCGGCGTCGTGGGCGTCGTCCAGGACGACCAGCAGCCGCCGGTCCGCCACCATGCTGCGGTACCGCGCCGCCAGGGCCTCGGCGTCGCCGTACGGGGCCGGTTCGGTGTCGCCGAGCGCGGCGAGGAACCGGGCGAGCGCCTCGTCCGGGGGCATCGGGTCGCCGCGCCCCGCGCCGAGGTTCACGTACAGCTGGCCGTCCGGGCACCGCTCGCGCAGCACGTGCGCCAGCCGGTTGGCCAGGGTCGACTTGCCGACCCCGGGCGGGCCCGCGACGGCCACCACGCGCGCGCCGCCCGCGAACGCGGCTCGCAGCGACGCCTCGTCGGTTGCGCGACCGGTGAAGTCCGCCACCTCCGGCGGAAGTTGCGCGGGGGTGAGCGGCGGGGGAGGGTCCGCCGGCGCTGTCGTGGGCGCCGGCGCGGGGAGTTGGAGCCGCTGTTGCCACAGGGCCAGCCCCGCGGCGGCGACCGCCCCCGCGCCGACGGCCGGCCAGGCCCAGCCGGCCAGCGGGCGCAGGGCCGGGGGCAGTACGCCTCCCGTGGCGACGTTCACCGCGACGGCCAGGGCCACCGACACCACGCCCGACGCCAGCGCCAGCAGCCCCAGCACCCAGCCCCGCCCCACCGCGCCACCCCCCGTGCCACCGCCGTCCGGTCCCCGCGCAGGATCCCGCGAACCCCGCCCCGGGGGAAGTGCTCCGCCCTGCCGGCCAGACATGGGCCCGTAGTCGCCGTGCGCCCGGTGGATCGTCCCGGCCTCGTGACTGTGTGGGCGACGGCCCCGCGGAGATCGGCCGCGTCCTGCACGCGCCGCCGGCCGACGCAGGGCTCTGTGCCGGGCGAGGTGCCCGTGTGGGCCCTCCTGGCGGAAGGGACCCGGCTTGCCCGGTGCGCAACCGGCTGATGCCCCGCGGTCGGGCGGTGAAGTATCGCGTCTGGAACGATCGGATGGTGCATGCTGATGATCAGGTCGGTGAGGGTGTCCCCGCGGAACTCGCGGCGTTCCTCCGTGGTGACGTCGACGGCCGCCCGGTGCGGATCACCGCTTCGGTGTGCGGGGATTGCGGCGGCCGGGTGTTCTCCGTGCTGGTCAACGACTCCGCGGCGGAGCGGGAATGCACCGGATGCGGCAGTCGTGCGTTCATCGCGGACAGCGAGGAGTACTGGAACGAGGAGTCCTGGGAGGACGACGAACCCGGCGCGGCCGGCTGTCCCTGCGGCGGTGAGGAGTTCGAGGCGGCGGTCGCGTTCACACTCGGCGGTGACCTGTCGGTCCGCTGGGTCACCCTGGGCCTGCGGTGCGTGGCGGACGGATTCTCCGCGGTCTACGCCGACTGGAAGATCGACTACTCACCCACGGACCACCTCCTGACCATGGTCTAGGGCGTGTCGTCACATGAGCGCCGGCCGCCCGGAGGGCGGGCTCAGCGGCGTCTGGTGCGGTGCATCGCAAGGCGGAGAGTCGTCCTCGTAGTGGGCTACTCGGACGATTCGACAACGCAGCGAGGTGCCGTGCCAGGCGTCGCTGGGCAGGCGGGCATTTGACGACACGCCCTAGGCCCCACCCCGTGAGCCCCTGCCGCCGGACGGCAGGGGCTCACGGGGTGCGGCGGCCCGCGTCGTCACTCGTTGTGGAGCACCTGGGCGATCGTCAGGCGGGCCGCGCGCCGGGCGGGGAGGTACGCGCCGAGGACCGCGATGGCGACGCCGGTGAGGGCGAGGGCGGTCAGGGCCGTGGGGTGCCAGACGTCCGTCATGTAGGGGGGGAGGGTGAGGTCGACGGCGTCGGCCATGCGGGGGACGACCTGCCGGTAGCCCCAGATGCCGAGGGGGACACCGAGCGCCGACCCGAGGGTGCCCAGGGCCGCCATCGAGGTCGTCATCATCACCGTGACCTGGCGCGGGGTCATGCCGATGGACTTGAGCATGCCCAGGTCGCGGCGCCGGTCACGGGTGTTGAGGACGACCGTGTTGAAGACGCCGAGGGACGCGACGACGGCCAGCATCGCGGTGAGCACCGAGGCCGAGCCGACGACGGTCTGCGTGATCGTGTTCGGGCCCGTGACCGCCGGACTGACGCCCGGGTCGGCGGCCGCGGCCGCGCGGGCGTACGCGGCCGGGTCGGTGCCGTCACGGAGCCTGACGTGGTAGGCGAGGGGCTTTTCTTCGGGGGCGAGCGCCGTGAACGTCGGCCAGTCGGAGACGAGCAGTTCGCCGTTGCTCTCCATGAACGCGCCGACGACGGTCACCTCCTCGCTCCGGTCGCCCTTCCGTAGCCCCACCGCGTCGCCGACGCGCAGGCCCGACTGCCGGAGCCAGGCCGTCCCCGCGACGACCTCGCCGGCCCGCCGCGTCCAGCGGCCCTCGGTGAGCACGCTGTCCAGCTCGGGCCCGTCACCGCGGCGCCCCTCGAGCATCGCCTTCCGGGTGGACCCGGCGACCGTCACCTCCACGTCCCCCCGCGCCGTGATCCCGGCGACGCCGGGCAACGAGCCGAGCAGGGAGTGGAGTCGGGGGTCGGAGTGTTCCGGCCCGACGACCTCGCCGTGCCGCACGGCGCTCGCGTACACGGTGACCTGGTACGCGTCCCGTCCCGCGTCGCCGAACCGGGTCATCGTCGTCGCCAGGCCGGTCGCGAACGTCACCGTGGTGACGCCCAGCACGACCGCGGCCACCGTGAGGGCGCTGCGGCCGGGCCGGGCGAACGGCAGGCCCACACCGAGGCTCACCGAGCGCGGCAGGCCGCTGCCGGCCAGGCGCCGCTGTACGCCCAGGGCGCGGCCCGTCCGCGGGGCGGTGCCCGCGCTGATCGCCCGCGCCGCGGAGAGCCCGCGGGCACGCAACGAGGGGGCGAGCGCGGCGAGCACGCAGACGGCCGGCATGCCGAGCAGGGCGAGCACGTTCACCCACGGCGCGATGCCGACGCTGTCGTGGAACACGCCCGCGTCGGGCCCGGTGAACGTGAACCGGAGGAACGGCGCCGCCAGCAGGTTGCCGGCGACGACGCCGACGGCGCAGCCCACGACCGCCGGCGCGGTCACCATCACCAGGTACACGGTGAGCACTTGTCCCGGGGTGAACCCCAGGGCCTTGAGGATGCCGATGTGCCGGAAGCCGGAGATCACGGCACCGCTGACGACGTTCGCGACGATCAGCACCGACACCACGATGCCGAGGATGCCGAAGGCCATCAGATAGGGCGCGTACGCCCGCGCGGCCCCGCCGATGCGGTGCTTGAGCGTGAGGTACGACTCGGAACCGACGAGCGCGCCCTGCGGGAGCCCCGCGGTCACCGTCCCCATCCGCTCGCGAAGTCGGGTGTCGGACGACGCGTCGGAGAAGCGGAACAGCATCTGCGTGGTGGTGGGACGCAGCGCGCCGATCTGGGAGGGCGCCACCCAGGCGTCCGCGGTGCGGCTCAGGTCGAAGGCGAAGCCCACGATGGTGAGCGTGGGGCCGGACGGGATCCGGATGCGCCGGCCCAGGTCGTCGGACGTCCAGTCCGACTGCCGGTTGAGGACCACCTCGCCGGGCCCGGTCGCCCAGCGGCCCGCCCAGACGTCGAGCCGGTCCACCGCCCCGCCCGGGTCCGCCCGTCCGACGACCGTGACCTCGCCGAAGACCCCGAACGCCGCGTCGTCCCGCGGCAGGTCGACCGTGGCCCGCGGGAACGGTCCCGCGGCGGACTCGACGCCGGGCGCCCGCGCGGCCTCGGCCAGCCGGGTGTCCGAGGCCACGGACCGGTCGAACGCGGCGACGACATGGGGGCCGCGCTGCGCGCCGAAGGCCCTGTCGAAGGGCGCGGAGGCCGCGTCGACCAGCCCGAGCGCGACGACGATCGCCCCGGTCGAGGTCAGCGTGACCAGCGCGATGACCAGGGTCTGGAGCCTGCGCCGGCGCACGGCCGCCCGCGCGGCCCGCCACACCGCCCTCATGCCGACGGCTCCAGGGTGTGCTGCCCGGTCACCCGGCCGTCGGCGAGGGTGACCACGCGCCCGGCGCAGCGGCGCGCCAGGTGTTCGTCGTGCGTCACCATGACGAGGGTCTGGCCGATCTGGTTGAGGTCGAGGAGCAGATCCATCACCTGCTCGCCGGCCCGGCTGTCCAGGGCGCCGGTCGGTTCGTCGGCGAGCAGCAGCGCGGGCCGGTTCATCAAAGCCCGCGCCACGGCGACACGTTGCCGTTCGCCGCCGCTCAGCACGGCCGGATGGGCGTTGGCGCGGTCCGCGATGCCGAGCTCCTCGAACAGCTCCATGGCGCGGCGCCGGGCCGGCCGGGCGGGGGTGCCGGTCAGCTGGGCGGCGAGCGCGACGTTGTCCAGCGCGGACAGGTCGTCGACGAGGTTGAAGAACTGGAAGACCATGCCGATGCGGCGACGCCGGTACAGGGCGAGGCCCTTCTCGTTCATCCGTCCCAGGTCCTCGCCGTGCACCAGGACCGTCCCGGCCGTGGGACGGTCCAGGCCGGCGATCATGTTGAGCAGGGTGGACTTGCCGCACCCGGAGGGGCCCATCACCGCGACCGCCTCGCCGGCGCGGATCTCCAGCGAGACGCCGTTCAGGGCCGTCGTCCCGCCGTATTCCTTGCGTACGCCGTCGAGTCGTACGACGGTCTTCCCGCTGCTGTCCTCAGTGACCATGCACAGGACGCTAGGCGTGCGGCGCGGTTCCGGGCATCACTCCCCGGATGGCAAAGCGCCGGGGGTCTCATCCTGGGGATGCAGGAGCCCTGCATCCAGGGGCTGATGTGCCCGCGCCGGCCGTCTGGGAAGGTGAACCGATGGCGGATGGGGAGACGGACGTGCTGGTCGTGGCGCTGGGGGTGGTGTGCGCGGTCGCCGTGTGCCTGGCGGTGGCCCTGGCACGTACGCGGCGCCGCTGGCGGTCGGCCGTCGGGGAGCGCGGCTGGCTGCTGGAGCGGGAGCGGGAGAGCGCCGCGCGCACCGCGGTGGCCGCGGAACGGGAGCGCATAGCACGGGAGTTGCACGACATCGTCAGTCACAACGTGAGCCTGATGGTGGTCCAGGCAGGCGCCGCCCGTGAGGTGCTGGGAACGATGCCGGAGGAGGCCGCGGCCGCGCTCCGGTCGGTCGAGGACGCGGGCCGCGGCGCCATGACCGACCTGCGGCACATGCTCGGGCTGCTGGCGCCGTCCCCGGACGGCGTGGACGACGCCGGCGGGGAAGGCGGTCCGGACGGGCCCGGTGACGGCGCCGCCGAGGCGCTGGCCCCGCAGCCCGGCCTCGACCGGCTGGGCGCGCTCGTCGACCGGATCTCCTTCGCCGGCCTGCCCGTCGAGGTGCGCGTCTCCGGCGAACCGCGCCCGCTGCCGCAGGGCATCGACGTGACGGCGTACCGCATCGTCCAGGAGGCGCTGACCAACGCGCTCCGGCACGGCGACGGCGGAAAGGCGGAGGTGACGGTGCGGTACGCGGAGCGCGCGTTGCGCGTCGAGGTGCTCAACACCGGCCCCAGTGTGCTCGACGGGGGCGGTTCCGCGGGCGGTCCCCCGGCCGGGACGGGAGCCGGGACGGGAGCCGTGCGGCGCCGCAGGGAGGGCACCGGGCGCGGACTGCTGGGCCTGCGCGAACGGGTCGCGGTGTACGGGGGAGACCTGGACGCCCGGCGCCGCCTAGGCGGCGGCTACCGGGTCAGGGCGCGCATCCCGCTGGACCGGCCGTGACGGCGGCAGCGGAGGGGCCGGGGGGACCGGCTCCCCGCGTGCTCATCGCCGACGACCAGACCCTCATCAGGACCGGCTTCCGGCTCATCCTCACCGCGCGCGGCATCACGGTGGTCGGCGAGGCGGCGGACGGCGCGGAGGCGGTCGCCGAGGCACGCCGGTTGCGGCCCGACGTGGTGCTGATGGACATCCGCATGCCCGTCATGGACGGCCTGGAGGCCACCCGCCGCATCCTGGAGCAGGCCCCGGAATGCCGGGTGCTCATGCTGACCACCTTCGACCTGGACCGTTACGTCTACACGGCGCTGTCGGCGGGGGCGAGCGGCTTCCTACTCAAGGACGTCACGCCCGAGCACCTGGCGGCGGCCGTACGGCTCGTCGACACCGGGGACGCCCTGCTGGCACCGTCGATCACCCGCAGACTGGTGGAACGCTTCGCCTCCGGGGCGGCGGCTCCGGACGGGCCTGCGGCCCACGCCGGCCTCGCCGCCCTGACCCCCCGTGAGCGGGAGGTCCTGACGCTGCTGGGCCGGGGTCTGTCCAACCTCGAACTGGCCGCGGAACTGACGCTGAGCGAGGCGACGGTGAAGTCGCACGTCGCCCGCATCTTCGCCAAGCTGGCGCTGCGCGACCGGGCCCAAGCGGTCGTCCTGGCCTACGAGACGGGCCTGGTCCGCCCCGGCGGCCTCCCCGGCGGGGGCTTTCCCGAGCAGTGACCCCGCCGCGCCGGGTGCGCCGGCCGTGGCGCCTGGGCCGCGAAGGTACGGCCGGATCCCCCGGGTGCCGACGGGTGTTCGTTGTTGCGGGGGCACGGCGAGGGCGGTGGGCCGGACGCCATCGTGCCGCCGGTGAGGCATCGGGAGCTGCGTGCGGCCGATGGCGGCGTCGTTCGGGCGGGACCGCGCGCCCGGTGCGCTGATCGTGGTGTCGCCCGGCGCGATTGCGTGGGTTGGCCGTGGCGCCTGGGCCGCGAAGGTGCGGCCCGATCGCCCGGGTCTCGACGGGTGTTCGCCGCTGTGCCGGACCGCGGGCATGGCGAGGGCGGTGGGCCGGACGCCATCGTGCCGCCCGCGACGGCCGAACTGCTCTGCAGCATACGGATGGCGATCAGCGGGAGGCGTCCAGCGCGGACCACGTCCCCATCAGGCTCGTGGCGGACGCCGGCTGCGGCGATCCGAACGCGAGCCCCACCGACGGCTCGGTCGCACCGTCGTGCGGTGACGCTCAGGGCAGGGGCGCCACGTAGACCCAGGCGCCGTCGTGGCGGACGAAGCGGCTCCGTTCCTCCATCACGCCGTGCTCGCCGCGCAGGCTGTAGTGCGCGCGGAAGGCGACGGTGCCCTCGCTGTGGAAGGCGCTGCCGTCCGTCGTCGCGAGGACCTCCAGCCGTTCCCAGCGCAGGTGGTGGTCGAGGTCCAGCTCCGCGGGCCGGGTCTCCGGGTGCCAGGTGCGCAGCACGTACGCCGCGTCGTGCACCGCGTAGGCGCTGTAGCGGGAGCGCATCAGGGCCTCGGCGGTGGGGGCGGCGGCGTGGCCGGAGTGGTAGCGGCCGCAGCAGTCCCCGTACACGGCGGGCAGCCCGCAGGGGCAGGGGGTGCCGGGGGAGTGCGGCACGGGACGGGAGTGGGGGCGCGGGGCGGAGCGTCGGCCGGGGCGGGACTTGGGCATGCCGCCATTGTGCACGGCCGCCGGGGCGTGCCCGCGGGCCCGGTGACCACCGGCGATTCCGCCCGGGTAGCCTGCGGGACGGCAAGATCCCCGCCCGACCCCGAGGAGCCCCCGTGCCGCAGCCGAGGATCGCCCTGGTGACGACCGCGCACCTTCCGGAGGGCACCGTCGACCGCGACCTGTCGCTGCTGCGGGACGCCGTCGCCGCCGCGGGCGCTGGGGCGGCGGTCGTGAACTGGGACGACCCGGACGTCGACTGGGCCGGGTTCGACCTGGCGCTCATACGGTCGACCTGGGACTACACCTGGCGCACCGAGGAGTTCCTGGCCTGGGCCGACCGCTGCGGTGCCGCCACCACCCTGCTCAACCCGCCCGCGGTCGTGCGCTGGAACTCCGACAAGCGCTACCTGGGCGAGCTGGCCTCCCTCGGCGTGCCCGCGGTCGCCACCCGCTACCTGCCGCCGGGCGGCGGCACCGACGGGTTGCCGGCCGGCCACGAGTTCGTGGTCAAGCCCGCCGCGGGGGCGGGGGCCCGCTACGCCGCGCGCTACCGTCCGGAGCAGCACGAGGAGGCGCGGGCGCACGTGGCGCGGATGCACGACGAGGGCATCACCGCGATGGTCCAGCCCTACATGCCGCGGATCGACACCACCGGCGAGCGGGCCCTGGTCTTCCTCGGCGGCCGCTTCCTGCACGCCATCGCCAAGAACGCCGTGCTGTCCCCGGACACGCGCTACGACCAGCGCAAGGTCGCCCACCCCGGGGTGCGCCCCTGGACCCCGACGGAGGCCGAACTGGCCGCCGCGGAGCGGGCGCTGGCCGCCGTGCCGGGACGGCCGGAGCTGCTCTACGCCCGGGTGGACCTGGTCGACGCCGAGGACGGCACCCCGCGCGTGATGGAGCTGGAGCTGATCGAGCCCAACCTGTTCCTCACCGACCACCCGGACTCGCTGCCGGTGGTCGCCGGCGCGATCGTGCGCGCGGCGGGCTGAGCGGGACCGCCGGGTCACGTCGGTCCCGGCCCGTCTCAGCCGGTCTCAGCCGTCCCGGCGTGTCACGGGCAGCCCGGCCCGCTCGCCGGCCGCCGCCAGGACCTCGCGCAGCATGGCGGGGGTGAGCCGCCCGGTGAAGGTGTTCTGCTGGCTGACGTGGTAGCAGCCGTACAGGTGCAGTGGCGGCTCCCCTTCCGGGCCCGCCAGTTCCACGTGCACGCCGTGCCCGAACCGGGGCAGCGGGCGCGGCAGCCGGTATCCGGCGCCGCCGAGCACGGGCAGCAGCGCCTGCCAGCCGAACGCGCCGAGCACGACGACCGCGCGCAGCGTGGGCCGCAGCAGCTCCAGTTCGCGCACGAGCCACGGGCGGCAGGTCAGCCGTTCCTGCGTGGTGGGCTTGTTGGCGGGCGGCGCGCAGTGGACGGGCGAGGTCACCCGTACCCCGTACAGCTCCAGGCCGTCGCCGCGTTCGGCGGAGGTGGGCTGGGAGGCCAGGCCCACGGCGTGCAGCGCCTCGAAGAGCACGTCGCCCGAGCGGTCGCCGGTGAACATCCGGCCGGTGCGGTTGCCGCCGTGCGCCGCGGGGGCCAGGCCGACCAGGGCCAGCGCGGCGTCCGGCGGGCCGAAGCCCGGCACGGGACGGGCCCAGTACTCCCACCCGGCGTAGGCGCGGCGCCGTACCCGGGCGGTCTCCTCGCGCCAGGCGACCAGCCGCGGGCAGGCGCGGCAACCGGTCAGCCGCTCGTCGAGCGCGGCCAGGTCCGCCGCCGCGGGCGCGGCGAGCGCGGGGAAGTCCGCCGATTCCTGCTGCACCTGCGCGCCGTCCCTTCACTGCCCGTACGTCGGTCGTACGGCCCCGCGCCCCACGCTACCCAGCCCCCGGCCCACGCCGCAGGGGGGTGGCGTGGGCCGGGGAGGCGCGGGACGTACGCGGGGTCAGGCGCGGGCCGGCTCCCGCTCCGCCGCCGGACCGGACGGCTCCGCCCCGTCCGCCGCGCCCGCGGGGCGCAGCCCCTCGCCCTCGACGTCGACGTCCGGCAGGATCCGGTCCAGCCAGGACGGCAGCCACCAGGCCCGCCGGCCGAGCAGCGCCAGCACCGCGGGGACGACGGCCATGCGCACGATGAAGGCGTCGAAGAAGACGGCGATGGCCAGACCGAAGCCGATCGACTTGATCATCGCCTCGCCGGAGCCGATGAACCCGGCGAAGACGGCGATCATGATGACCGCGGCCGCGGTGACCACCCGGGCACCGTGCCGGAACCCGGTGACGATCGCCTGCCCGGGGCGCTCGCCGTGGACGTGCGCCTCACGGATGCGGGTGACCAGGAAGACCTCGTAGTCCATGGCGAGACCGAAGACCACGCCCACCAGGAAGATCGGCATCATCGACATGATCGGCCCGGTCTGCTCCACACCCAGCAGGGAGGCCAGCCACCCCCACTGGAACACCGCGACGACCGCGCCGAGGGCCGCCGTCACCGAGAGCAGGAAGCCCAGGGCGGCCTTCAGCGGGACGAGCACGGAACGGAACACGACGATCAGCAGCACGAAGGCGAGGCCGACGACGAGTGCCAGGTAGGGCAGCAGCGCGTCGGTGAGCTTCTGCGAGGTGTCGATGTTCATCGCCGTGGTGCCGGTGACGGAGACCTTGGCACCGGTGCGGTCGGTGATCCGGTCGCCCGTGCCGCGGATCGCCGCGACCAGGTCCTCGGTCTCGGTGCTGCTCGGCTTGGACGCGGGCACCACGGTGATGGTCGCGGTGTCCCCGGCCTTGTTGAACCTCGGCGGGGTCACGGCCGCCACGTCGTCCAGGCCCTTGATGTCCGTGGTCGTCTCGCGGACGGCGCCCCGGGGGTCGTCGGCGCCCCTGACGTCGACGACCACGACGAGCGGCCCGTTGAAGCCGGGGCCGAAGCCCTCGGACAGCAGGTCGTACGCCCGGCGCTGGGTCGTCGAGGCGGGCTGGGAGCCGTCGTCGCCGAGACCGAGCTCGATCGACGCGGCGGGTACGGCCGCCGCGCCGAGCGCCGCGACGCAGACCAGCAGCACGGCGACGGGACGCCGGATGACGAAACGGGCCCAGCGGGTGCCCATGTTGGGCCGCTCGGCCGGGGGCCTGCGGTGGGCGTGGTGGGCGTTCCTGCCGCGGCGGCGGAACAGCCCGCCGGCGTCGGCCGGGCGGATCCGCCGGCCGGCGAAGCCGATGAGCGCGGGCACCAGGGTGAGGGCGATGAGGACGGCGATGACGACGGTGCCGGCGGCGGCGACGCCCATCTTCGTCAGCATCGGGATGTCGACGACCGACAGGCCCACCAGCGCGATCACGACGGTCAGTCCGGCGAAGACCACGGCGGAGCCGGCGGTGCCGACGGCGCGTCCGGCCGCCTCCTCGCCCCGGCGCCCCTCGGCGAGTTCGGCGCGGAAGCGGGACACGATGAACAGGGCGTAGTCGATGCCCACGGCCAGGCCGATCATCATGGCCAGGATCGATGTGGTGGAGCCCAGGTCGAGGGCGCTCGCCAGCGCGGTGATGGAGCTGACGCCGATCCCGACGCCGATCAGTGCCGTGACCAGGGGCAGGCCGGCGGAGACCAGGGAACCGAAGGTGATCACCAGGACGACCGCCGCGACGGCGATGCCGATCACCTCGGTCGCCCCGGTCTCGGGGGCCGTCTGCAGCGCGTCGCCGCCGATCTCCACGGTCAGCCCGGTGTCACGGGCGTGCTCCGCGGCGGTCTCCAGCGCCTCGCGGGAGGAGTCCCGCAGCTCCATGCCGGGGACCTCGTACGCCACGCGGACGTAGGCGACGGTCCGGTCCTCGCTCACGGCCTTCGCGGTGTACGGGTCGTCGACGGAGGCGACCTCGGAGCCGCGCCGCAGCTCGTCGACGACCTTCCGGACGGTCTTCTTGTTGGCGCGTTCCGTCATCTTCCCGCCGGCGGGGGCCTTGAGGACCACGCGGGCGGTCGCACCGTCGGAGCCGGTGCCGGGGAAGCGCTCGTCGAGGAGGTCGAAGGCCTTCTGGGACTCGGTGCCGGGCACGGAGAAGGAGGAGCTGCCCGCGGCGGGCGCGTTGGCGGCGCCGACGCCGGCGAGGGCGAGCAGCGCCACCCAGATCAGGACGACGAAGTGCCGTCGCCGGAAGGCGAACCGGCCGGTCCGGTAGAGGAACGTGGCCACGGGGGCGTACTCCCTGTCGGGTTCGGGGGCGGAGGTGGAGGGGCGCCGTCAGGGAGCGGGCGCGGCGGCGGGGGCGGATGCGGGGGCGGGCGGTCCGTCTGCGGGTCCGGGACGGACGCCGAGCGCGGGCAGCACGACCGCGTCGAGGAAGGCCAGCAGGTAGGCCTGCGTGGGCGGCTCGCCCTCGAGCACCTGCCGGGTGACGAAGGCGCCCAGCAGCATCTGCAGGAGGTGGGGGAGCGCCGGGTTGTCCGCGCTGATCTCCCCGCGGTCGACGGCACGCCGCAGCAGGGCGTCCAGGCCCGAGCGCTCCGGCTGGACCATGACCTCGCGCAGGGCCCGCATCAGGTCGGGGTTGCCCTGCAGGGCCATGGTCAGGCCGCGCATGAGTGCGCACTGGCGCTCCATCCGCCGGTCGTCCACGAGGGTCAGCAGGGCACGGAGGTCGCCGCTGAGGCTCCCGGTGTCGACGTCACCGGCGCCGGCCGGCTGCTCGTGGCGCAGGGCCATGGCGACCAGCTGTGCCTTGCCGCCCCACTGCCGGTACAGGGTGGCCTTGCTGCAGTGGCCGCGGGTGGCGAGGGCGTCCATGGTCAGGGCCTCGTAGCCGACCTCGCGGAGCAGGTCGAGGGTGCTCGCGTAGACCGCGGCCTCGCGCTCCGGGGTGAGGCGGCTGCCGCGGCGGGCGGCGACCGGTACGGTCATGAACCCTCTCCGTCCTGAACGAAACCGTTTCGTACTCCTCAGAGGCTAAGCTCCGGCTCGTCGAAACGAAACGGTTTCGTACGTGGCCTGCATCACGCCGCGAACGGGAACTCCCGGAGGGAACGCGCGCGGCACGTGAGGAGATGAGGCCGGAGCAGCCTCAGAAGGCGTAGCGGATGCGGAGCCACGGCGCGTGCTCCGCGGCGAGGTCCAGCAGCCGGCGCACGGACGCCGCCTTCTCCGCGGCGCGGTAGCGCACGTTGAGGTCACCGTTCTGCGACCGCTTGGGCTCCTGCAATTCCGGGCGCCACAGCAGCTCCTCGGCCCGGGGGTGCCAGCCCAGGTTCACCTCGTGCAGCCCGGCGTTGTGGGTGAGCATGATCACCTCGGCCGCCGCCTGGGCCTTCACCGCCGCCGGAAGGACGTCGTCCAGCCGCCGGAACAGCTCCGCCCACGCGTCCTGCCAGCCGGGCCGCACGACGACCGGGGACAGGTTGAAGTGCACCTCGTACCCGGCCTCGAGGAAGTCGCCCGCGGCGGCGATCCGTTCGGCGACCGGGCTGGTCCGGACGTCCAGCAGCCGGGAGTCCTCGGGCGGCATCAGGGAGAAGCGGATCCTGGTGCGCCCGCGTGGGTCGAGCAGCAGCAGGTCGGGGTTGACGAACTTGGTCGCGAAGGACGCCTTCGCCGTGGGCCAGTGCCGGAAGGCCGCCACGAGGTCGGCGGTGTTGTCGCCGATCAGGGCGTCCACCGAGCAGTCGCCGTTCTCGCCGACGTCGTACACCCACGCGCGCGGGTCGCACTGGTTGGGAGCGGGCTTGCGGCCCTGCTCCGCGACGTGCCGTGCGACGCGGGCGATGATCCGGTCGACGTTGGTGAAGGTGGTGACCGGGTTGGCGTAGCCCTTGCGGCGGGGGACGTAGCAGTAGGCGCAGGCCATGGCGCAGCCGTTCGAGGCGCCGGGCGCGATCCAGTCGGCGGAGCGGCCGTTGGGGCGCACGGCCAGGGTCTTCTTCACCCCGAGGACGAGCGTCCCCGCCTTGATCCGCACCCAGCGCGCGGCGTTGCCCTCGTTGCCGTGCAGGCCCGGGATCCGCCAGTGCGACGGCACCTCGACCACCTCGGCGTCCGGGAAGCGGGCAAGGATCTCCCGCCCCCGCGGCGAGGCGGCCGCCTCCGGCTCGGCGTACACCGTGCGGACGTCCAGCAGGCGCGCCGCGGCGGGGGAGTCGCGGAAGGACGTGGGGGCCGGCGCCGTGTGCCGCGTGGGCAGGACGTCGTCGAGCGGGAACAGCCCTTCCGGTTCCGGTGCCACCGTCCCGACCCTACCCGGACGGGCGGGCCCGTCGGCTCACACGGCACGCAGCGTCGCGGTCACCTCCCGGCCCGGCTGCAGGGTCAGTCCCGGGCGCGGCGGGATCTCGCCGGGGTCGACGTCCACGTGGAAGCGCCGGGCGAGCGTGGCCAGCACCAGCACCGCCTCCACCATCGCGAAGCGGGCGCCCAGGCAGGCCCGCGCGCCGCCGCCGAACGGGAACCAGGCGTGGTCCGGCAGCGCGGCCGCCTCCTCCCCCTCCCACCGTTCGGGCCGGAACTCCCCGGGCGCGGGGAACCAGCGCGCGTCGCGGTGCGCGCTCCACTGGCTGGACCACAGCACGGTGCCCTCGGGCACCGGCCGCCCGTCGAGCACGGAGTCCGCCGTGGCGATCCCGGTCATCAGCCACACGGGAGGGTAGAGCCGCAGGGTCTCCTTGACGACCTGCTCCGTCCAGCTCAGTTCCTTCAGGTCGTCGAACCCCGGGTCGCGGTCGCCCAGCACCCGGGCGAGCTCGTCGGTGAGCCGCTCGCGCGCGGCGGGGTTCCGCGCGAGCAGGTACCAGGCCCAGGTGAGGGTGGTGCCCGTGGTCTCGTGGCCGCCGATGTAGAGCGTGACCGCCTCGTCGCGGACCTCCCGGTCGGTGAGCGGGCGGCCCTCCTCGTCGACGGCCGCCAGCAGCCGGCTCAGCAGGTCGTCGCGTTCCTCGCCGCCGCGCCGCCGGGCCCCGGTGACCCGGGCCACCTCCGCGTCGATCACCTTCACCGCGGCCTTGAGCCGCCGGCGGCCCGGCGTCGGGACCCACGGCGGCAGGAACAGCGTGACGCCCCGGAACTCGTCACCGATGGCGCGCTGGGCGACGTCCATCGCCCGGCCGATCACGTCCTCCCGCCCCTCGGTGTCGGCGCCGAACAGGGTGCGCACCGCGATCCGCTGGGTGAGCGCCAGCATCTCGCGTCGCACGTCCAGGCGCCGGCCCGCCTGCCACCGCTCGCCGGTGGCCGCCGCGCACTCGGCCATCGTGCCGGCGTACGAACGCACCTGCCGGGGGCGCACGGCGGGCTGCACCAGCGCCCGCTTGCGGCGCCACGCGGGACCCTCGCTGGTGACGACGCCGTCCCCGAGCACCAGCTTGAAGGCCCAGCCGAGTTCGGGATGGCGGAAGACGGTCTCGACGCCGGTGAGCAACTCGCCGATGTGCTCGGGCCGGGAGAGGAACAGCGCGCGCTGCGGGCCGAGCCGCCAGCGCACCAGGTCGCCGTGGCCGCGCAGCCTGACGAAGAAGGCGAGCGGGTCGCGGGCGAAGGCCGGCAGGCTGCCGAGCAGCGGCAGCCCGCGCGGGCCGGGGACGGGCCGGACGCCGGCGGCGTCCTCGGGCTGTGCGGTGGTCTCCGCGGTCATGTCGTCCTGTCCTCGGGCTCGACGGCGGGGCACGGGCAGAGCGGTCCGCCCCCAGCAAAGCGGCGCGGCGCGCCGTGCGCCAGGGGGCCTCGGGACGAGCCCGGAGCCGCGCCCCCGCCCCCGCCGTCGCCCCGACGGGCGGGAGGGCTTTGCGGGGGGCACGGGCGCCGCATGACGTGGGGTCCGAACCCCTGGCGGACCCCTCGCGCCGCGGGGGCCGTCCGGCCGACGGCCCGGGAGGGGATGCGGCGGCTTCCGTCGCCCCGATGCGCCGACGCTGCGCAGGACTCTTGGCCCCGGCCCCGGCCCCGGCCCTGGTCGGACGGAGCAGCCGACGGTCACGGGCCGGCCGTCCCGGGTCACGCGCAACGCTCTGCGCGTGATCGACCTCTGGGCCCGGTGGTCACCTCGGCAGCACGCGTCGGTCGGTGGACTCGTCGCGCTGGTCGTGGGGTTCGGCTGGTACGCGACCCGGCCGGTCGAGCCGCCCTGCCCCTACGTCCTGGCCTGGCCGAGCGACGACATGGACGCCGGCTTCCGCCTTACGGTCGAGGGGGAGGCACCGGTGGCGCGGTACGCGCCGGGGCGGCTGGTTCGGCTGAGCGCTGCGCCGGGCGCACGTCCGCCGTTCCGGTCACGGGACGGCGGGGCCGGTGACGGCGCGGCCGTGGCGGTCGAAGGGCCAGGCGTTGGGCGTGCAGCCGTGGAGGCCCTTGATCTGCTGCATCATCGCCGGTGCGGGGCGCCCGGGGCCGGGGCAGCCGCGGTGACCGCGGCCGAGGCGGTGGCCCACCTCGTGGTTGATGATCAGGGCGCGGTACTCGGCCGGGCGGCCCTTGTAGTAGGGGCTGAGCAGCACCCAGCGCTTGAGGTTGACCACGACGTCCTTGCCGCCGCTGCAGTTCACCTCGCCGCCGGTGTCCAGGCCGTACTTCGCGCACAGGTCGTCCGTGGTGTCCGGGGTGGCCAGGCGCACGAGGAAGTCGTACGGCGGCGCGTCGACGCGCCGGAAGGCGGCGCCGGCCCTCGTCCAGCCGCGCTTGTCGGCCAGTATGCGGTCCACCTCGGCGGCCACCGAGGTCGCGGTGAACCCGGTGCCGTCCTCGACCTCCACGCCGTACCGCAGCAGGGGGCCGTGCCCGATGGTCCGCGAGGTGCCGGGGGCCTCGGTGAACCGGCCGTCGCCGTGTTCCGGCACCCGGGCCGGCTTGTGCGTCGGGGTGGCGGTCGGTGCCGGGGCGGTCGTCGTCGTGGGTGCCGTGTACGGCACGGCGGAGGCGGCCGGTCCGTGCTGGGCGGCCGCGGGGGCCGTCCGCCCGCCGGCGTCCCGCCCTGCCAGTACGGCGCACAGTCCCACGGCGCAGACGGCCAGGACCGCGAGGACGGTGAGGCGCGACGCCGTCACGCGCCGCCGGGGCCTCGTCGCGCCACGCTGCTCGGTGCGGGAGCGTGTCATGCGTCGCACTCCCCACGGGCGCCCGGCCCGGACGTCCGCCGCGGCGCTCGCCCGGTCGTCGCGTCCGTGCGTGTCTCCTCGTCCTCGACGACCGGCATCCGCACGTTCCACCAACCCCACTCGCTCTGTCGTTCCGGGACCCGCGCAGGTCAGGGGCGGGTCCGGCCTTCCAGTATGCGGGGGCGGCGGGAGGGTCGGGCGAGCCCTCAGCCCCGGCGCGACGCCGCCAGCCGGGCGGCGGCGCTGTCGAGCAGCATGTCGAGGGCGGTGGGGTAGGCGCTGCGGTTCATCCGGGCGACCAGCAGGTCCGCGGTGGCCGCGATGTGCGGGTGGGTCCGTGCCGGGAGGCGCGCGTACGTCTCCTGCCACACGTCCCGGTCGGCGGCCCGGGCGGCCTCGGGGAGGGCCAGGGTCGCCGCGTCCAGCGCCGCGAAGGCCAGGGCCTGGTCGATGTGGGCCTGGTAGATCGCCACCGCGGCGGGGTCGGGGAACCCGGCGGTGCGCAGGACGCCGAGGACCGCCTCGTCGGCCGCCGTCTCGTGGGCCCGGCCGGAGACCCGGCTGGCGGTGAGCACCGCCGCCTGGGGGTGGGCGAGGTACGCGGTGTGGATGCGCATGCCCAGGTCGCGCAGGTCGGTGCGCCAGCCGCCGCTGGGCCGCCACCCCTCCATCGCCCGGCCCATCAGGTCGTCCGCGATGGCCAGGGTGAGGTCGTCCATGCCGCGGAAGTACCGGTAGAGCGTGCTCGGGTCGGCGCCGAGCGCAGTGCCGAGCCGCCGCACGGTGAGCCCGGCGGGGCCGTGCTCGTGCAGCATGCGCAGCGCGGTGTCGACGATCAGCCGGTGCGAGAGCACCGCCCCGTTCCTGGTGGGGCGGCGGCGCCGGCGTCCCGCCTCCTCGACGACCTTCTTGGGCACGAGGCCCTCCCCTTCCGGCGTGCGTCCTTATGCCAACGCCATTGACCATACGGCGACGGGCGGCGTTTCATCCCTGGGCAGAGGCGCCTCCGCCTCGGAACGGAGAGTTGTCAGCCATGCGTGTACTGCTTGTGGGAGCCGGCGGGGTGGGTACCGCCATCGCCCGGATCGCCGCCCGTCGCCCGTTCTTCGAGGCCATGGTCGTCGCCGACCGGGACCTCGTCCGCGCCGAGGCGGCCGTGGCGTCCGTGGCGTCCGTGGCGTCCGTGGCGTCCGTGGACGGCGGCGGCCGGTTCTCCGCCGCCCGCGTCGACGCCTCCGACGAGGCGGCGGTCGGCGCGCTGCTCGTCCAGGAGCGCTGCGACGTCCTGCTCAACGCCACCGACCCGCGCTTCGTGATGCCCCTGTTCGGCGCGGCCCTCGCCGCCGGCGCCGACTACCTGGACATGGCGATGTCGCTCTCCCGCCCGCATCCGGAGCGCCCCTACGAGGAGTGCGGGGTCAAGCTCGGCGACGCCCAGTTCGAGCGGGCCGCGGAGTGGGAGCGGGCCGGCCGGCTGGCCCTGGTCGGCATGGGCGTGGAGCCGGGCCTCTCGGACGTCTTCGCCCGCTACGCCGCCGACGAACTGTTCGACGCGATCGAGGAGATCGGGGTGCGCGACGGGGCGAACCTGACCGTCGAGGGCCACGACTTCGCACCGTCGTTCAGCATCTGGACCACGATCGAGGAGTGCCTGAACCCGCCGGTGGTGTACGAGGCCGGACGCGGCTGGTTCACGACCCCGCCCTTCAGCGAGCCGGAGGTCTTCGACTTCCCCGAGGGCATCGGCCCCGTCGGTTGCGTGAACGTCGAGCACGAGGAGGTGCTGCTGATGCCGCGCTGGGTCGACGCGGGGCGCGTCACCTTCAAGTACGGCCTGGGGGAGGAGTTCATCGGCACGCTCAGGACCCTCCACCAGCTCGGCCTGGACCGCACCGAGCCCGTCCGGGTGCCGAGCGGCGGGGGATCCGTCCTGGTCAGCCCGCGGGACGTGGTGGCCGCCTGCCTGCCCGACCCGGCGACGCTGGGCGAGCGCATGCACGGCAAGACCTGCGCCGGCACGTGGGTGAAGGGGACGAAGGACGGCCGGGCGCGCGAGGTGTACCTGTACCACGTCGTCGACAACCAGTGGTCGATGCGCGAGTACGGCTCGCAGGCCGTCGTCTGGCAGACGGCCGTCAACCCCGTGGTGGCGCTGGAGTTGATGGCCGCGGGCACCTGGGCGGGCAGCGGTGTCCTCGGCCCCGAGGCCTTCGCCCCGCGGCCGTTCCTCGACCTGCTGACCTCCTACGGCGCCCCATGGGGTCTGCGCGAGTCCTGACGGGCGGTCAGCCGGGCAGGTGAGCCGGACAGATGATCAGCCGGCCGGGTGATCAGCCGGTGAGCCAGCCGGCGATGGCCGCGGTGATGGGCTGCCCCGTCGCCAGTTCGACGAAGCCGAACTGACCGCCCTGGTTGCACTCCAGGAACCACCAGGTCCCGTCGGTGTCCTCGGCGAAGTCGAAGGCGCCGTAGGCGAGTCCGGCCGCGGTCATGTACTCCCGCACCGAGCGCGCGATGCGCACCGGCGGCTGCACGGGTTCCCAGTCCACGTCCTCGGGGCTGCCGAAACGGCCGTCCACCTGGTCGGGACCGGACTTCTTGCGGGCCGCGAACAACTCCGTCCCGACACAGGTCAGGCGGATGTCAGCGGCCTTGGGTATGTACTGCTGCAGCAGCGTCGGCCCGGCCGCCACCGCGGAGAAGTCGGCATCCGGGGCGACCAGCGTGGTCGGCAGCGCCATCGGCGGGTCGCCCGGGTGCGTGCCGGAGACCGACTTGACCACCAGCCGCGGGTGCTGCTCGGCGAACTCCCGTGCCGCCTGCGGGAAGGTGGTGATGAGCGTGGCGGGGACCGCGAACCCCGAGTGGTGCGCGGTGAACAACTGCCACGGCTTGTAGCGGGCCTGCGTCGCGGCGGCCGGGTGGTTCATCCACCGGGCCCGGACGCAGCGCAGCGCCCCGTACAGTGCCGCGCCGGCCTCGGCGGTCAGCCACTCGGACTGCTCCACCGCGCCCGCGCCGGGTGTGCCGGGTCTTCGTATCCACAGGGAGCGCACGCTGTCCATGCTCACCATGCGCTCCTGGACCGAGAGGTACCCGCGTACGTCACCGCGTACGTACTCGGCCGACATGGACACCTCGCCGGGCAGGTCCGCAGGGTCCAGGCGGACCACCGGCGTCCCGCGGTCGTGCAGCGCGGCCACCACCAGGTCGGCTGTCACGTCCTCGGGAGAGGTGAGGATCAGGACGGTCATCGGGTTCGGGGTGCTCAGTCGTCGAAGTGCGTCTTGGAGCCGGCGGTGGAGACGGTGGCGGCCGTGGCGAGCAGCAGCGCGCGGTCGGTGATGACGGGGCGGCCGTCGGGGAGCACGTTCAGCTGCAGGGCGGAATCGTAGGTGTACGGCGCTACAAATGTTTCGGGTGTGGCCGGTCGGGCATGAATCAGCGCGAACGGTCGCATGGCTTCTCCTCACTTCTCCTGCGCGTCGGGCAGCAACCAGCTCCAGCGCCCAACTGCGGCCCTACGTATGAGACTCACGTGGTGCCCTGAACCGTTCCCTGTTATTGGTGTGACGCAGGTAACTATACGTGCCTGAAGTGCATCGAGTCGCTACGCAGAGTGACATGGTGACTCTCTTTCGTAGGTGTCGCCAGGGGGCACCTGTGTTCGGGTACCCGCTGCGCGGCCGAGGTTGCACTCCGTCACGGTGTCCGGCGCCCGCGCTCCTCCTCCAGCGCCAGCACCTCGGGCAGGTTCCCCAGCCGCTCCAGACCCCGAACCGCCCTCGCCGTACGGTGGTTGGCGGCGAGCAGGTCGCGGTGCCGGTGCACGAAGGACCAGTAGCCGGTCGTGTACGGGCAGGCGCGCTCGCCCGTCCGTTCGGCGGGCCGGTAGGCGCAGCCGTCGCACAGGTCGCTCATGCGGTGGATGTAGGCGCCCGCCGAGGTGTACGGCTTGGTCGTCATCAGCCCGCCGTCCGCGTACTGGGACATCCCGACCACGTTCGGCGCCATCACCCAGTCGTGGCCGTCGACGAAGCAGCGGTGGAACCAGTCCGTCAACTCCGCCGGGTCCCAGCCCTGTTGGAGCGCGTGGCTGCCCAGCACCATCAGCCGGGGGATGTGGTGGGTCCAGCCCGTGTCCCGGACCTGGGCCAGCACCGTCGACAGGCAGCGCGCCCGCACCGCGTCGGCGTCCAGTTCCAGGAACCACCGCGGCAGCCGCGTGTGGTGGTCCAGCGCGTTGCGCTGCCGGTAGTCCGCGCCGAAGTGCCAGTAGACCTGCTGCACGTACTCCCGCCATCCGGCGACCTGCCGGACGAAGCCCTCCACGCTGTTCAGCGGCGCCTCACCGCTGCGCAGCGCGCGCTCCGCCCGCTCGACGCACTCGGCGGGGTGCAACAGCCCCAGGTTCAGGGGGGCGGAGAGCAGGCTGTGGCTCATCACCGGGTCCCCGGCGAGCATCGCGTCCTCGTACCGGCCGAAATCCGGCAACCGGTGCGCCACGAAGGCGCGCAGCGCCGCCAGCGCCTCGCGCCGGGTCGCGGGGAACAGCCGCGGGCCGTCGCGTCCGACGAAGCGGACCAGGCCCTCGCGCTCCCAGCGGTCCAGGTCGCGCCGGACCTCCTCGTCGATCTCGTCCTCGTGCGGCCGCCAGGGCGGCCGCACCCCGAGGTCGTCCCGGTCGCGCGGCGGCGGCTCCCGGTTGTCGTGGTCCAGGTTCCACCGTCCGCCCGCCGGTTCGCCGCCGTCCATCAGCAGGTCGTGGGACCGGCGCACCCAGCGGTAGAAGTCCTCCAGCAGCAGGCGTCCGCCGCGGCGCCCTTCGAGCCAGCCGGCGAAGTCCTCGCGCGACACCAGGAATCCCCGGTCCGGCAGGACCTCGACCTGGTCCAGCCCCTCCACCAGCCGAAGCGCGGCCCGCGAGGCCGGCCGGGACACCGTCACCCGCGCGTCGCCGACCGCCTCGCGCAGCCCCTCGCGGTAGGTCGCGGCCCGGACGTAGCGCACCCGGTCGCCGAGTTCCGCCGCCCGGTGCCGCATCGCCGACAGCACGAGGTGCGCCTTGGCGCGGTGCGAGCGGCGCCGGGCGAACGCCGAGCGTGCCTCGATCATCACCACGGGGACGCCGCGGCCGAGGAAGTGCGGCCCCAACTGATCGCCGAAGAGCCAGTGCGGACATGGCGCCATAAGGGGTACCTCCGGGGCGTGTGCGGCGGGACGTAACGGGATGTTCCGGGCGGGGACATCCTTCATCACGCCGGCGGCCGACGCCCGCAACGGCGCCCGTGGCGGCCCGCCGGTGTCGCCGTACCGTGCCCTCCCCGCGCCCTCCCTCCCTGCGCCCGGGCGGATCAGTCCCGTGCGGTGCCCGAAGGCGGGGTGACGTCGCGCCGCCAGCGGGTCTCGCCGTCCACGACGACGGACGTGGGCGCCAGGCCCGCGGCGGCCGCGACCGCCCCGGAAGCCCCGTGCCCCGGGTGGACGTGGGCGATCACGCGGCCGACCGGGAGCGTCGTGAGCCATCCGACCAGGGCGACGGCCGCCTCGGTGGCGATGCCGCGGCCCTGCCACGGCGTGCCGACCACCCAGGCGACCTCCGCGACCGTGCCGTCAGGGGTGTCCCACGCCACCGTGGCCTGCACGGTGCCGGTGAGGCGGCCGTCCTCGCGGAGCCGGAGCACCCAGTTCCACCAGGAGACCGCGGGGTCCCCTGAGCCGCCGACCAGGCGCGTGTAGCGGGCGCGCAGGCCCGGCGCGTCGTACGGGGTGCCGCCGGTGAACTCGTGGAGCCCGGGGTCGGAGAGCACATCGGCCATCTCCTCCGCGTGCTCCACCCGCAGCGGTTCGAGCAGCAGCCGCGGCGTGGTGATCGCCTCCGGCCCCGCGGGCCGCCCGGGCGGGGTCACCGCGGCATCCCGAAGAGGCGTACGGCGTTGCCGTGCAGGACGCCCCGCGCCCACGCGTCGCCCAGCTCCAGCCGCGTCAGCGCCCGCAGCGCGTGCAGGTACGCGTACGGGATGTTGGGGAAGTCGCTGCCGAACAGCACGCGTTCACCGAGGTCGGCCAGCCGCTTGCGCTCCGGGGGCGGGAAGGGCGCGGCGGCCTCGCTGAAGTCCGTGAACGCCATCGTGGTGTCCAGGTGCACGCCCTCGTACCGCTCGGCGAGGTCCAGGAACGCCCCGTACTCGGGCATGCCCATGTGCGCGACGACCAGCCGCAGCCGGGGGTGCCGGGCCAGCAGCCGGGCGATCGGGCCGGGACCCGTGTGCCGGCCGGGGACGGGACCCGAGCCGCAGTGGGTGACGACGGGGACGCCGGCGTCCGCGAGCAGCCCCCAGACGGGGTCGAGCAGCGGGTCGTTGGGGTCGAAGGCCCCCACCTGCACGTGGCACTTGAAGACCCGGGCGCCGGCCTCCAGGGCCTGCCGGACGTAGCCGGGCGCCTCCGGCTCCGGGAAGAAGGTCGCCGTGTGCAGGCAGTCGGGCGTCCGGGCGGCGAAGTCCGCGGCCCAGGCGTTCAGCCAGGCGGCCATCGCCGGCTTGTGCGGGTAGAGCATCGAGGTGAAGGCGCGCACCCCGTACGCCCGCAGCGTGGCCACCCGCTCCTCCTCGCCGGTGCGGTACGCGATCGGCCACGGCCGGCCCGTGAGCGGGCCGGCGGAGTCGAAGTACGCCCAGACCTTGGCGAGCACGCGGTCCGGCATGAAGTGCGTGTGCACGTCCACGATCCCCGGCAGGCCCAGGCCCCGCCAGAGCTCCCTCACCCGTACGGCGTCGTCCGGCGGGCCTGCGTCCGTCACCTCTGCCACTGTGCCTCCTCCATGGTGGTGATCCTCACACGAACCGCGGCCCGCCGGGGCTGCGGCCCTTGTCAACGGCATCGCACATCCATAGCATCGCCAGTGTTACAGCAATACTGTCATGCTCGCCGCGAAGCCGGAGGCCCCCGATGACCGAGGCGCGAACGCGACCGCGGGAGGCGTCCGAGGCGTCCACCGCGGGCGGGCCGCTCACCGGTGTGCGCGTGGTGGAACTGGCCGGCATCGGCCCGGCCCCGTTCGCCGCCATGCTCCTCGGCGACCTCGGTGCCGACGTCGTCCGCGTCGACCGGCCCGGCGGCTCCCGGCTCGGCATCGACCCGGCGCACGACGTCACCAACCGCAACAAGCGCTCCGTGGTCGCCGACCTCAAGAGCGAGGAGGGCGTACGGCTGGTCCTGGACCTGGCCGCCCGCGCTGACGTCCTGCTGGAGGGCAACCGCCCCGGCGTCGCCGAACGCCTGGGCGTCGGCCCGGCCGACTGCCACGCCCGCAACCCCCGCCTCGTCTACGGCCGCATGACCGGCTGGGGCCAGGACGGGCCGCTCGCCCCGCGCGCCGGGCACGACATCGGCTACATCGCCGTCGCCGGGGCCCTCGGGATGATCGGCCCCGGCGACGGACCGCCCGCGATCCCGGCCAACCTGCTCGGCGACTACGCCGGGGGCTCCCTCTACCTGGTCACCGGGGTGCTCGCCGCCCTGCACCACGCCCGGACCACCGGCACAGGCCAGGTCGTCGACGCGGCCATCGTCGACGGTGTCGCCCACCTCGGCGCGATGATCCGCGGCATGGCCGCCGCCGGCGGCTGGCAGGACCGGCGGGGCGTCAACCTGCTGGACGGCGGCTGCCCCTACTACGCCGTCTACGAGACCGCCGACGGCGGATGGATGGCCGTCGGCGCCCTGGAACCCGCCTTCTACGCCGAGTTCGCCCGGCTGCTCGGCCTCCCCGAGGACGCGCCGGACCGGGGCGACCTCGGACGCTGGGACGAACTGCGCGCGGTGATCGCGGCCCGCTTCACGACCCGTACCCGCCAGGAGTGGACGGAGGTCTTCGAGGGCAGCGACGCCTGCACGGCGCCGGTGCTGTCGCTGGCCGAGGCCGCGGCCCATCCCCACCTGGCGGCCCGCGGCACCTTCGCCGGCCCCGGCGGCGTCACCCAGCCCGCCCCTGCCCCGCGCTTCTCCGTCACCCCCGGCGCGCTGCGGCGACCGCCCGCCCTGCCCGGCGCGCACACCGCGGAGGTCGCCCGCGACTGGGACCTCCAGGTGCCGCGGACGGTCGCGCCCGCCGCCGCGACGCCCGTCACCTCGCTCATCGAGCGGGCCGCGGACCGGCTCCCGTAGCCGGGCCACCGGCGGAAGGCAGGCACCAGCATGCAGCGCGAGCTCTTCACGGCCGAGCACGAGGCGTTCCGCGAGACCGTCAGGGCCTTCCTGGCCAAGGAGGTGCTGCCGCACCACGAGCGCTGGGAGAAGGCCGGCATCGTCGACCGGGAGGCCTGGCTCGCCGCCGGCCGCCAGGGCCTGCTCGGCCCCGCGGTGCCCGAGGAGTACGGCGGCGGGGGCAACGACGACTTCCGTCACGCGGTCGTGCTGGCCGAGGAGTTCGCCCGCGCCGGGGCGCACGGGCTCGCCCTGGGCCTGCACAACGACATCGTCGGCCCCTACCTGACGGGACTGGCCACCGAGGAGCAGAAGCGGCGCTGGCTGCCGGGGTTCTGCAGCGGCGAGACCATCACGGCCATCGCCATGACCGAACCCGGCGCCGGCTCCGACCTGCAGGGCATCCGCACCACCGCCACCGACGCGGGCGACGCCTGGATCCTCGACGGCTCCAAGACCTTCATCTCCAACGGGATCCTCGCCGACCTCGTGGTGGTCGTCGCCCGCACCACCCCCGAGGGCGGTGCGCGCGGGCTGAGCCTGCTCGTGGTGGAACGCGGCATGCCCGGCTTCGAACGCGGCCGCAACCTCGACAAGATCGGCCAGAAGGCGCAGGACACCGCCGAACTCTTCTTCCACCAGGTGCGGGTGCCCAAGGAGAACCTGCTGGGCACCGGGAACCAGGCCTTCCTCCACCTCATGGCCAACCTCGCCCAGGAGCGGCTCACCATCGCCGTCGCCGCGGCGGCCGCCGCCGAGCACCTGCTGGAGCTCACCACCACCTACGTCAAGCAGCGCGCGGCCTTCGGCCGGCCGCTCGCCCGGCTGCAGCACGTACGGTTCGAGATCGCCGAGATGGCCACCGAATGCGCCGTCACCCGCACCTTCGTCGACCGCTGCGTGGGCGAGCACACGGCGGGCCGCCTCGACGCGGTGCACGCGTCGATGGCCAAATGGTGGGCGACGGAACTGCAGAAGCGGGTCACCGACCGCTGCCTGCAACTGCACGGCGGCTACGGCTACATGCGCGAGTTCCCGATCGCCAGGGCCTTCACCGACGGGCGCGTCCAGACCATCTACGGCGGTACCACGGAGATCATGAAGGAGATCATCGGCCGTTCGCTGCTCGGCTGACCACCGCGGCCCCGTCCCGCCCCACCCCACACACCCACCCGGACCCTGCCCACACCGGCACCCTCACCGAAAGGCACCCGACGTTGAGCACCGACGCCTACGTCTACGAGGCCATCCGCACCCCGCGCGGGCGCGGCAAGGCCAACGGCTCCCTCCACGGCACCAAGCCCATCGACCTGGTCACCGGGCTCATCGACGAACTGCGCCGCCGCCTGCCCGGCCTTGACCCGGCCGCGATCGACGACATCGTGCTCGGCGTCGTCACCCCGATCGGCGACCAGGGCTCCGACATCGCCAAGACCGCCGCCATCGCCGCCGGCCTGCCCGAGACCGTGGCCGGCGTCCAGGAGAACCGCTTCTGCGCCTCCGGTCTGGAGGCCGTCAACATGGCCGCCGCCAAGGTCCGTTCCGGCTGGGAGGACCTCGTCCTCGCGGGCGGTGTCGAGTCGATGTCCCGCGTCGCGATGGGCTCCGACGGCGGCGCCTGGGCCATGGACCCGATGACCAGCTACACCACGGGCTTCGTGCCGCAGGGCGTCGGGGCCGACCTCATCGCCACCATCGAGGGCCTCAGCCGCCACGACGTGGACTCCTACGCCGCCGAGTCGCAGGCCCGCGCCGTCGAGGCGTGGAAGGAGGGCCGCTTCGACCGCTCCGTCGTCCCCGTCCTCGACCGCAACGGCCTGGTCGTCCTCGACCGCGACGAGCACATCCGCCCCGGCACCACCGCCGAGAGCCTGGCCGGGCTCAAGCCGTCCTTCGCCACGATCGGCGAGGCGGGCGGCTTCGACGCCGTCGCGCTGCAGAAGTACCACTGGATCGAGCGGATCGACCACGTCCACCACGCGGGCAACTCGTCCGGCATCGTGGACGGCGCCGCCCTGGTGGCCATCGGCAACCGCGAGACGGGGGAGCGCTTCGGCCTGACCCCCCGCGCCCGCATCGTCTCCGCCGCGGTGTCCGGCTCGGACCCCACCATCATGCTCACCGGTCCCGCTCCCGCCTGCCGCAAGGCACTCGCCAAGGCCGGGCTGACCGTCGACGACATCGACCTCGTCGAGATCAACGAGGCCTTCGCCGCCGTCGTCCTGCGCTTCATGCGCGAGATGGGCCTGAGCCACGACAAGGTCAACGTCAACGGCGGCGCCATCGCGCTCGGCCACCCCCTCGGTGCCACCGGCGCCATGATCCTGGGCACCCTGGTCGACGAACTGGAGCGCCGCGACCAGCGGTACGGACTCGCCACGCTGTGCGTCGGCGGCGGCATGGGCATCGCCACCGTCGTCGAACGCCTCTGACACCCCCGTCCCGTCCCGCTTCACCCGCTACGGAGCCGACCGAACATGAGCGCACTTCCGACGAACACCACCATCCGCTGGGAACAGGACGAGACCGGGGTCGTCACGCTCGTCCTCGACGACCCGAACCAGTCCGCGAACACCATGAACCAGGCCTTCAGGGAGTCCCTGCGGGCCGTCGCCGACCGCCTGGAGGCGGAACGCGACGCCGTACGCGGCGTCATCGTCACCTCCGCGAAGAAGACCTTCTTCGCGGGCGGCGACCTCAAGGACATGATCAAGGCGGGTCCCGAGGACGCCCCGCAGATCTTCGAGGCCGGCATGGGCATGAAGCGCGACCTGCGCCGCATCGAGACCCTCGGCAGGCCCGTCGTCGCCGCGATCAACGGCGCCGCCCTCGGCGGCGGTTACGAGATCGCGCTCGCCTGCCACCACCGGGTCGCGCTCGACGCCCCCGGCTCGAAGATCGGGCTCCCCGAGGCGACGCTCGGCCTGCTCCCCGGCGGCGGCGGGGTCGTCCGCACGGTGCGGCTGCTCGGCATCACCGACGCGCTGCTGAAGGTGCTGCTGCAGGGCAACCAGTACGACCCGCGGCGCGCGCTGGAGAACGGCCTGGTCCACGAGGTCGCGACCGACCGCGACGACATGCTCGCCAAGGCGCACGCCTTCATCGACGCCCACCCCGAGTCCGCGCAGCCCTGGGACGTCAAGGGCCACCGCATCCCCGGCGGCACCCCCAGCACCCCCGCGTTCGCCGCCAACCTGCCCGCCTTCCCGGCGAACCTGCGCAAGCAGCTCGCCGGCGCGCCCTACCCGGCGCAGCGCAACATCCTGGCCACCGCCGTGGAGAGCGCGCAGGTCGACGTCGACACCGCCTTCGCCATCGAGGCCCGCTACTTCACCGAGCTGGTGACCGGCCCGATCGCGAAGAACATGATCCAGGCCTTCTTCTTCGACATGCAGGCCGTCAACTCCGGCGCCAGCCGCCCCAAGGACGTCCCGGCCCGCACCGTCACCAAGGTGGCCGTGCTCGGCGCCGGCATGATGGGCGCCGGGATCGCCTACGCCTGTGCCAGGGCCGGCATCGAGGTCGTCCTGAAGGACGTCGGCGCCGAGGCGGCGGAGCGCGGCAAGGCGTACTCCGCGGGCCTCCTCGACAAGGCCCTGGCCCGGGGCCGCACCACGCAGGAGAAGCGGGACGAACTGCTCGCCCGGATCCACCCCACCGCCGACCCGCAGGACCTGGCGGGCTGCGACGCCGTCATCGAGGCGGTCTTCGAGGACCCCGCCCTGAAGCACAAGGTCTTCCAGGAGATCGAGGGCGTCGTCGCCCCCGACGCCCTGCTGTGCTCCAACACCTCCACCCTGCCCATCACGCTCCTCGCGGAGGGCGTGCAGCGCCGCGAGGACTTCATCGGCCTGCACTTCTTCTCACCGGTCGACAAGATGCCGCTGGTCGAGATCATCAAGGGCGCCCGCACCGGCGACGAGGCGATCGCCCGCGCCTTCGACCTGGTCCGGCAGATCCGCAAGACCCCGATCGTCGTCAACGACTCGCGCGGCTTCTTCACCTCGCGCGTCATCGGGCACTTCATCAACGAGGGCGTCGCGATGGTCGGCGAGGGCGTCGACCCCGCCACCGTGGAGCAGGCGGCCGCCCAGGCCGGCTACCCGGCCAAGGTGCTCTCCCTGATGGACGAGCTGACGCTCACCCTGCCCCGGAAGATCCGCGAGGAGTCGCGGCGGGCGGTGGAGGAGGCCGGGGGCAGCTGGCGGCCGCACCCCGCTGACGCCGTCGTCGACCGCATGGTCGAGGAGTTCGGACGCACCGGACGCAGCGGCGGCGCCGGCTTCTACGACTACGCGGACGGCAGGCGGGCCGGCCTGTGGCCCGGACTGCGCGAGCACTTCACCGAGCCGGAGGCGGCGGCCGTACCCTTCGAGGACCTCAAGGAGCGCATGCTCTTCGTCGAGGCCCTGGACTCCGTGCGCTGCCTGGAGGAGGGCGTCCTCACCTCCGTCGCCGACGCCAACATCGGCTCCATCCTGGGCATCGGCTTCCCCGCCTGGACCGGTGGCGTCCTGCAGTACGTCAACGGCTACCCCGGGGGCCCGGCCGGCTTCCTCGCCCGCGCCGAGCAGTTGAGGGCCGCCTACGGGGATCGCTTCGCGGCACCGGAGCTGCTGGTGCGCAAGGCCGAGCGCGGCGAGACCTTCACCGACGGCTGACCCGACCGACCGGCGCCGCGGCCTCCGCACCGGGGGCCGCGGCGCCGCCGTCACTCCTCGCCGCGGCCCCGGTCGCCGAGCCCGGCGGCCGTGGCCCGCAGCTCCTCGGCGAGCGACCGCTGGAAGGCGGTGACCAGGGCCTGGACGACCATCGGCTGCAGGTCGTCGGTGAGCCCGCGCATCCGGGCCCGCTCCTCCGGCGCCGGGCGCCCGGCCACGTACGGCTGCCAGACCTCCTGCTGGAACAGCCGGTGCAGCTCGTGGGCGACCGCGCGGGCGTGCTTCAGCACGATCTCCCGGGTGGCGAGCAGCGTCTCCAGCGGGATCGGCACGTCCAGCAGGCGCACGCCCAGGTGCAGCAGCGCCGGATTCACCAGCAGCACCCCGGGGTCCGCGGTGGGGTGCAGCACGCCCATGGCCGCGAGCCGGTCCAGGTCGCCTCCGCTCAGCGGCCGGCCCGCCCGCTGCTCCAACCCGTCACGGGCCAGTTCCTCCGCGGCGTCCGGCATCCACGTCGCCACCAGCGCCCGGTGCAGCGCGAGGTCCTCGGGGGTGATGTCGGCGGGCAGTTGGTCCAGGTAGCGGCCGATCGCGGCGAGCGTCAGGCCCTGCCGCTGCAGCTCCTCGATCAGCGCCAGCCGGGCGAGGTGGTCGGGACCGTACAGACCGACACGGCGGGTGCCCAGTTCGGGCGGCGGCAGCAGGCCCTTGGCGCTGTAGAAGCGGATCGTGCGGACCGTCGTACCGGACCGTGCCGCCAGCTCGTCCACCGTCAGGCGCGGCTCCTCGGCCGCCGGCGCGGTCTGCCGGGCGGGGGACTGCGTCATGCGCCGGATCTCGCTCTCTGCCTCGCCGCGCTGGTCATGACACCAGTATGACCGGTCGGGGTCCCCAGCCGGGGCCGCGCGGGCCCGGCGGCGGCGCCCGACGACCGTGCGCCGGTCCCGTGCGGCTGTGCCTCCCGGGCAGGTGTGCCGCCGTCGGCGATGCACGGACGGTGTGCGGCGTGATCCCGTGAGGGTCGTCGGACGTGGGGCTCAGGACTCCGCGGGGCGGCGGGAGTGGGGGTCGGCGTCGAGGGCGGCCGCGAAGTGCGCCGCGAGGCCCGTGACCTTGACGACCCGCAGCAACTGCGGCGGCAGGGAGGTCAGCCGCAGGGCCGTGCCCGCGGCCGACGTCCTGCGCAGGGCGACGATCAGCGCGGACAGGCCCGAGGAGTCGCACACGGCGACCCCGGACAGATCGAGGACCAGCTCCGCGGGCGGGTCGCCGGGGGAGAGTTCGCCCGACACGGCGTCCAACAGGTCCGGCGCGGTCTCGTGGTCGAGGTCCCCGGTGACGCGGAGGACCACGGTGCCCGGGCCGGTGCCGGGGCCGGGGCGCTCGGTCGTCAGGTGCAGGGGTGGCAGGTGCGAGTGCGTCATGCGGTGTTCGCCGGCCGCTCCGGGCCGGTCACCTCCTCCGTCCCTCGGATCGCGGCGACGCCCGACGCGATGAGCGCGAGCGCCCGGGGGAAGTCGCGCAGGCTCGTGGCCATCAGCTCCAGGCTCACGGTCAGCGCGGTCGCCGGAACCCCGCGGGCCGCGAGGATCCGCGCGGTCCAGACGAGGAAGTCCCCGAACAGCTCCGCGTCGTCGACGTACAGCGCGGCCGCCAGATGGTCGGCGATGTGGCCCAGGTCCTCTGCGGTGCGGTCGAGTTGGTGCCCGGTGTACGAGCGGCTCGCCGGGAGGACGCCGGGCAGCGCCTCCATGGTCCCGGCGACGAGCCGGGACCTGGCCCGTACCACCAGGGTGTACTCGTCGTCGGCGAGGTGGGCGAGGGTCTCGTGCGGCTGCCGCACCTGCGGCGGCCAGGCCGACGCCAGCCGGTCGGCCGCCTCCGGGGCCGACGCCGCCCAGGCGTCCGCGCCGAGCCGGAACGCGTACCGGCCGCCGCGGCCGAAGCCCCGGCCGCCCGCCAGCACCGCCACGCCCGCCGCCTGGCAGGCGGTGATCGTGGCGTGCGCCTTGGGCAGTCGTACGCTGAGCGACGAACTCAGCGCCACGGCGTCGGGGCCGGTCTCGTGCAGGTGCGCCACCAGGTGCCGGGCCGGGACGTGGGCGCCCAGGAAGTCGACGTGCCAGCCGCGCAGCCGCAGCGTCTCGGCGACGAGCCGCGCCGGCATGGTGTGCCACTCGCCGTCCACGCAGGCGACCACCACGCGGCCCAGCGGCGGCGAGGCACGCCGGTCCGGCGGGGCGCCGGTGAGCGCGGCGACGGCGCGCTCGCTGATCGCGGTCGCGGCGTGCTCCTGGCCGACGGTGATCCGGCCGGCCGCCCACTCCCTGCCGATCCGCCGCTGCGCCGGGGCGATGACCTCCTGCAGTATGCGCTCCGGCCGGAGTCCGTCGCCGACGGCCGCCCGGACGACGGCCACGGCCGCGTACTCGTCGCCGTCCGCGATGGCGGCGAACAGGTCGCCGGCCCGGTCCTCGGCCGGGCCGGCGGTGGCCCGGCGGGTGTTCACGGTGCTCATCCCGTGAACCTGCCCGGTCCGTGGCCGTTCACCGCGCTCAGGTGGGTGCCGCGCGGGGCGGCCATGCCGACCAGCGCGATGTCGTCGTGCGGGCGGTCGGCGAGCCACTCGGTGGTACGCATCTCCACGTGTTCGACGAGGGCCTCCACCGGCATGCCGACGCAGCCGGCCACGGTCGTCTTCAGCCGCTCCGAGCCGAAGAACTCACGGCCCGTCACCCCGCCGCGGGCCTCGGTGACGCCGTCCGAGTAGAGCAGGCAGCTCTCGCCGGGCTGCAGCACGGTGGTGAAGGTGGTGGCCCGTACGTCCGGCACCGCGCCGATGAGGGTGCCGGAGGTGTCGGCCTCCTCCACCTCGCCGGAGGCGCGAAGGATGAGCGGGGCCGGATGCCCGCCCGCGGTCAGCCGCAGCCGCACCTGGCCGTGGCCGAGCGGGGTGACGCCCGCCAGCACCATGGTGGCGAAGCGCGCGTGGGCGGTGTTGAGGAGCGCGTGGTTGAGCAGCGTCAGCAGCCGCACGTGGTCGGTCTCGACCAGCCGCAGGGCGCTGAGGGTGTTGCGGATCCTGCCGGTGAGGACGGCCGCCTCCAGACCCTTGCCGCACACGTCGCCGAGCACCACGGTGCTCTCGCCGTCGGAGTCCTCGGCGGGGTAGGCGTCGTAGAAGTCCCCGCCGACGCGGAGCGTCTCGCGGGACGGCCGGTAGGAGCCCGCGACCTCGGTGCCCTTGATGGGCTTGAGGAGCGGCGGCAGCAGGTCCTCCTGGAGCACGGCGGCACTGCGGGCCTGTTCGGTGTAGAGGACGGACGCGGAGATCGCGGCTCCGGCCCGGGCGGCGAAGACCCGGGCGAAGGTCTCCTCCTCGACGGTGAACGGCCCGCCGGAGCGGCGCATCAGGACAAGGGCGCCCGCGGGGACCCCGTTGCCCGGGAGCGGGGTCACCAGCAGTGACACCGGCGTGCCGAAGTCCTCGGGGAGCAGCCAGTCCGGGGCCCGCGCGGGATCGATCCAGCGGGACGGCACCGGGGGGAAGCCGGCCAGGGCCTCGGCCAGTCCCGGCACTTCGGCGGGGTCGGCGGACAGGCACCACTCCGCCACGCCCGGGCGGTCCGCGACCGCCCGGGTCAGCCGGAGCCCCCGCCGGTCGGGCGGGGTGATGACCACCGCGGCGTCGGCGAGCCGGGTGGCGGCGAGTTCGGCCGTCGCGGCCAGGGACTTGCGCAGATTGAGGGAGGAGAGCAGCCGGGCGGACGCCTCGGCGAGGAACTCCGTGTGCTCGTGGGCGAGTCGCAGTTCCCGGTCGGTGCTGCGGGCGTCCGTGACGTCGGTGAGGTACCAGGCGTGGTGCCCGCCCGGGAGGTCGGCGCGGCGCGCGGTCACCTGCCGGTGCCCCACGCCGCCGTGGGCGGTGGGGGCACCGGAGGCGTCCGCGGCCGTCAGCCACGCCGGGGCGGTGCCGGCGAGCGGACGGCCGGCCACGACCTGCGGGGCCCAGGAGGTGACGACGGCGTTCACGGCACGTATCACCCCGGCACGGTCGCACACCACGACGGCGGTCTCGGTCAGGGAATCGATCAGCGCGCGCAGCACCCGCAGTCCGACCCGAGCGGAGGTGCCTGACCCCTGCTCTCGAACCACTGAGGAGCGCGGAGGCGGGAGAGACGTCACAATGCGGTAGGAGCAAGGCCGGGGCCGCGTGGGACCGTCGGGCTCGCTCCGGTCACCCTCTCGTACCTGGACGAAGGTTGGCTGGGCAAACAGTTGCCCTTCGGCAAGAGTCTTCCCCATCGCCCGTCACCAGGCAAGCTCCACCCTGCGGTTCACCGCCAGTCCAGGCACACCACCAGGGCGTCGTCCTCCGCCTCCGGCAGGACGCGGTGGCCCGGCAGTTCGCCCAGGATCGCGCGCGGGACGTCCGCGGCCGGGAGCAGCCGGGTGGCCAGCGCCGCACGGGACAGCGCCCGTTCGCCGTACGCCTCGCCGCCGGGTGAGGCGGTCGCGTACACGCCGTCGCTGACCACCAGGAGCCGGTCCCCGGAGCGGACCTCGAAGGGCTGCGGGACGTAGGGGGTGTCCTCGAACATGCCCAGCGGCGACTGCGCCTCGAAGCCGATCCGCTCCACCGCCGAGCCGCGCAGCCGGTACACGCGCGGCGACCCGGCCTCCACCACCTCGGCCGCGCCGGTCACCAGGTCGAAGCGCATCAGCAGCACCGAGACGTACTGCTCTCCCCGGTGGCGGGCGTAGACGGCCTGGTCGGCCAGCATGGCCTGGTCGGCGAGGGGGACGCCGGCGCGCCGGGCGTTGCGCAGGGCGTTCACGGTGAGGCTGGTCAGCAGGGCGGCCTCGATGCCCTGCCCCATGCCGTTGGTGACGGACAGCGTGAGGTCCGTCGCGGAGGCCGACCAGTCGAAGTTGTCGCCGTGGATGTCGTAGGCGGGCTCCAACTGGGCGCCGAGGGCGTACTCGGGCCGGGCGCAGGCACGTCCGGGCAGCAGTTCCCACTGCACCTCGGCGGCGAGGGTGAGCCGGTCCCGACGCCGGGCGCGCAGGTAGCGGTCGGTGTCCCGGTCGGCGACGAGGAGGTGGTGGCCGAGGATCTCGGCGACCTCGCCGAGGTCGCGCACCTCCTCGGGCGCGGGCTCACCGGGGAGTGTGACGCTGAGCACGCCGATCCGGTCGCCGCGCACGCTCACCGGCAGGTGGAGGCGTACGCCGCCGTCGCCCGCCGGCTCGGCGAACGGCTCCTGGGATCCGAAGGCCCGGCCCTCGGGCGTCGCCGCGAGGGGTACGGCGGCCTCCGCGGGCTCGGGGGCGGAGACCGGCTGGAGCGCCGCCAGGCCGTAGTCGGCGAGCAGGACCTCCACGGAGCGGGCCGCGCAGTGGGTGCGCAGGACGTCCGCGAGGGCCGCGGGCAGGGCGTGCGGGGGCGCCGCGCGCAGGGCGCGTTCGGCGGCGAGCGGGGTGTGTCGGTTCACCGGGGTGTGACGGTCCTTCTGGGTCGGTGGGCGGGTCGGTTAGCGTGGTGGCGCGCGGTTTGGCGCGCCCTGTCCTGTCTTCGTCTACCCGCTCGCCGGCGGTATCCCGCGGGCGGCACGCCGTGAGGAGGGTCTCTTGCCCGCCACCGCCGGATCGCAGCGGGACGCCGCCCTGGCCGCGGCGTCGTCCGTGGTCGAGGCACTCGAGGTGCTGTGGGGCCGTGGCAGGGACGCGGGGGACCCTCCCGTGCCGCCCTCGCAGCTGCGCCTGCTGTTCGCGCTGGAGGGGAACGAGGGGATCAACCTGCGGACGTTGTGCGACGTCCTGGGGGCCGGGCCGCCCGCGGTGAGCCGGCTCTGCGACCGCCTGCAGGCGGTGGGGTACCTCACCCGGGACACCAGCCCCACCTCGCGCCGTGAGGTGTGCCTGTGGCTCACCCCGCGCGGCGTCGCCTTCCTCGCCCAGCTGCGGGAACGCCGCGAGCGGGAACTGGCGACGGTCGTGGCGGCGATGCCCGAACGGGCCCGGCGCGCGCTGCTGGAGGGGCTGACCGCGTTCCGCTCCGCCGCCGAGTCGACGGGGCTCGGTGCCGTGGCTGCCGGGGACCGGAGTCACACCGCGTAGCCGTACGGCCCGTGCCCGTGGGCCGGATTCCGGCGCCCCGGCGCGTTGGCGCGCGGGCCGCCGTCCGTGCAATTGTTGCGTTCGACTACTGTTGCCAAACGGCAATGATCGAAGATGATCGGCACTGTCCCAAAGGCCACCCGGCCCGGGTGCCGGTCGCGTACGATCCGATCGCCCCACCCGGGGCCACCGCAGGGTGGGGAGACGATGTGGAAGGCAACACGCTGACGCCCCCCGAGGGCGTCGTCCCCAGACAGGGCGACGGCCGGCGCACCCGGCTCTCCGTCCTCCTCGTCGAGGACGACGCGGGGGACGCCCTGCTCGTGGAGGAACTGGTCGCCGACAGCGGGGTGCCCGTCGACCTGCGCTGGGTGCGCACACTGGCCGAGGCCGGTATCGAACTGGCCGCGCGTCCCGCCGACTGCGTCCTGCTCGACCTGCACCTGCCCGACGGCCAGGGCCTCGACGCCCTCGGCCGCGCCCTGTCGCTCACCGACCGCGCCGCCGTCGTGGTGCTCACCGGTCTCGCCGAGGAGCGGACCGGCCTGGCCGCGCTGTCCGCCGGGGCGCAGGACTACCTGGTCAAGGGACGTGTCGAGGGCGAACTCCTCGGCCGCGCGCTGCGTTACGCGGTCGAACGCAAGCAGGCCGAACGCGCGGCCGTCGCCCTGCGGGCCAGCCAGATGCGGGCCCAGGAGAACGCCCGCCTGGAGCGCGGGCTGCTCCCGCTGCCCATGCTGCGCACCAAGGACGTCACCGTCACGCCCCGTTACCGTCCCGGCCGGGCGGACGCCCTCCTCGGCGGCGACTTCTACGACGTCGTGGAGACCGACGAGGGCGTCGTCCACACCCTCATCGGGGACGTGTCCGGGCACGGGCCCGACGAGGCGGCGCTCGGCGTCGGACTGCGCATCGCCTGGCGCACCCTGGTGCTGACCGGGGTCGAGGGCTCCCGGCAGCTCGCCCTGCTGGAGCAGGTGCTGGTCGCCGAACGCGCCGCCCCGGAGATCTTCGCCACCGCCACCATCCTCACCCTCGCCCCGGACCGCCGCAGCGCCCGTGTGTGGCGGGCCGGGCACCACGGACTGCTCAGCCTGACCCCGGACGGCACCGTCGAGTACATCGAACCGCCGCGCGGGCCCGCCCTGGGCGTGGTGCCCGGCCAGGGGGACTGGCCCGAGGGCCGGCTGGAACTGCGCCCCGGCCAGTCGCTGATGCTCTTCACGGACGGGCTGTTCGAGGGCCGCACCGACCAGGGACGGCTGGGCGAGGACGGCCTGCTCGCCCTGGCCAGAGCGCACGCCACGCTGCCCGCCTCGGAGTTCGTCGACACCATCATCGCCCGCGCCGAGGCCCTGGCCGCCGACCACGGCGGCCTGGACGACGACCTGGCCGTGGTCCACCTCACCTGGAACGCCTCGTCGTGACGGCCGCCCGCGCGCGGCTCACCGTCCAGGGCTGGATCGTGCTGGTCCTCGCCGCCCTGGGAGTGTTCATGACCGTGGCCGCGGGCGTCGGCTTCACCCAGCTGCGCCGCACGGCGGAGGTCTCGGACCACCTCATCGACCGGGTCTCGCCCGCGCGGGTCGAGGCCTACCGCCTGCAGACGGCCCTGGTGGACCAGGAGACCGGGGTCCGCGGCTACGCCATCACCGGCGACCCGGACTTCCTGGAGCCCTACACCCGCGGCCGCGCCGTCGAGGAGGACGCCGCCCGGCGCACGCGCGGCCTGGTGGACGGCCTGCCCGAACTCGTCCGCGACCTCGACGCGCTGCGGCAGGCCGCCGCCGACTGGCGCCGGCGGTACGCGCAGCAGGTCGTCGACCGCACCAAGGCCCTCGGCGGCGGCACCCCCGACGCGGCCACCACCCGCCGGGGCAAGGAGGCCTTCGACCGGGTGCGCGTCCTGTCCGCGACGCAGGTCCGCCGGCTGGACGCCGAACGCGCCGCCGGGACGCGGCAGCTGGCGGACGCCCGCACCCTGCGGGACCGGGTCTTCGGGCTCATGGTCCTGGCGTTCTTCCTCACCGCCGTCGCGCTCGCGGTCGTGGTGCGGCTGGTGGTCGTCCGGCCGCTGAACCGGCTCCGCGAGGCCGTGCAGGAGGTGTCGGGCGGCGAGTACGACCGCCGCATCCCGGCCCACGGCCCCGCCGACCTGCACGCCGTCGGGACCGCCGTGGAGGGGATGCGGCTGCGCATCGTCACGGAGCTCGAGGAGTCGCGGCGCAAGGCGGAACAGCTGCGCCACGAGGGCGAACTGCGCGAGCTGCAGGCAGGCGAACTACGCCGCTCCAACGCGGAGCTGGAGCAGTTCGCCTACGTCGCCTCCCACGACCTGCAGGAACCGCTGCGCAAGGTGGCGTCCTTCTGTCAGCTGCTGGAGAAGCGCTACGGCGACAGCTTCGACGAACGCGGCACGCAGTACATCGCCTTCGCCGTCGACGGCGCCAAGCGCATGCAGGTGCTCATCAACGACCTGCTGACGTTCTCCCGGGTCGGGCGGCTGGGCGACGCCAGTGTGCCGGTCGCCCTGGACGAGCCGCTGGACCGCGCGCTGGGCAACCTGTCCGTCGCGATCGAGGAGTCGGACGCCGTCGTCGAGCGGCCGCCCGCGCTGCCCGCCACCGTGGGCGACCCGACCCTGCTGACCATGCTCTGGCAGAACCTGGTGGGCAACGCCGTCAAGTTCCGCGCGGAGGACCGGCCGCCGCGGGTGACCATCACCCTGGACGACCCGGGGACGCCGGACGGCGCGGAGCCCTCGGACGGGGACGGCATGCTCCGCTTCTCCGTCACCGACAACGGCATCGGCGTGGCGCCGGAGTTCGCCGACAAGATATTCGTCATCTTCCAGCGTCTGCACAGCCGCGACAGCTACGGCGGTACGGGCATCGGGCTCGCGCTGTGCAAGAAGATCGTGGAGTACCACGGCGGCCGGATCTGGCTCGATCCCGGGCGGCCGGAAGGCACCCGCATCCGCTTCACCCTGCCGGCGACCGCCGAGCGGGAACCCGCACCGGAGGAAGGGCCCGCGTGAACGTGCAGGAACCGGAACCGATCATCGTGCTGCTCGTGGAGGACGACCCCGGCGACGAACTGATGACGCGCGAGGCGTTCCAGGAGAACAAGGTCCGCAACGTCCTGCACGTCGTACGGGACGGCGAGGAGGCCCTCGACTTCCTCAACCGGCGCGGCGCCCACGCCGGTGCGCCGCGCCCGGGGCTGATCCTCCTCGACCTCAACCTGCCCCGCTTCGACGGCCGCCAGGTGCTCGCCGAGATCAAGGCCGACGCCGACCTGTGCACCATCCCGGTCGTCGTCCTCACCACCTCCGAGGCCGAGGAGGACATCCTGCGCAGCTACAAGCTGCACGCCAACGCGTACGTGACCAAGCCGGTGGACTTCGACCGGTTCATCGACGTGGTCCGCCAGATCGACGACTTCTTCGTGACGGTGGTGAAGCTCCCGGGCCGTTGACCCGGCCCGGCGCGGTTCAGACCTGCCGCCAGCGGGCCATCGCCCAGGAGAACACCCCGAACAGCGCCAGGCCCACCGCGACCACCGCCAGCAGCCACGGCCCGGCCGGGGTGTCCCGGAACGTGCGCAGCGTGTCGTCCAGGCCCTTCGCCCGGTCCGGGTCGAAGCGCACCGCCGCGACGACGACGAAGCAGCCCGCGGCGGCGAACACCACGCCCCGGCTGGTCCCGCCGGCGACCCCGAGGAAGTCGACCACCTTGCGGACCCGCGGTGACATCGCTCCGGTCCGCAGGTGCTTGCGGAAGCGCCGCATGATCGCCCGCACCGCGATCCACGCCCCGGCCCCCGCGAGGGCCAGGCCCGCCGCGCCCACCAGCCAGCGGCCCATGGGCCAGCCCAGGGCGTGCGCGGTGACGTCCTTCGAGGTCTCGTCACTCGAACCGCCGGCGGAGGAGCCGTTCACCGCGAAGGTCACCACGGAGTACGTCACGAAGCCGTAGAACACCGCGCGGGCCCCGGACATCAGCCGCTTGCCGGCCTTGTCCCCGTCCGGTCCCGCCGCGCCGAACACCGCCTCCGACAACCGCCACAGCGTCATCCCGGCGAACCCCACCGCCAGGGCCCAGACCAGGAACCCGCCGAAGGGCCGGTCCGCGAGCTGGGCCACCGCGCCGCCCCGGTCGGCCTGTTCACGGGACCCGTCGAAGGCGACCCGCAGCGCCAGCACCCCGAGCAGTGCGTAGATGACCCCGCGCGCGGTCAGGCCCGCCCGCGCCCCGGCGCGGATCGCCTTCCTCCCCTGCGTCCCGGGCCGTACCGCGCCCGCACCCACCGTCGTGTCCACTCCTGCCTCCCTGCCCCGACTGCCTTCGGTGCACCGGGTGCCCCGTCGCGGCCGGAACACACCCGGCGACCGGGCGCCGGGTGGGCTGCGTGGAGTGTCCGACCGGGGGTATCCGCGTGGTGCGAACACACTTCCGGCCAGGCGCCGGACGAAGCTGGGGTTGAGGTGGAGATGGAGATCTCGAGCATCATCAGTGCCATCGTGATCGGTCTGATCATCGGTGTGCTGGGGCGTCTGGTGGCGCCGGGGCGGCAGCCGATCGGAGTGCTGTGGACGATCGTCGTCGGCATCGTCGCGGCCTTCATCGGCAGCGCGATCGCCCAGGGGGTCGGCGTCGCCGACACCGACGGCGTCGACTGGATCGAGTGGCTGATACAGATCGGCCTCGCGGCCGTCGGAGTGAGCCTGCTGTCGCGGAGCAGGTCGCGGCGGTGAGCACCGCGGTCCGGCCGCCCCCGCGGGGGCGGCCGGACCGCGTACGGGACGGCGGCCGGACCGGTCGCCGTCCCTCGGCGTGCCCGGGGCTCGACGCGCGCCGCGGGGGCAGCCGGTGGTAAGTCAGCCATGAGACGCACGATCGACCAGTGGGAGGGTGCCGTGCCCAGTGACGACGCGGACGGACGGACCGGCCCGGCAACCGGGCGTGACGAGACCGAGGAGGAGCGCGCCGACCGGAAGTGGGGAGAGCTCATCCAGGAGGTGCGGGTCGCACAGACGGGCGTGCAGATCCTCTTCGGTTTCCTGCTGACCGTCGTGTTCACCCCGCACTACCAGCGGCTCGGGACGACCGACCACACGATCTACATCGTCACCGTGGTGCTCGGCGCCTGCGCGACCGGGGCGCTGATCGGCCCGGTCTCCTTCCACCGGATCGTCTCCGGGAGCCGCATCAAGCCGCAGGCGGTGCGCTGGGCCTCGCGGCTCACCTTCGTCGGGCTCGTGCTGCTGCTGGCCACGATGACCTCGGCGCTGCTGCTGGTGCTGCGCGCCGCCACCCACGACGACTTCGTCCCGTGGCTCGTCGCCGCCGTCCTGGTCTGGTACCTGGTCTGCTGGTACGGGCTGCCGCTCTGGGCCCGGTACCGTCACGCGGGCGACTGACCGGTGCGCGAGGAACGCGGTGGCCGGGAGACCCGAGGTCTCCCGGCCACCGCGTTCCTGTCGTTCACGTGGTGCGCTCAAGTCCGCGTGGTGCGCGGATCGTGCTTCGTGCGCGCGTCGCGGTCCTCAGACGTGCAGGACGCGGTCGACGAGGTCGCGGTAGCCCTGCAGGGCCACGCGCAGCTTCTCGGTGTCGCCGCCTTCGTGCCCGCCGGCCCGCCAGCTCGTGCGCAGTTCCTCGCGCCGGCCGCGCAGTTCGCCGATCAGCCGCTCGGTGGCCTCACCGAGGACCTCGTCGGCCTCCTCCACGGCGTGGCGCGGCTCGTCGACGAAGCCGCCGACCGCGTGCTGGAGCCGCTGCCGCAGCTTGTCCCCCGTGCCGTCCGGCCGTGCCGGCGTGCCGGGGGCGGGCACCCGCTCGTCCCGCGCCGGACGCGGGGCGGCCGCGGGCCGCTCAGGGGTGCCGGGCGCCTCCGCCGCCGACGACGTGCCGCCGGCGGTCTTCCGGGCGTCGGCCTGCTCCTCGCCGTCCTCGGGCCGCGACCATCCGGCGGGCCGGCGTGCGGCGGGCGGTTCGGCCTTCTCCTGGGCGCCGTGCCGCGCGGGGGACTTCGGCGTGCCGGGGGTCCGTCCGGCGGATGCGTTGCGTTCCTCGCGTCCGGTGCCGTCCGTCGCCGTGGCGGGGGTGCCGGTGGTGTCGGTCGCCGTGGCGGGGGTGCCGGTGGTGTCGGTCCGGTCGGGCGTGCCGGTGGCGGCGGTACGGTCCGGCGCGTCGTCCCGGTCGGTGTCGTGGTGCTCGTGCGTGGGGTTCATCGGCTGCTCCAGGAGGGGAGGTGGAAGCGGTGGGAGCCGCGTCGGCCGGAGCCCGGTCCACCCGCGCCGTCCTCACGCGAGGCGGCGCGGGGCTCCTTGTCCACCGCGATGAGGTCGTCGAACAGCGCCCGGGCGCCGAGCAGCCGCGCGCGCAGTTCCTCGGTGTCCGCCGCGGTGCGGTCACCGTCGTTGCGGGTCTCCGCGACCCCGCGCAGGTCGCGGTAGGCCTGGAGGTGCCGCGGGCGGTGGACCGACAGGGCGTCGATCTGCTCGCCCGAGCCGTGCTCCGGGAACCCGCGGTCGTGCGCCAGCCGGTCCAGCAGCAGCGATGCGTCCTGGACCGCCTGGGCGGGGGAGTCGACGAACCGCTCCTGCAGGGCGGCCCACTCGACGCGGTACTCCTCGGTCTGACGTGCGCTCAGCGGCTCAGGGTTCAGGCCGCCGTGCCGGTCGACGCGCTCCTGCAGGTCCCGGTGCGCCGCCTCCGTGTCGCCGTCGTGCCGGGCGACCGTGCGTTCGTACTCCGGCCCGAAGCGTCGCCTGAACCGTCCCGTGCCGCCGCCGCGCCGCTGCGTGGCGACCGCGGCGAGGGCGATCAGGACAACGACGACGACCGCCCCGATGATGATGCCCGTGGTCATGGTGTCTGCCTCCCGGGGGCCGTCGTCCGGCCCCGACGCTCGAACTGACCGTGGTGCGGGTCTCCTTGCACCAAAGGTGCGTGTTACCGCAATCCGTTCGCCCACACGTACGACGTCGTGGCCGGGGGCCGGGGGAGCGGCGCGTCAGCGCGGCAGGTGCACGTGGATGACCTTGCCGCCCGCGCGCAGCAGCGTCACCCGGACGTCCCGGGCCAGCCGGCGCACCAGGCGCAGCCCGTAGCCGCCGGGCAGGAAGTGGTCGGACGGCGGCGGCGCGGCCGGCAGCTCGTCGTTGTGGTCCTGGACGGACACACGGATCGCGTCCTGCGCCGCCTCCACGTCGAGGCCCGCCAGCCCGCCGCCGTACCGGAAGGCATTGGTGACCAGTTCGGAGACGACCAGCAGGCAGTCCTCGACACGCTCCGGATCGACGTCCTTGAGTCTGGTCCGGGCGAAGTCACGAGCCTCGCCGATGGTGGTGGGCAGCGTCCGCTCCGCGGTGGTGGGCCGCAGGAGCCCTCCGCCCTCCGCGTCTAGGTCAATGATGTACACGCACGATCACCCCGTAGGCATCATCGGTCCCTCTCTGGTCTGCCCGGGCCGGCCGGTCCTACGCTGCCGCCGGCGGGATTCACGTCCTTCCGGGATCGGGGGGAATGCTTCCGGGCGGAGGGGGTACCCGAGGGGCAACGTACGAACACGACGCAGAGGTGCAGAGGTGCGAGGAGGAGCCGTGATCGCCGAGGTGAGCGGGACGAGCACCGGGGTCGAGAGCCCCGAGGTCGACGTACTGCCGCAGATCACCGACCCGAGCAGCGTGGCTCCCACGAGCGCGCGCCGCCTGTCGAAGCTCTTCCTCGAGCGCCTGACGGTGCTCGAGGAGGGCACCCACGAGTACCAGTACGCCCGCAACACCCTCATCGAGATGAACATGTCGCTCGTGAGGTTCGCGGCCAAGCGCTTCCGCGAGCGCAGCGACGAGATGGAGGACATCGTCCAGGTCGGGACGATCGGGCTGATCAAGGCCATCGACCGGTTCGACATCTCGCGCGAGGTGGAGTTCACCACCTTCGCGGTGCCGTACATCGTCGGTGAGATCAAGCGCTTCTTCCGCGACACGACCTGGGCCGTGCACGTGCCGCGCCGCCTCCAGGAGCGCCGGGTGGAACTCGCCCGCGCTCGGGACGAGCTGTCCTCCCGGCTGGGCCGCGCCCCGAAGGTGAGCGAGCTCGCGGCGCTGATGGACATCTCCGAGGCCGAGGTCGTCGAGGCCCAGGTGGCCTCCAACGGCTACACCGCGTCCTCCCTGGACGCCGCCATGAACGGCGACGACGGCGACGACGGCGAGACCGTGCTCGCCGACTTCATCGGCGCGGTCGACCCCGCCATGGAACTGGTCGAGGACCTCGGCTCGCTCGCCCCGCTCGTCGTGGAACTCGACGAGCGCGACCGGCGGCTGCTCCACCTGCGCTACGTGGAGGAACTGACGCAGTCCCAGATCGGCGAGATCATGGGCTGCACGCAGATGCACGTCTCCCGGCTGCTCTCGCGCACCCTGGCCCGGCTGCGGGCCGGAATGCTCCAGGACGGCAGCACCGGCTGACCTCCGCCCCGTCCCCCGTCACGTGCCCGCGCCCGGTTCCTCCGGGCGCGGGCACGTGCGCACCGCCTACGATGCGCGGATGACCGATCACGATCAGGCGGTGCCGGACCGCCGCTTCCGCCCGCTGGTCCGGATGACGCCCCGCGACCCGCACGAGCCGCACCGGGTCGCCACCCCGCTGGAGCTGTTCTTCGACCTCTGCTTCGTGGTGGCGGTGGCGCAGGCCGGCGCGCGGCTGGTGCACGCGGTCGCCGAGGGCCATGCCGGACAGGGTGTCCTCGGCTACTGCCTGGTCTTCTTCGCGATCTGGCTGGCGTGTCGACACCGACGACGTGCCCTACCGCATCGCCACCTTCGTCCAGATCACCGGCGTCCTGGTCCTGGCGGCCGGGGTCCCCCGTGCCTTCGACGCCAACGACTTCTCGATCGCCGTGGCCGGTTACGTCATCATGCGCGTCGCACTGGCCTTCCAGTGGCTGCGCGCGGCACGCAACGCGACCGGACCGGCACGGACCACGGCGCTGAGCTACGCCGCCGGACTCGTCGTCGTCCAGGTGGGGTGGGTCGTCCTGCTGCTCCAGCCCGTCGGCGGGCTGTGGTACTGGGGCTTCCTGATCCTGGCCGTCGCGGAACTGGTGGTTCCCGCCTGGGCCGAGCGGGCGCAGCGCACCACCTGGCACCCGCACCACATCTCCGAGCGCTACGGCCTCTTCACCCTCATCGTGCTCGGTGAGTCGGTGGCCGCCGCGACGGTGGCCGTGCAGTCGGCCGTCGACGAGTTCTCCACGCTCGGCGAGTTGCTGCCGGTCGGCCTCGGAGGACTGCTCATCGTGTTCTCCGCCTACTGGCTGTACTTCGCCATCCCCGTCCACCAGCACCTCACCAGCAGCGCGCGGGCGTTCCTGTGGGGCTACGGGCACTACCTCGTCTTCGGCTCGGCCGCCGCCATCGGGGCGGGGCTGGAGGTGGTGGTCGAGCAGGCCGTGCACAGGGCGCACATCTCGCAGACGGCCGCGGCGACCGCCGTCACGGTGCCGACCGCGCTCTTCCTGCTGACGGTATGGCTGATCCACTCCCGCAGCGCCAAGCGCGGGTTCGCCGAGCACGCGGTGCTGCCCGCCTGCGCCCTGCTGGTGGTGGCGAGCACCTTCTGCGGGAGCGCGGCGGTGCCGCTGGCGGGGGCCGCCATGGCGGCGGCGGTCGCCGTGGGCGAGCTGCTGCACTCCCGCCACCGGCCGGCCGCCTGAGGACGGCGGACGGGGTGCCCCGCCGGAGGACGGGGCACCCCTGCCCGGAGCCGTCAGGGGAACGAGACCACCGTGGACGGTACGGTCGAGGTGCCCGAGGTCGCGGCACCGGTGCCGTTGATGACGTGGTCGTACTGGCCCATGCCGCCCAGGGAGACCACCAGGACGTCGTGCATCTTGATCCCGGACTTCACCGGGACCTCGAAGCCGTGGTCCATGCGGATCGTCGGATCGGTGGTGAAGTTGCAGTAGCTGCCCAGGCCCCAGGCCTCGTGGGTGTTGACCGAGTCGTCCACCTTGTAGGCGGCCCAGCCCTTCGTCGCGCCGTTCTGGATGGCGGCCTGGTTGGGGGCGTCGTAGGCGATCTCGTTCTGGAAGAAGACCGTCCGGCCCCGCTCGCCGCTCCACTGGACGTCGTACTTCTTGAAGTGCTCGACGAACAGGCCGGTGGCCAGGACGTCGTCGCCGTTCACACGCAGGCCGTAGTCGGCCGGGTTGGTGTCCCAGCCCACGCCGGCGCCGTGGTCGGCGCGCCAGATCCAGGTGTGGTCGATGATGGTGTCGTCGCTGTTGACCTCCATGCTGGTGGTCGCCTTGCCCGGGCCGGCCCCGCCGATCCGGATGAAGACGTCCTGCACGGTCGTCGGGTTGGCGGCGTGGTCGGCGGCCGCGCCCTGCGGGCCGACCTGGAGCAGCACCTGGGAGTTGGCCGCGCCGGCGTCGATCAGGAAGCCGGCCAGCTTCACGCCGTCGACGTCGGCGACCTTCATCGCCGTCACGCCGTTGTCGGGGATGACCGTGGCGAGGCCGAGGCCGAGCACGACGGTGTTGGCGCGGGTCACGTCGATGGTCTGGTCGACGTGGTAGACGCCCGGGGTGAACAGCAGGTTCAGGCCCTGGGCGAGAGCGGCGTTGATGGTCGCGGCCGTCGCGCCCGGCTTGACCACGTAGAACTGGCTCAGCGGGATCGAGGAGCCCTGCGGCGCGCCGTTGCCCCAGCTGGTGCCGCGGGCGTTGGTCCGCTTGGCCGGGACGAACACCTTGTAGTCGTTGCCGTCGAGGTAGAGGAAGGGCTTCTCACGGGAGACGGGGGTGGTGTCGAGCGTGGTGTACGGCGGGTTGGGGAAGCTCTGCGCCGGGGCGCCCTGCACACCGGAGAAGACCATGTTCCACACGCCGTTGGTCCAGCCGCCGACCGAGCTCTCGCGGGTGTACCACTGCTGCTGCGAGTACGGGCCCACGGTGCCGTCGATCTTGCTGTCGGCGATGTAGCCGCCGCTGGCCCAGCCGTAGCCGTTGGGTGCCAGGTTGAGGCCGCCCTTGACGTGCATGCGCCGGAAGGGCGCGGCCTGGGCGACGGCCCAGCGGTCGGTGCCGTTGACGGGGTTGAGGGCGAGGTTCTCCGCCGAGCGCCAGAAGTTCTGGGTGGCGTTGCCGTTGAACCAGCCGGCGTCCACGGTCACGTCGCCGTTGAAGGTGGTGTCGTCGGGGGAGAGGCCGAGCCCGGCGATCGAGGTGTAGAAGCCGATGTTGGCGTTGATGTTGTTGTAGGTGCCGGGCTTGAAGAGCAGCGCGTAGCGGCCGGTGCCGAACTGCGCCGACTCCTGCTGCTGGAAGACCTGGTCCAGCTTGGCCTGGATGCCTGGGGTGGAGGGGTCGAAGACCAGGACGTTCGGGCCGAGGTCGCCGCCGCCGGGGACCACCGGCCCGGTGCCGCCGTCGGTGGTGTGCACGGCCAGCTCCCACAACGAGTAGCCGTAGCCGGTGGCGCGGGTGGTGCCGTACACGCGCAGGTAGCGGCCGGTGCCGCTGACGGCACGGGTCTCGGTGCCGCCGGCGCCGGTGGTGGTGGAGGCGACGGTGGTCCAGTCGGTGCCGTTGGCGGAGAGCTGGATCTGGTAGGCCTTGCCGTAGGCGGCCTCCCAGTTCAGCACGACCTCGCAGACGGTCTGTGAGCTGCCGAGGTCCACCTGGATCCACTGGGGGTCGCTGAAGGCGCTGGACCAGCGGGTGCCGGCGTTGCCGTCGACGGCGTTGGCGGCGGTGAAGGAGCCGTTCTCGGAGGAGGAGGCGGTGGCGGTCCTGCCCTGTGCGGCGTTGGCGGTGCCGCAGGCGGCGGCGTGGGCCCCGGTGAGGGGGCCGGCCGGGACGGTGATCAGGGCGAGCAGGACCGCCAGCAGGGCGATCAGCCAAAGGGGTCTGCGGCGGGCGGCGTTGACTTCGGGTCTCATAGGAACTCCTGTGTCAGCCTCACGACTTAATTTAGGGCGTGAGTTAAGACGTGACAGAAGTCGCGGTCAAGAGTCCTCGCAGAAAGTGTTTCTGACGGATCGGCGGCTCGGCCGCCGCTGCGCGCACGGGTGTGGCTGTGACCTGCAAGGAGTCGCAACGGTTCGGGACTTGAACGCGGAAAGGTCCATCCGGGCCACCGCAAGCGTTCCGCACCAATCCTGACGTGAAGTCTTGACGGCACCCAAGCCGCTCGATTGACTGCCGCCGCAGCGGCCGGAACCGGCTCGGGCGCCGGTTCCGGCCGCTGCCACCACCATGCCGTCCCCCGTCCCCCGCCCCCCACGCCCCCCCCCGCCCCCCACGCCCCCCCGCCCCCCACGCCCCCACGCCCCCACGTCCCCCGCCCCCACGCCCCCCGCCCTCCGGGCCCGCGCCGAGCAGAAGGGCCGGTTCCACGGGTCCCACAAATGATCTTCACGGGTTAGACTCCGCGGGTGTCCGAACTCCGCACACTGGTCGTCGGATTCCGGCAGGCGATCGTCGACTGCCCCGATCCGGGACTGGTCTCCCTGGAGCGCTTCCCGCACGGTTCCTGCGGGGACGCCTCGATCCTCCTCGGTCAGTACCTGTACGAGAACGGCCAGGGGGTGTGGACCTACGTCAGCGCCTGGGAGAACCGCGCCACCCACGCGTGGATCGAGAAGAACGGCCTGCGCGTCGACATCACCGCCGACCAGTTCGACGGGGTCGACACCCCCGTGATCATCGCCTCCGGGGGTGGCTGGCACGACCGCTTCACGGTCGACCCGACGGCCGCCCACGGCGCCCTCATCGACGTCCGCGAGGAATACGCCCGGCGTGAACTGCGCGACGCCTACGGCCGGTTGACCGACTTCATCCGGTGGCATCCTCCGGCAGCGGAAGGCTCGCCACCAGCCGGAGCATGACGGCGGGCGCCAGCGCCGGGTTGGCCGCCGCGTGGTGCGCCAGTTCGACGTCGTCGAGCAGCTCCGTGAGCCGGGCGGCCGGGAGGTTCGGATGGCGTGCCCCGGCCTCCCGCACACCGGGATCGGGGTCCCGGGTCAGCCGGTCCACCGTCCCCGCACCGGCCGCCGGGTCCCGGGCGGCCAGGGCGCGGACGGCCGGGTCCTCGTGCCGGGCGAACCGCGTCAGCCCCGCGGTGGGGAACCCCGGCCGGGTGAGCAGGTGTTCACGTTCGTGACCGGTGTACTCCAGGAAGGCGCTCAGCAGCAGCTCGGCCGGCGCCTCCGGATGGTTCTGCGCGAGCAGTACGCGCACGCCGAGGTCCTCGTCCGCGGCCAGCCGTGCCACCAGGTCGGACGGCAGGCGCTGATCGCCGGCGGCGCGCCGCCGCAGCAACGGGTGGGCGGACAGGGCGTCACGGCGCACCTCGGCGGGGTCGCGCGGCACCAGGCTTGGGAACCTCCATCCGAAAGTGACGCCCACCGGCACCTCGTAGTCGATCGCCGCGCGTTCCGCCTCGCTGAGTGCCGGATGCACGGAGAGCGCGAGGCGCACCCGCGGATCGGCGTCCGCGGCGAGCACCCGGCGTTCCTCCGGCCCGAGGTCGGAGCGGTACGCGATCCGCTCCCGCACCTCCGGGTCCGCGTCGGCGGCCAGCAGGGGCACCACGTCGGCGGGAAGGGTGGGGTTGCCCGCGATCATCCACCGGTCCCCCTCGCCCACGGGGGCGTTGAGCACACCCTCCACGACGCCTCGGCTCAGGGCGCAGTTCAGCAGCGCATGGGTCCGCCCATGGCACGGCCGGTCGGGCAGCCCCCGCTCCACCCACGCCGGGTCCTCGGACTGCAGACGGCGCCGCACCGCGTCCCGTACCTCGTCGTCCGGATCCGCCAGAAGGGCTTCGCGGGCCTCGTCCGGCACGCCGCGCCAGAAGACACCCATCCGCCGGACCTTTGGCTCCGGATGGGTGCGCATCGACTCCATCAGCCCGGGGGAGGCCTGGCGGTAGAGGGTGCCCAGGAGTTCCTGCTCGTAGGTCAGGATCATGTGGACGACGGCCCGGTCCGGGAGCGGCCTGGGGGGCACGCCCCACGGCGTCCGGGGGGCCTCGGCCAGGTGCGCCCGCACGAACCACTCCGGGTCGTCCAGCAGCCGTGCCCGCTGGGCCGGCTCGGCGTGCGGACTGCGGGCGAGGAAGCTGCGGGTGTACCTGTCGGGGTGGCGGACGACGGCGTCGACCACGGCGTCCGGCAGTGTCCGGTCCCGGCACAGCACCATCCGTGCCGCGGGCGGGCCGTCGGCGAGCAGCCGCAGCAGGACGTCCTCGGGGGCCGCGGGGTTGAGCGCCAGGCCGGCGAGCCGGCGTGCGGGAAGGCCCGCGGCCTCCCAGATCCCGTCGGGTGTGATCATGTAATCTGTGCTTCCTCTCGGCAGGGGCCGGCCACCGTTTCCGCGCACACCGGCCGGGTACACGGGATCGCAGGAGGCAGACATGGACCTGGGTGACTGGTCGGCCACGGCCCTCGTGATCGCCGCGGTGGCGGTCGTGGTGATGCTCGTGGTGGCCGTCGTGCTCGTGGTGAAGATGGCGCGTATCCGTACCCTCTTGCGCAGCGCCGACGTGCCGCGCTCCGGGAAACTGGCCTTCTGGGCCGCGCTGGTCTACCTGGTCTGCCCGGTGGACCTGCTGCCCGATCCGATCCTCATCGACGACATCGGTGTGCTGCTGCTGGCCCTGCGCTCGCTCAAGAGCGCGGCCGACGGACAACTGCCCGTCGGCCGCGACCGCAGCGGCGCGCTCCCCAAGTCCAAGAGCCCGGTGGCCTGAACGAGCCCGCCGGCCGGGCGAGGGCTCAGCCCGTCCGTTCCGCGTCCCCCGTCTCCATCGCGGGCTGGGCGACCGGGAGGCACACGGTGAAGCGCGTGTCGCCCGGGCTCGACTCGACGCGGATGTCGCCGTGGTGCTTGTTGACCACGATGCGGTACGAGATGTCCAGGCCCAGCCCCGTGCCCTCGCCGACCGGCTTGGTGGTGAAGAACGGCTCGAAGATCCGCGGCCGGATCTCCGGGGAGATGCCGGGACCCGTGTCGCCCACCTCCACCACCAGGCGGTCGGGCCCGTCCCAGGCGCTGCGCAACGTCAGGGTGCCCGAACCGTCCATGGCGTCGAGGGCGTTGACGACGAGGTTGGTCCACACCTGGTTGAGTTCGGCGCCGTACGCCTGGATCTGCGGCAGGCTGCGGTCGTACTCCTTGACGACCCGCACCCCGCCGGGGATCTTCGCCTGGAGCATGGTGAGCGTGGCGTCGAGCAGCGCGTGCACGTCCACGGTCTGCTGCGGGGCCCGGTCGAGCTGCGAGTACTGCTTCGCGGCGCCCACCAGTCCGGAGATCCGGGTGACGGCGTCGTCGATCTCGCCCATGAGCAGTTCGGTGTCGAGGGTGTAGGTGAGCCAGCGGATCGCCGCCTCCAGCCGTTCCTCGCCGACCGCGTCGACCACGGAGTCCAGCCACTCGGTGTCCACGCCGCCCGCGACGAGCGTCGAGGCCAGTTCCCAGGACCCGTTGACCCCGTGGTCCTCCAGCCAGTCCGTCAGCTCGTCCTCGGCGTCGGACGCCTCCAGCGCCGACCGCTCCGGCGCCGACGCCATGCGCTTGATCGCCGCGTCCTGCAGTTCGACCAGCTCGTGCAGCTGACGGGTGTCCAGCCGGCCGTCGGCGATCATCGCCAGCTTGTGCCGCATGCCGGCCACCCGGTCGCGCAGCGCCGAGGTGGCCCGCACCGCGGCGGCGGCCGGGTTGTTCAGCTCGTGGGTCAGCCCGGCGGAGAGCGAGCCCAGCGCCAGCAGCCGTTCGCGCTCCCCGATGATCGTGTTCTGCTTGCGGTAGCCGAAGAACAGCCCCTCCAGCAGGTGCACCGCCATCGGGAACCAGCGGCGCATCGCACCGGCGAACTCGTCGGCCGGGACCACGAAGAACTCGCAGTCGGTGACCGCCCGCAGCGAGTTGGGGTACGTCTGCTCCACCCGGTCGCCGAGGTACGCCTGCGTCGCCCCGGCGTAGACGCCGCGCTGGTCGGTGCGGTTGACCTCCACCACGTCGCCGTGGACCAGCCGGCCCAGTGACACGGTGCCGCTCAGCAGCACGTAGAAGCAGGTCGCCGGATCGCCCTCGGCGTAGACGGGGTCGTTCGCCGCGACCCGCTCCACCCGGCCCTGTTCGCCCAGCCAGTCCAGTTCCTTCTCGCCGAGCGACTCGAACAGGAACAGGGTCCGCAGCTGCTCCGGCCCGAGCCGGTCCGTCGTGGTCACTGTGCCTCCAGGTAACGGTGCACCAGGGATACGGCCATCGCGCCCTCGCCGACCGCGGAGGCCACCCGCTTGACCGACTCCGCCCGCACGTCGCCGGCGGCGAAGACGCCGGGCACGCTGGCCTCCAGGTGGTACGGGTCGCGGGGGAGCGGCCAGCCCGCCGGGCGCCTGCCGCCCGCGATCAGGTCGGGGCCGGTGACGACGAAGCCGCGCCGGTCCCGCTCGATGACGCCCTCCAGCCAGTCCGTGCGGGGCTCGGCGCCGATGAAGACGAACAGGAACGAGGCGTCCACGGTGGTCACGTCGCCGGTCTTGGCGTCCCGCAGCATCAGCTGTTCCAGGTGGTCGCCGCCCTTGCCGCCGACGACCTCGGTGCAGGGGCTGACCTGGATGTTGTCGATGGCCGCGATCTGGTCGATCAGGTACTGCGACATCGAGCGGTGCAGGTCCGCGCCGCGGATCAGCAGGTGCACCCGGCACGCGTTGCGGGAGAAGTAGACCGCCGCCTGCCCCGCCGAGTTGGCCCCGCCGACGATGTAGACCTCCTGGCCCGCGCAGTTCATGGCCTCGGTCATCGCCGAACCGTAGAAGACGCCGGCGCCCGTGAACTCCGCCAGGCCCGGCGCCTCCAGCCGCCGGTAGGCGACGCCGGTCGCCAGCACCACCGTGTGCGCCGCGATGGAGGAGCCGTCGCCGAAGGACAGCACGCGTCCGGTGCCCGCGGCCTCCAGCGCGACCACCTCGCGGGTGCTGAGGATCTCCGCCCCGAACTTGGTCGCCTGGCGGCGGGCGCGGTCGGTCAGCTGGGCGCCGGAGACGCCGTCCGGGAAGCCGAGGTAGTTCTCGATGCGGCTGCTCTGCCCCGCCTGGCCGCCGGTCGCCCTGCGCTCCACGAGCACCGTGCGCAGGCCCTCGGACGCGCCGTACACCGCCGCACCGAGCCCCGCGGGGCCGCCGCCGACCACCACCAGGTCGTAGAAGTCGGAGGCCGGTACGGTGCTCAGCCCCACGTGGGCGGCGAGCTCGGCCTCGGTGGGACGCACCAGCGTCGTCCCGTCGTCCGTCACGACCAGCGGCACGTCGGCGGGGGTCAGCCCGGCCGCGGCCAGCAGCTGCGCGGCCTCGGGCTCCTCCGCGGGCAGCCAGCGGTAGGGCACCAGGTTGCGGGTGAGGAAGTCGCGGACCTTGAACGAGGGCGCCGACCAGCGGTGGCCGACCACGCGCGTCTCGGACGCCGTCGGGTCCGGCGTGGCCATCCACACGTCGAGCAGGGTGTCGATCACCGGGTAGAGGTTCTCCTCCGGCGGGCTCCACGGCTTCAGCAGGTAGTGGTCGAGGTCGATGATGTTGATCGCGTCGATGGCCGCGCTGGTGTCGGCGTACGCCGTGAGCAGCACGCGGCGGGCGAGCGGGAAGAGGTCCATCGCCGCCTCGAGGAACTCCACCCCGTTCATCTTCGGCATGCGGTAGTCGGCGAGCATCACCGCGAGTTGCTCCCCTCGCAGCTTGATCTCCCGCAGCGCGCTCAGGGCCTCGTCCCCCGAGGTGGCGCGGACCACCCGGTAGCGGTCGCCGTACCTGCGGCGAATGTCCCGGGCCACGGCCCGGGAGACTGCGGGATCGTCGTCGACGGTCAGGATCGTCGGATTCGCCATGTGACCATCATTGCTCCCCGGCGGCCGTCGCGCGCAGCAAACCGAACAGTCGTGCTTCAAGTGCCGCACGGGACACGGGCACATGCCCCGGCGCCGGTCCGGGAGGGCGGTGACGGACGGTGCGGCGGCGCGCACCGTCCGTCCGGTCAGGCGTCCTCGACCGAGACGTCCGCCACCGTGTCGTAGAAGGAGAGGTGGCCGGTGATCTCCGGCACCGAGGGGAGCGGCTCCTCGTAGGCCCAGGCGACGTCGTTGTGGTCGCCGTACGACCAGTAGGAGGCGACGCCCTTGTAGGGGCAGACGGTGTTGGTGTCGCTGCCGCGGAAGAGTGCGAGGTCCACGTCCTGCGGCGGTATGTAGTAGCGCACCGGAAGGCCGGTCTCGTGGACCAGTACCGGCCGCCGGGTCTCGGCCACCACCTTGCCGTCGATCGTGACGGTCACGTGCTGCGTGCCGGGTACCGCGTCGACGCGGTGACCGCGGCGGCTGTCCGTGGGGGGCATGGGCTTCCCTTCCTCGGGTCCGTCGGGATCCGGTGCAACGGCGACGGTGCCGCCGCACATTCCCCGGGTGCGGGCGGGTTCCCCCGCATGCACGCATCTGCGTGACTCCGGCGGCGGTCCCCCGTTGGGCCTTCAAGATCACTGTGAAGGAGGACCGCCCGATGAGCACCCGCCGTCACCAGAAGGGCCGCAAGCACCGCACGGTCAATCGCACGCCGAGGCCCGTCGCCCCCGTCCCCACCGGCACGGCGGACGCCACGGCCACCCCACCGGCCCCGTCCGCCCCGGCCACCCCGTCCCGCACCGCGGCAGCCGCTCCCGCTTCCGTTCCCGCCCCGGCCGCGCCCCCGGTCCCGTCGCCCGCCCCCGCCCCGGCCCCGGCCCCGGCCCCGTCCCTGTCCCTGTCCCCGTCCCCGTCTACGTCCACGGTCCCGGCTCCGGCCGCCGCCCCGGATCCGTCACCCGCCGTGCCCGCCGCGCCCGTCGTGCCGTCTCCCGCCGAGCCCCATCCCGAGGAGTCCGGCCTCGCCCGTACGGCGCTCAAGACCCTCCAGCAGCTTCGCGCGGCGGGCAGCGACGGGACGACCATCGACGCCCTGAGCGCCAGCGTCGGCTACCAGCCGGCCACCATCGCACGGCACATCGACAGCCTCGCCGCCCACCACCTGGTCCACCAGCGGGACGGCCGCTGGTACGCGGTGACGACCTCCTGACCCCCTGGCGTGGCGGCCGGCCCGCGGCGTGTCGGGTGCCCCCGGGCGCCGGGCGAGACCGATCGCCGTCCGCCACGCCCGCTCAGCAGGTGCGGAAAATGTGCCCCGGTTCCCCGGCGGGGGCGACGTCGCGGTCGCGGAGCACGACGGCGAGGCGGTCACCCCAGCGGCGGCAGGTCGCCGCGAAGTCCGCGGCGTCGTAGGCCACGACGAGGACGCGGTCGTCGTACGCGGCCGCGTACCGGCCGCACTCGCCGTACGCCCCGCACTCCTCCGCGACCGCGAAGTCGAAGCCGACGCCGGCCCGGTGGGGGAGGAGTTCGGTGGTGTTCTTCTGCGCGAACGCCAGCCCCGCCGCGTGGGCGCGTGCGGCGAGCAGCCGGGCGAACGCGGCGTTGTCGGCGGGCGTGAGCAGGCCGCCGGAGCGCTCGAAGGAGTCGAGGTTGTCCGGCTCGACGGCGTCGAACCCGCGCCGCGCGCAGTCCTCGATCCACCCGCCGACGATCCCGGCCAGGGCCGCTCGCCTGGCGGCGGTGGAGGTGTCCAGCAGGGCCTCGTCCCACTCGTCGTCCATGACGAGGTCACCGTCCGCGTCGCGCAGCAGCAGCTCCGGGTCCCGGTCGCGCCACCGGGGCAGCTCGCCGGGCTGGGCCTGGAAGGCGTTGACGTAGCAGACGGAGTACACGCCCGGGGCGGGCCGGTCCGCGCGGTCGCGGGAGACCACGCGTACGCCGTCGGGCGGCGCGTAGCCGCCGCCGATCTGGTAGTCGAAGGACGCCCCGGCCCGCGGCGGCACCACGCGCGGGGCGGCCGAGGACCCCGCGTCGGAGGACGTCCCGCCCGGGCCGCACCCCGTCGTCAGCGCCAGGGCCGCCACGACGGCGAGGACTGCGAGGACTGCGAGGACGGCGGCCACGGCACGCGGCACCGGCGACGGTTCTGCGAGGGGCACACGCGCTCCTGGGCGGCGGGGGCAGGACGGGGACCACCATCCTCCCGTCCGGTCCCGTGCCGCCCTCGACCGGGTCCGCGCCGCGGGTCACATGAGGCCGCCGGTGCCGCTCCAGTGGGTGCCGGTGAGCCACAGCAGCGCGACGAGGGTGTCGATCGCGCCCAGGACGACGGCGATCAGCGGGAGCACCGGCTTGGCGCCCCGGAAGGTGCGGCCCATGGCGAGCCAGCCGCACACCACCGCGGCCGGGCCGAGGACGATGCCGAGGACGAAGAATCCGGCGACGGCGCAGACCAGGCCGACGACGCCCAGGGTCTCGGGGCTCGCGCCGGTACGCGTACTGCTGCTGTGGGGCATGGTTCCTTCCTCCGTGGTCGGTGCCCGCTCCGCGGTACGGAACGCGCGGTCCGCTACGTGGTCCGGATACCCCCGTCCGGCGCGCTCACCACCCGTCAGCCCGCCGGGCGGCCGCGGGTGGTGAACCCGGGGAGGAAGAGCGTGAGCCAGCGTGCCCGCGCGGCCTGGTCCCGGTCGGTGGGGGCGGTGCCGAGCAGCAGGAAGAAGTCGTCGATGGTCACGTCGGGGTGGAGGTCGCCGTCGGCCTGGGCGGCGGTGACCAGCCGGCCCATCGCCGCGCCGCCGCGCTCCTCGTAGGGGCGGGCCCGGTCGGTGGCGCCGAGGTCCTGGGCGGCGGCCTTCACGGCCCGGTCCTCGGCGGCGGCCTCGACGATGCGGTGGACGAGCGCGGTGATCTCCTCCAGCGCCGCCGCCCCTTCGGCCACGCGGGCCGCGGCGGCCTCCACCTCGGCGGCCATGCGCTCGGTGTGCTCGGCGATCACGGCGCCGACGAGGTCGGTCTTGGTGGGGAAGTGGCGGTACAGGGTGCCCACGGCGACACCGGCGGCCTCGGCGATGGTGTCCATGGGCGCGTCCGGCCCGAGGAGGGTGATCTGCTCGCGTGCCGCGGCCAGGATCCGCGCCCGGTTGCGGACGGCGTCGGCACGCAGTGGTCGGGCCTGGGTCATCGGTTCCTCCTGCCGGTCGCCAATGAATGTGAATGATAATTCAGCATCTATCGTGAGCGATGGTTCACATTTCCCCGCGCAGCGGCCGGCGGGGCTTGCGGAAACATGAACCCGGGTTCATGATGAGTGAACATGAGCCATGGTTCACGTTCGACCGGCTCGTTCCCCCGCACCCACACGAAGGATCACCCCATGTCATCCAAGGTCGCCCTCGTCACCGGCGCCTCCTCCGGCATCGGCGAGGCCGCCGCCCTCCGGCTGCGCGCCCTCGGCTTCACCGTCCACGGCGCCGCCCGCCGCGTCGACCGCATGACCGGACTCGCCGAACAGGGCGTGCGCGTCCTGGCGATGGACGTCACCGACGAGGAGTCGCTGCGGGCCGGGGTCGAACGGGTCGTCGCGGAGTCCGGGTCCGTCGACGTCCTGGTCAACAACGCCGGCTACGGCTCCTACGGCGCGGTCGAGGACGTGCCGCTCGACGAGGCCAGGCGCCAGTTCGAGGTGAACGTCTTCGGCGCGGCCCGGCTGACCCAGTTGGTGCTGCCCCACATGCGCGCGGCGGGCGGCGGCCGCGTCATCAACGTCTCGTCCATGGGCGGCAAGATCTCCACCCCGTTCGGCGCCTGGTACCACGCCACCAAGTTCGCCCTGGAGGGCTTCAGCGACAGCCTGCGCATGGAGCTCGCGCCCTTCGGCATCGACGTCGTCGTCATCGAACCGGGCGGCATCCGCACCGAATGGAGCGGCATCGCCGCCGACCGGCTCCGCGCGGTCTCCGAGCGGGGCGCGTACGCGGAGCGGGCCATGGCGATGGCCGGGACGCTCGCCTCCGAGTCCACCGCACGGCGCAGTTCGCCGCCCTCGGTCATCGCCGACACCATCGCCAGGGCCGCCACGGCCCGCCGTCCGAGGACCCGTTACGCCACGGGGTTCGCGGCCAGGCCGATGATCGCCGCCCGAAGGGTCCTGCCCGACCGCGCCTTCGACGCCCTCATCCGCCGCGCCAGCGGGGTCGCCGCATGACGGGTCGCGGCATGACGGGGCCGCCCCGTCCAAAGGGACGGGGCGGCCCGCGGCGGACGCCGGCAGAGGTCAGCCGGTGAACAACTGCTTGAGCTTCAGGATGAGTTCGTACACGCCGTAGGCGAAGGGCGCGCCGACCCACAGCCAGGCGACGGCCTTCAGCGGCACCCGGTTGTTCCCGGCGGGCGCCTCGGCGGGTGGTGCGGGGTTCGGTGCGGTCATCGGACGGCTCCTTCCGTCTCGGGTCCGGTCGTGGCCTTGTCCCCGGCGGACGGGCCGTCATGGTGCCGCGGATGGACGGGGCGTACCAGCTCGTTGGCGACGAAGCCGATCACCAGCAGCACCATCATGATGACGAAGGACGTGGAGTAGAGGTCGGGTCCCGTCCGTCCGGCCGACTTCTCGTGGTCGGCGATCGCGTTCACGATCAGCGGTCCGAGCACGCCCGCGGTCGACCAGGCGGTCAGCAGCCGCCCGTGGATGGCGCCCACCTCGTACGTCCCGAAGAGGTCCTTGAGGTAGGCGGGCACGGTGGAGAACCCGCCGCCGTAGAAGGACAGGATGACGGCGGCGGCGACGATGAACAGCGGCTTGGAGTCGTCGCCGAGCAGCGCGATCAGCAGGTACAGCAGCGCCCCGGCGCCGAGGTAGAGGCGGTAGATGTTCTTCCGCCCGACCAGGTCGGAGGTGGAGGACCAGGTGATGCGGCCGAGCATGTTGCCGAGCGAGAGCAGGCCGACGAAACCGGCCGCTGCGGTGGCCGTCACCGGGGTGGAGGTCTCGGCGAAGAAGTCGGTGATCATCGGCGCGGCCTTCTCCAGGATGCCGATGCCCGCCGTCACGTTCATGCAGAGCACCACCCACAGGCACCAGAACTGCGGGGTGCGCAGCGCGTTGCGCGCGGACACCTGCGCGTTGGTGACGAGCGGGCGGGCGACCGTGGCCGACGGGTTCCAGCCGGAGGGCCGCCAGTCGTCCGCGGGGACCCGGACCAGCAGCACGCCGAAGGTCATGAAGACCGCGTAGACCAGGCCCATCACCAGGAAGGTCTGGCCGATGCCGGAGGAGTCGGCGCCGAAGGAGGAGAGCAGTTCCGTCGACCAGGGCGACGCGATCAGCGCGCCGCCGCCGAAGCCCATGATGGCGATGCCGGTGGCGAGTCCGGGCCGGTCGGGGAACCACTTGATGAGTGTGGAGACCGGCGAGATGTAACCGATGCCGAGGCCTATGCCGCCGACGAGGCCGTAACCGAGCACGATCAGCCAGTACTGTCGCGTGGCGGCGCCGAGGGCCGAGATGAGGAAGCCCGAGGAGAAGCAGATCGCCGACACGCACATGGCCCAGCGCGGCCCGTTGCGCTCGACGAGCGTGCCGCCGAACGCGGCCGAGAGACCGAGCATGACGATCGCGAGCTGGAACGGCAGCGCGGACTGGGTGCCGCTCAGCCCGAGCGAGGACTCAAGCGGCGGCTTGAACACGCTCCAGGCGTACGCCTGCCCGATGGCGAGGTGGATGGAGAGCGCGGCCGGCGGTACCAGCCAGCGGCTCCAGCCCGGCGGTGCGACGGTGCGGGCACGGGTGAGGACGTCCGGTACGCCCATTGACGCCATGGCGAGTACCTCCGTGAGGGGACATGATCCCGTGGACCGTACAACTTTCATTCATCGCTGGGTAGGGCGTTCGGCGATGAACTCGCCGGAGCGGTGGGCCAGTCCGGCTCCGTGCGGCATTCGTCCGCGCCTGTCCGCTCGCGCGCGGCCCGGCGTGCGCAGGTACGGCGTACGGATTCCGGTTCGTCCATATCCGTCAGTAATGGCCGCGATAACGCACAATCTGTTCGATTGGTGGTGGTTGGGGTTATCGTGTCCGGTGTTAGCCGACCGGGGCTATCACCGGAAACGCCGGTCGCGGCCGGTCAGAGGTGATCCATGCATGCGATGACGGACAGCTACGACTTCGTGGTCGTCGGCGGCGGTACCGCGGGCAGTGTGCTCGCCGCGCGCCTCTCCGAGCCGGACGGCGCACGCGTGCTCCTGCTGGAGGCGGGGGAGGACCGGCCCCCGGCCGCGGCGGCGACGCCGCCCGCCTGGCCGTCGCTGCTGGGGACACCCGCGAACTGGGGCGACACCACCGTCCGGCAGTCGGCGACGGGCACCACCACACCGCTCGCACGCGGCCGCGGCCTCGGCGGCGGGTCCACCATCAACGCGATGACCTTCGTACGCGGCCACCACTCCGGCTACGACGCGTGGACCGCCGGCGGTGCCAAGGGCTGGGGCTACGACGACCTGCTCCCGTACTTCAAGCGCAGCGAGAACGCCCCCGGGCGGGACCCGGTGCTCCGCGGCGTCGGCGGCCCCCTCACCGTAGGGCCCGCCAGCCCGCCCCACCCCGTCGTGGCCGCGCTCCTCACGGCGGCGACCCAGACCGGGTACCGGCGGGCGTCCGACATCGCCGCGGGCGTGGAGGAGGGCTTCGGCTGGAGCGACCTCAACATCGTCGGCGGTCGGCGGCAGAGCGCCGCCGACGCCTACCTCACCCCCGCCCGGCACCGCCCCAACCTCACCGTGGTGACCGGCGCCCTGGTCCACCGGGTGCTGCTGCGCGACGGAAGGTGCGTCGGGGTGGAGTACGGGCGGGCCGGCGGCACGGGCACCGCCCTGGTCGGCTGCCACGGCGAGGTCGTGCTCACCGCGGGCACCATCGGCACGGCGCAACTGCTGATGCTCTCCGGCGTCGGCCCCGCGGCGCACCTGCGGGACACGGGCATCGACGTCGCCCTCCACCTGCCGGGGGTCGGCGCGAACCTGCAGGACCACCCGCTGACCGACATCGTCCACCGCGCGGCCCGTCCCGTCCCGCCCGGGATCAACAACCACGGCGAGGCCCTCGGCCTGGTGCGCAGCCGGCTCGGCATCTGCCACCCCGACGTGCAGGTGCTCCTGGTCGACGCCCCGGGGCGCCACCCGGCCGCGGCCGGCGTGCCGGACGGCCAGGGGTACCGGATCGTGGTCTCCCCGATGCGGCCGCACAGCCGCGGCACCGTCCGGCTCGCGAGCGCGGAACCGGGCGCCCTGCCGCTGGTGGACCCCGACTACTTCGGCGACGACCGCGACCTGAGCACGATGGTCGAAGCGCTCTTCCTGGCACGGGAGATCGGCCAGGCGCGCGCCCTCGACGGCTGGCGCGCCCACGAGGTCCTGCCCGGTCCCGACGTGAAGGACGACGCCGGCCTGCGGGCGTACGCGCGCGGCGCCCTGGCCTCGTACATGCACCCCGTCGGCACCTGCCGGATCGGCACCGACGACCTGGCCGTCGTCGACACGGACCTGAGGGTCCACGGTGTCGACGCCCTGCGGGTCGCCGACGCCTCCGTGATGCCCACCATCCCCTCGGGCAACATCGCCGCCACGGTCTACGCGGTCGCGGAACGCGCGGCGGACCTCCTCAAGCGCTGATCCTCCCGGCCCGGCCCTTGCCCCCACCGGCCGGACCGGGCCCCGGCACACCCCCCACAGCCCAGACGAAGGACCTACGTGACATGGCATCACCCGCACCGATCGACCTGGCCGGCCTGCTCCAGCGGGCGGTGGGCGTCACCGGGGCCGCGCTGGGATCCCCCCTCGCCCCCTCGGCGATCGGCCTCGCCCTGTGGGGCACCGACCTGCGGTGCACCTGGGTCAACGACTCGCTGGAGGGCCACGACGGCATCCCGAGGGAACGGCGGCTGGGACACCGCCCCGACGCGGCGCTGCCGGCCGGGGCCCGTGGGCTGGAGGCGGTGATGCGCCAGGTGCTGGCGACCGGCGCCCCCGTGACCGGGCGCGAGTACGCCGTGCCGGTGGTGGACGGCGTCCGCCGCGACGAGGCGTACTCCGCCTCCTGCATCCGCCTGGAGGACGCCGAGGGCCGGCCGATGGGCGTGTGCCTGGTCGTCCTGCGGATCACGGGAGAGCGCCGCACCGGCGACCGGCTTGCGCTGCTCGGCGAGGCCGGTGCCCGTATCGGCACCACCCTGGACGTCATGCGCACCGCGCAGGAACTGGCCGCGTTCAGCGTCTCCTGCCTCGCCGACTTCGTCACCGTCGACCTCGCCGACACCCTGCGCCTCGGTGAGGAACCGCTGTCCCGGCTCGGCCCGGACGGCGACTACGTCCCGGTGTTCCGCCGGGCGGGACTGTCCTCCGTCCACGAGGGCGCCCCCGAGGCGGTCTCGCAGGTCGGCGACGTGGTCTACGTGCCGTCCTCCTCGCCCCTCACACGTGTGCTGTCCTCCGGCCGCTCCCTGCTCGAGCCCGTGCTGGACACCGCCTCCCCGTGGCTCAGCCGCGACCCGGCACGGGCCCGGAAGATCGACTGGTTCGGGCTGCACTCGCTGATGATCGTGCCGATCAGGGCCCGCGGCGTCGTGCTGGGCGTGGTGCTGTTCCTGCGCTCCGGCGACCCGCGGCCGTTCGACGAGGAGGACCTGCTGTTCGCCGAGGAACTGGTCGCCAGGGCCGCGCTGAGCCTGGACAACGCGCGCCGCTACACCCACGAACGCGCGACCGCCCTCGCCCTCCAGCGGGGCCTGCTCCCGCGCCGCCTGTGCGGCGGCCCCTGCCTGGACGTGGTCTCCCGCTTCCTCCCGGCGGAGCTCGAGGACGGGGTGGGCGGCGACTGGTACGACGTGATCCCGCTGCCGCGGGACCGGGTGGCCCTGGTCGTCGGCGACGTCGTCGGGCACGGCATCGACGCCGCGGCCACGATGGGCCGGCTCCGTACGGCGGTGCGCACGCTCGCCGACCTCGACCTGCCGCCGGAACAACTCCTCGCCCACCTCGACCAGACGATCATCCGCCTCGCCGAGGAGGAGGGCGACGGCCTCCACGTGCCGTCGGTGAGCGCCACCTGCCTGTACGCCGTCTATGACCCCGCCAGCCGGCGCTGCACCATGGCCAGGGCCGGGCACCCGCCCCCCGCCGTCCGCGACCCCGGCGGCGGCGTCACCTTCCTGGACCTGCCCAACGGCACCCCGCTCGGCCTCGGGATGCCCCCGTACCAGGCCGCCGAGGTGGAGTTGCCCGAGGGCAGCCTCATCGCCCTCTACACCGACGGGCTCATCGAGGACCGCCGGCACGGCTTCGACACCGGGATGGAGCGCGTGCGCCGCGCCCTCGACCGGCCCGGGCTCCACCTGGACGACCTGTGCTCGGCGGTGCTCGGCACCCTGCCCAGCGCGACGCCGCCCGACGACGTGACCCTCCTCATCGCCCGCACCCGAGCCGCCTCCCCGGCGTCCTCGCGTCCCCGGTGCGCGGCGCCGTCCCCCGGCAACCGATCCCCGAGGTAGCTCCCCATGACCGCCTTCCACGTCTCCTCCGCGGGCGCCGAGGACATCAGCCGGCTCTCCGACTGGGCCGACGACGAGGGATGGAACCCCGGCAGGTCCGACGGACAGGCCTTCTTCCCCGCCGATCCGGCCGGTTTCCTGTTCGGGAGGCTCGACGGCGAGCCCGTCGCCTCGGTTTCCGCGGTGCGCTACGGGACGGACTTCGGCTTCGTCGGCCTCTACATCGCCCGGCCGCCCTTCCGCGGCCGCGGCTACGGGATCCAGGTCTGGCGCGCCGGGCTCGAGCACCTCGCCGGGCGCAACGTCGGCCTCGACGGGGTCGTCGCGCAGCAGGAGAACTACCGCAGGTCCGGGTTCAGCACGGCGTGGCGGAACATCCGCTACCAGGGGACGCCGTCCGGCGGGGTCATGCCCGGCGGCGTCGCGCTGATCGACGCCCGGAGCGTCCGTTTCGGCGAACTGGCCCGCTACGACCGGCGGTTCTTCCCCGCCGCGCGCGACGCCTTCCTCGCCTCCTGGATCACCCTCCCGGACCGCACCGCGCTCGCGGCCGTCGCCGACGGCCGGCTGCAGGGCCTGGGGGTGCTGCGGGCCGCCCGCGGGCCGTCCCGCGTGGGCCCGCTCTACGCCTCGTCCGGGAAGGTCGCCCTCGCGCTCCTCATGGGGCTGTCCCGGACGGCGCCGGGGGAACCCCTGGTGGTCGACGTGCCCGAGCCCAACGAGGCCGCCGTGCGCCTGGTGGAACACCTCGGCCTGACGCCCTCGTTCGAGGCCGCACGGATGTACACGGGCCCGGTCCCCGACGTCGACCTGGCGGGCATGTACGGCGTCACCAGCCTGGAACTCGGCTAGGTCGTGTCGTCCTGGACGGCCGGTCCGGCACCGCTCCGGGCGGCCCCCCGGGTGGGGGAGGCCGCCCGGAACGGCGGGCGCGGGGACGTCACTGGTTGATGGTGTAACTGTCCCCGTAGACCTTCCACTTGAGCGGAGGGTTGAGGTCGAGGTTGCCGTTGTTGAGGAAGACGCGCTGCTCCGTGTCGACCCGGGTGGTGTCGCTGTGCGCCTCCTCGGTCTTCATCGCCGCCTTGCGCGCGTCGAGGAAGGCGTTGATGTACGCCGTCTCGTCGCCGCCCTGGGCGGGGCTCTTGGCCTTGGACAGGGCGGTCTTGCGGATGCCGCCGAAGCTGACCTTGTCCTCGCCGGGGCCGTGCATCACGATCGCGTCGTAGTACGCGAACTGGCCCAGCGCGCGCAGCCCGTCGGCCTTGGCCTGCCGGACGGCGGGGTCGAAGTAGACGCGGTCGCGCTCGTCGTTCTGCGCCTGCTGGAACGCCGTGTCCGCGGCGGCGCTGCGCCAGGCGCTCTCGAAGCCGGAGCCGAGCCCGCTGTGCGAGTCGGTCCCGTTGACCCGGCGCAGCGCCGGCAGGTAGCGGGCGAGCGGGTTGCCGGGCTTGCGGTCGGTGTACAGCTCGACGAGTTCGAGCATGTCGCCGGTGCCGGAGCAGAAGCCGATGATGCCCGCGGTGTAGCCGCGGCCGTCACCGATGTCCTCGATGTACTTGTACTGGGCCTTCCAGTCCAGCGAGGAGTTCTCGGCGCTGGACACCAGCTGCATCGCGATGTCCTTCTTGTGCGGGTCGTCGAGCCCGACGCCGGCCGCCGCGGCGGCCGGCCGGCCCGGTGCCGCCGAGGCGAGTGTCCCGATGCCGGCGGTCAGGACGCCGGCGGTCAGCGCCGCGGTCGCGTAGAGGACGACGCGCCGGCGCGGGAGGGTGCGTGCATGACGCTGTGGGGGGATCTGCACGGTGACTCCGTCGGTCAGAAGTTAGGAAACCTTCCTAACAGCGCCACATTGAAGCACCGCGCCGGTCGAACGCCAAGGGGTTCGAACAAAAACGCCCCATGCCATCTGACCGAAGAATCAGGGGAGTTGGCTTCGCCCACCGACCGGCCGGGCGCGGCCGCCCGGAACCGCGCGTCCCCCGCATGCGCGGTCCGCGGCGCGGATGCAGTCTGGACGGGAAGAGGCGGAGGAGGTGATGCCCGTGCCGGACGGGTCCCCTCCCGCACCGTCCCGCCCCGGCGCCGGGATGCGGGCGGACGAAGGCCTGCTCGCCCCCGCGCTGTTCGCGATGATGGACGGCGTACGGGCGCACGCGGGCGGCGTCTACCTGCTCGCGCCCGGCGAGCCGGTCCTGGAGATGGCCGTGATGGCGGGCCTGCCCCGGGCGTTCGCCGCACCCTGGGAACGGGTGGGCCTGGGCGCCCCGATCCCCGTGGCGGAGGCACTGCGCGAACGCCGGCTGGTCTGGGTCGGCGGCGAGGAGGAGATGGCGCGCCGCTACCCGCGGATCTCCCTCGTCCTGCCGTACCCGTTCACCCTCGCGGCGCTCCCCGTCGCGACCCCCGGCGCCGCCTTCGGCTCGGTGTTCGTCACCTGGCCCGGCGCCCATCCGCCCGAGCTGTCCGACTGGGAACGCGACCGCCTGGTCACCGGCTGCGACCGGCTCGCCCGCTGCCTGGAGCAGGAGACCGCCGCGGGCCGGCCGGTCCGCCGCGGCCGGGACGTGACGATCGGCCCCCCGGTCGCCGGGGTGTCCTCGGCGGTCGAGGCGGTGCGCATGGTGGGCCGGCTGCCGGACGGGTTGTGCTCGCTCGACCTCGACGGGCGGGTCACCTACGCCAACGGCGCGGCGTCCCGGCAACTGGGCGTACCCGTGCGCAAGCTGCTCGGGCACCCGCTGTGGCGGACGCTGCCCTGGCTCGAGGACCCCGTGCACCAGGAGCGCCACCGCGCGGCGCTGATCAGCAGGCAGCCCACCTCGTTCACGGCGCTGCGACCGCCGGGCGACCGGCTCACCTTCCAGCTCCATCCCAGCAGCAACGGCGTGAGCGTGCGGATCTCGACGGCCCGCGGCCCGGCGGAGCAGCCCCCGGTGCCCGGTGCGCCGAGCGGTGCGGCGCGGCCCGCGGTCGGCCTGGTGGCCATCTCCCACCTCGTGAACCTGTCGGGGGCGCTCACGGAGGCCGTCGGCGTGCAGGACGTGATCGACCTGGTGGCCGAGGAGATCATGCCCGCGGTCGGCAGCCGGGTGGTGGCCGTGGTCGCCCCTGAGGCGGGGAGGATGCGCGTGCTCGGTCACCGCGGCTACCGCGATCCGGCGATCGTCGACCGCTACGACGGCATGGCGATGTCCCTGCCGACGCCCGCCGCCCAGGTGCTGGCCAGTGGCGCGCCGGCGTTCCTGGAGTCCGAGCGGGAGATGCGCGAGCACTTCCCCGACCGTCCTCCGGTCCGGGACGGCATGGCGGCGTGGGCCTACCTCCCGCTGATCGCCTCCGGCCGCCCCGTCGGCACCTGTGTGCTCGGGTACCCGCGGCCGCACCGCTTCGGGGCCGACGAGCGGGCGCTGCTCACCAGCCTCGGCGGCCTGATCGCCCAGGCACTGGAGCGGGCCCGGCTCTACGACGCCAAGCACCGGCTGGCCCACGGCCTGCAGTCCGCGCTGCTGCCCAGGAGCCTGCCGGAGCTGCCCGGCCTCGAGGCGGCCGCACGGTACCTCGCGGGCACCGAGGGGATGGACATCGGCGGCGACTTCTACGACCTGCTGCGCGTCGGGGACCGCCCGGCCGCCGTGATCGGCGACGTGCAGGGCCACAACGTCACCGCGGCCGGCCTGATGGGCCAGGTGCGCACCGCGGTGCGGGCGTACTCCGCCGTCGGGCAGTCCCCGGGCCAGGTGATGGAGTGCACCAACCGGCTGCTGCTCGAGCTGGACGTGGACCTCCTCGCCAGCTGCCTCTACCTGCACCTCGACCCCGACGGGGAGCGGGCGATGGCGGCGGGCGCGGGCCACCCGCTGCCCCTGCTGCGGGAGCCGGACGGCCGGGTGCGGGCGCTCGACCTCGCCCAGGGGCCTCTACTGGGCATCGACGCCGAGGCGGTCTACCGCACGGTCGAGTTCCCCTTCCCGCCGGGCTCGGTGCTCATGCTGTACACCGACGGGCTCGTCGAGTGTCCGGGAACGGACGTCGACACCGAGCTCGCCGGCCTCGCGGACCACCTCCGCGCGGCCGGCGGGCTGCCGCTGGACCGGGTCGCCGACGGCGTGCTCGCCCTCACCGCCGAACGCAGGCGGCGCACCGACGACATCGCGCTACTACTGCTGCGCTCCCTGACCGGGCAGCGGTGACCCGTACGGCGACGGGCGCCGGGGGTCTTTTTGGGGGGGGGAGCGTGGCGGCCCTGGTGTTTTTGGGGTCTGGCCCCTTCGGTGCAACCCCGTTGGGCCTTCGAACAGGGTGCCC